>JBDKSB010000012.1:965201-1286935 GCA_039683095.1 Acidobacteriota bacterium | reverse complement strand
CCGGCTCAATGTGATAAGTTCCTTCCGCTTCAAGTCCGGCCTCCTTCCTCAGGAGGCCATACCTTAGCCGAAAAAAGCGGAAGTTTTCACGTTGGCCAATCCGGAAGTTATCACGTTGGTGCAACAGTTCCCCCGGCTCGCTTGACCTGGACCGGACGTCAGGTTATCCTTTTTCGGGGGCTGGCATGAAGCGTCCGATCCTCGCCCTTATCTTGCTCTGCGTCCTCTGCCTGCTTTTCGGCGCCGGGGCCTGCGCCAGACCCCTGGCCTCGGGGGCGCTCACGGCGGGCGTCCGGGCCGCCCGGGATGACAACTGGGAAGAGGCCTTCCGCCAGTGGTCGGCGGCCGTCGAGCGCGATCCGAAATCGGCCGCGGCCCACAACAACCTGGCCGTCGCCTGCGAAAAGAAGGGGGCCTGGGACGAGGCCGCCCGCGAATACGAAACGGCCCTGCGCCTCGATCCGGAGAACCCCGAGATCAAGGCCAATTACGAGTCGTTCCTGGCCCGGCGCGAGGCCGGGCGGGGGAAGAGGCCATGAGGGCCGGCCGTCTCGTCCTTCTCGCCGCGCTGGCCGTCGCCGCGGCAGGCTGCGGCTCCGAGGGCCCGGTCCTTGTCCGCCTGGACATGCCCGGCGTCTCCCCGTTCCCGGCCGGCGCCTTCGACGAGATCATCGTCACCGACTTCCGGAACGAGGCCCGCCTCCCGGACCTCGACCCGGGACTCGAGCTGCGGACCTATCTTGCCGCCGAGATCCGCCGTTCTTTCGAGGGCAAGGTCTCGGTCCAGCCGCGCCCGGCCGGGGACGAGCCGGCGCCCGCGGCTTGGCGGGAGGCGGCCGCGGGGCGCAGCCGCGCCGTCTTCGTCACCGGCTCGGTCCGGCTCGACAGCCAGGTCCGCAAGGCCGTGCAGGACCGAAACCTGGTCGAAGGCCCGTTCCCCCTGCCAGGGCGGGGCCTGATCGAGAGGCTCCGCTGGACGCTCGTCGTCGACCTGGCCGTGATCTCGGCCGAGACCGGCGAGGCCGTCTTCCGCAGGACGTATCGAGAGAGCCGCGATTACATCGAACTCGACAGGCCCTCGGAATCAGCCTTCTTCGACCTGGCCTTCGTTTTCCGCGAGCATCTCTTCCCGGCCCTTCTGGGCGCCACGTCCATCGAAAGCCGGACCCTCCTGCGCCGCTGACGCCCCGTCCGGCCAACGACGTCCATAATCAGCGTTTTCCACAGCCGGGGCGGGTTCGAACAGGAGGCCGTTTCCGGCCGGTTTCGGGGCCTTCCGGCCCCTCCGGAACGGGCCCGGCCGGATCTCCCCGGGGCCTTGGCGGGCGACCCCGCCGGAGCCCCTTTTTCCCCTAAAATAACGCTTGAAAACGGCCCCCCGGAGTGCTATGATTCACGGGCCTCCCCCGGGTCATAGCCTTTCCGGGCGAGGATTTTCCACAGATGTGGAAAAATCTGTGGAAAACAGAACGGCTCTCATGGAACCTAAAGAAAATCAAAATCCTTGGAATCAGATCCTGCGGGCGGTCGAAACCAAGGTCGATCCGAACTCCTTCGAGACTTGGTTCGACCCCACGACCTTCATCGGCCGGGAGCAGGACTGTCTCTACGTCAAGGTCCCGAACGCCTACTTCCGGGACTGGCTGTCCTTTCATTATTCGAACGTCATCGCCGAGGCCTGCCGCGACCTCTTCGGCCAGGCCCTCGACATCCGCTACATCCACGAGGACACGCCGACCGCGTTCATGCGCCGGTCGCCGGACGAGCGGAAGACCAAGCAGGGGCAGACCGTCAACCCGAACCTGAATCCCAATTACACCTTCGAGAACTTCGTCGTCGGCAGCTGCAACCAGTTCGCCCACGCCGCGGCCACGGCCGTGTCCAAGAACCCGGCCAAGTCCTACAACCCCCTCTACATCTACGGCGGGGCCGGCCTGGGCAAGACCCACCTGATGAACGCCATAGGCCACTACGCGCTGCAGCAGAACCCCCAGGCCAAGATCCTCTACGTCACGACCGAGAAGTTCATGAACGACCTGGTCAACCATCTCCAGTACAGCAAGGTCCTGGAATTCCGCGAGAAATACCGGACCGTGGACCTGCTGCTGATGGACGATATCCACTATCTGGCCGGCCGGGAGCGGACGAAAGAGGAATTTTTCCACACTTTCAACCATCTTTATGACAGCCAGAAACAGATCGTCATCTCCAGCGATTGTCCCCCGAAAGAGATCCCCCACCTCGAGGAGCGCTTCCGCTCCCGGTTCGAATGGGGCCTGATCGCCGACCTCAAGCCCCCGGACATCGAGACCCGCATCGCCATCCTCAAGAAAAAGGCCGAGGGCGAGGCCGTCACCCTGCCCGAGACAGTCGCCCTTTATATCGCCGACAAGGTCCAGACGAACATCCGCGAGCTCGAGGGCTACATGCGCCGGGTCATCGCCTTCGCCTCGCTCAAGGGCGAACGCATCGACCTCGACCTGACCAAGGAAGCCCTGAAGGGCCTCCTGGATTCCTCGGCCGGCATAGTCACTGTGGAAAAGATCCAGAAGCTGGTCTGCCACGAATACAAGATCAAGCCCTCCCAGCTCAAGGCCAAGAACAACTCGCCGAAGATCGCCCTGCCCCGCCAGATAGCCATGTATCTGGCCAAGGAGATGACCAACTCGTCGCTGCCGGAGATCGGCAAGAAATTCGGTGGAAAACATCACACCACGGTCATCCACAGCATCCGCAAGATCGAGAAGCTGCGCAACGACGATCCCGAATTCAACAAACACATCAACACCCTGATGACCCTGGCCCAATGAGGAATATCAAGAGGTTCCGGAGGTTATGCACATTTGCAGGGGACTTTCTTATTACTCTTCTTGATTTAGATGTTGTTCTGAATTAAATAATAAGAATAAAAAGAATATGACGGGCCAAGAAGCGCGTCGCGAAAGGTGAGCCGATGAAATTCTCTCTCCCCAAGGAAACGTTCCTCGAAGAGCTGCAGATCCTGCAGGGCATCGTCGAAAAACGGAATACGATGCCCATCCTGGCGAACATCCTGATGAACGTCACGGCCAACGATATCGAGCTCGTCGGCACGGACCTGGAGGTCGGGCTGCGGACCCACATCGGGGCGGACATCGAAAAGGCCGGGGCCATCACGGTCAACGGCAAGAAGATCTTCGAGATCGTCAAGTCCCTGCCGGACGGCCAGAAAGTCGAGGTCGAGCTCAAGGACGAGACGCTCGAGATCCGGGCCGGGGCCAGCGAATTCAAGGTCCTCTGCCTGGCCAAGGAGGATTATCCCCAGGTCCCGGACGCCAGGTTCGACCAGGGGATCGTCCTGCCGCTCCAGGACGTCAAGGACATGATCGACCGGGTCTTTTACGCCATTACCCAGGAGCAGCGCTACTACCTGAACGGCGCCCTGCTGGCCCTGAAGAACCGGCAGGTCGAGCTGATCAGCACGGACGGCCACCGGCTGTCCTACACCAAGAAGGCCGAGGACGGGCTCAAGCTGGACAAGGAGCTGAGCGTCATCGTGGCCAAGAAGACGCTCAACGAGATCCGCAAGCTCGAGGACGAGACGGTCGCCTTTGATCTGGACGAGAACAACCTTTTCTTCCGGGTCGGGGCCCGGACGCTCATCTCGCGCATCATCGAAAGCAAGTTCCCCAACTACCAGGCCGTCATCCCCAAGGACAATCCGGCCCACCTGGCGATCGGCCGGGCCGAGCTGGCCGACGCCATCCGCCGCGTCTCCCTGCTTTCGGCCGAGCGTTCCAAGGGCATCAAGTTCACCATCGAGAAGAACAAGCTGCGGCTGTTCTCCTCGAACCCGGAGATCGGCGAGGCCCGCGACCGGCTGGCGGTCGAGTACAAGGGACCGGACCTGGAGATCGGCTTCAACGCCCAGTATCTGCTCGACTTCCTGACGACGGTCGGCTCGGAGAAGGTCGCCTTCGAGCTCAAGGACGAGAACAGCGCCGTCCTGCTGAAGCCGGAGCCCGAGGAAGGGCTGACGAACATCTACGTCCTCATGCCGATGAAGATCTGAGCGCAAAAAAAAGCCCCCGTCCGAACGGATCGGACGAGGGCTGGGGTTGCGGGAGAACGTTAGGCCTTGGGCTCGGCCGCGGCGGCCGGGGCCTTCGGCTTCAGCACGGCCCGCACGTAAACCCATTCCCTTTTCAGCTTGTGGCGGTCGTCCGCCGCGAGCTCGAACTCGCTGTCGATCTGCATGGCCTTGGGGCTCGTCGGGCAGGAATCGACGCACTGGGCGCAGTGGATGCAGCGGTCGTTGTGGATGATCATCTTGAACGTTTTGGCGGCCGGGTCGACGTCCGTGATCTCGATGGCCTCGGCCGGGCAGTCGCGCTGGCAGGACTTGCAGACGATGCACATGTCGGGATTGAGGTAGGGCGTGCCCCGGAAGCCCTTGGGCACCTCGAGCTTCTGGAAGGGGTAATCGACGGTGGCCGGCTTCTTGAAGAGGTGGCGCAGAAGCTCGGGCAGGAAGGCGGCTATTTTCATTTCAGGAATCCCTTCAGCAGGATGGCGATCAGGATCTGGCCGACGGCCAGCGGCGTCAGGACCTTCCACGACAGGGAGATGACCTGGTCGACGCGGATCCGCGAGGTCAGGGCCCGGAGGAGGGACAGGAGGAAGATGATGAACAGGGTCTTGACGGCGAAATGGAGGAAGCCGACGATCGCGCCGCCCGGGAAGCCGCCCAGGAACACGGCGGCCAGGAGGCCGCTGGCGACCACCATCTCGACGTCGAACATCAGCCGGAACAAGGCCAGCTTCTTGCCGCTGTACTCGGTGAACGTGCCGCCGACGATCTCGGTCTCGGCGTCGGGGATGTCGAACGGGGTGCGCTCGAGCTTGGCCTGGACGGCCACCAGGGCCACGACGAAGCCGAGCAGGTTGGCCAGGAGCAGGACGGGCTTCCTCTGGTAGAAGGCCGCGATCTCGGCCAGACGCCAGGAGTTGGCCAGGAGGGCCGGGCTCAGGACGGACAGGAAGAGGGGCACCTCGTAGCCGAAGAGCATCGTCAGGACGCGGGCGCCGCCGATCGTCGAGAAGAGGTTGGTCGAGGACCAGGCGGCCAGGAACAGGATCAGGGTCGGCAGGCTCAGGAGGTAGAGCATGACGATGATGTCGCCCGAGAACGAGGTCCAGCTTGGCGCGCCCAGGTCGAAGTTCCAGACGGGCAGGAGCAGGGCCGCCGTCGACACGACGGCCAGGCCGACGGCCGGCAGGGCGTTGAAGAAGCCCTTGTCGGCCGCCTCGGGCACGATGTCTTCCTTGGCCATGAGCTTGAAGAAATCGGCGATGGGCTGGAGCAGGCCGAACCGGCCCGTGTGCGTCGGGCCCATCCGGTTCTGGAACCGGGCGTAGACCTTGCGGTCGAACCACTCGCAGAACGTCGAGTAGATGAACAGGAACAGGATCCCGGGATAGACCAGGAGGTAGAGGAGAGTTCTCAGAACGGCCATACCGCGTTCCCTTTCACGGGGGCATTCTTGGCCCGGCCGAGCGCCCGCCGGCGGAGCTCGCTCATCAGGACGATGGACTCCGCGCCGTTGCGGGCGTCGACCAGGGTCACGGCCCGCTCGGCGCAGCAGATGCAGGGGTCGATGGCGGCGAAGATCAGGGGGATGTCGGCGATGAAGCCCTTTTTCAGCATCTCGATCGTGGCCGGGTAGTTGGCCAGCGTGGGCGCCCGGACCTTGAGCCGCTCGGGCCTGTCGGAGCCGTTGGACTTGACGAAGTGGGTGTTCTCGCCGCGGGGCGCCTCGTAGCGGGCCAGGGCCTCGCCCGGCTTGGCCTTGCGGGGCGCCTTGACGGCGATGTCGCCGTCCGGCAGGTTGCGGACCATCTGCTCGATCATCTTGTAGGACTCGAGCAGCTCTTTGACGCGGACCACGACCCGGCCGAGAACGTCGCAGCTCGCGGCCGTGCAGATCTCGAAATCTAGCTCGTCATAGACGGCGTAGGGATCTTCCTTCCTGACGTCGCGGGCCACGCCCGAGGCCCGGGCCACGGGCCCGACGGCGCAGAGGGAGACGGCCTGCTCCTTGCTGAGCAGGCCCACGCCAGCGATGCGGGCCACGAAGCTGGGCTCGTTGGCGCCGATGGCGAAGTAGTATTCGCTCCGCTTCCTCAGCGTTGCGACGCCCTCGAGGATCTTGGCCTTCTGGCCCTCGTCGATGTCGCGGCGGACGCCGCCGATCGTGTTGATGGCGTAGTGGACGCGGTTGCCGGAGATCATCTCCAGGAGGTCCATGACGATCTCGCGGTCCCGCCAGGTGTACATGAAGAACGAGTCGAAGCCGGCCTCGTGGCCGGCGACGCCCAGCCAGAGGAGGTGGCTGTGGACCCGCTCGAGCTCGGAGACGAGGTAGCGGATGTAGAGGCCCCGGCGCGGCGGGACGATCTCCATGAGCTTCTCGACGGCCTGGACGTAACAGCTGGCGTGGGAATGCGAGCAGATGCCGCAGATGCGTTCGGTCAGGTAGATGTTCTGGATCCAGGTCTTGTCCTCGGCCAGCTTCTCCACGCCGCGGTGGTTGTAGCCCAGCCGCAGGTCGGCGTCGGTGATGACCTCCCCGTCGACCGTCATGCGCAGGCTGATCGGCTCCTTGAGGGCGGGGTGCTGCGGGCCGATCGGGATCTTGAAGCTCATGACTTTCCTCCGGGGATGACTTCGGCCGGCCGGACGTGCTTCCAGTCCTTCCTCAACGGGTGCTGGTCCTCGGGCCAGTCGTCCGGCAGGTTGAGGCGGCGGGGATCGGGGATCCCCTCGACGGCGATCCCGAACATCTCCTGGATCTCGCGCTCATAGAAGATCGCGCCCGGGATGACGGGGCAGATGGAGGCGAGGCGCGGTGCGGTCCGCGGGACCTCGGTCCGCACGGTCAGGCTGGCCGCCGTCGAGGCGAAATGGTACAGGATCTCGAGCGTCTCGCCCTTGTCCAGGCCGGTGATCGTGGCCAGGTAGGCGCAATCGTATTTATCGCGGAGCAGGGTGACGGCCGCGATCAGGTCCGCCGGCGCGACCTTGACGAAGATGCGGCGCCGGTCGGGATTGGCGACCTCGAGGGCCTTGGCCCCCAGGTCCCGCTTCAGGCTTTCGACGATGTCGATATCGGACATGGTGCTCCCTCGGGCCTAGAGTTTGCCGAGCAGCTTGACGACGCCGTCGACGATGGCGTCGGGGCGGGCCGGGCAGCCGGGGACGTACATGTCCACCGGGATGACCTGGTCGATGCCGCCCATGATGTTGTACGCGCCGCGGTAGACGCAGCCGGACATGGCGCAGGCGCCCACGGCGATGACGAACTTGGGGTTCGGCGTCTGGTCATAGATGCGGACGATCCGGTCCCTGATCTGCCGGGTGACGGGGCCGCTGGCGATGATGACATCGGCGTGCCGCGGCGTGGCCTTGAGCAGGACGCCGAAGCGCTCGACGTCGAAGCGCGGCGTCAGCGCGGCGACGATCTCGATATCGCAGGCGTTGCAGGCGCCGGAGTTGAGGTGCAGGATCCAGGGCGATTTGATCCTGGACCAGCGCGTGAGCTTGTTGAGCATGTTAACTCCTCGTGATCAGGGACGAGACCGACAGGACGATCACGACCAGGTAGATGAGCGCGAAGAAGACGATCTTGCCCGACGGGACCGTGGCGATGACCAGGACCGCGACGTGCATCATCGTGAAGAACAGGGCGACGAAGAAGAACAGGCGGTAGCCGAACTGGACCTTCGTCCCGGGGATGTCCTCGCCGCAGGCGTAGGTCTTGAGCTTGCCGCCGGCCTTGGTCAGCTTGGGGGCCATGCCCCGGCCCAGGGCGTAGAGGCCCAGGGCGGCGGCCAGGAAGACGAAGAAGGCCAGGGGCGGAGAGAGGAGGATGCCGAATCCGGTCATGGCTTAGCCTTTCAGTTTGGTCAGGCCCCGGACGTCCAGGGACTTGGTCTGCCGGTAGATGTTGATGATCAGGGCCAGGGCCGTGGCCACCAGGCTGACCTCGATGACGATGTAGGTGATGGCCAGGGCCTGAGCGGTCAGGAGGCTGGCCTTGGCCAGCCCGGTCCCGATGAGGATCAGGGTGATGCCCTTGCCGATGACCTCGATGGCGATGAACAGCTTGATGAGGTTGCGCTTGCCCAGCAGCCCGAGGATGCCGGCGCCCATGAGGGCCGCGGCGAAGAAGAGATAGAGGTACCAGGTATTAGTCATGTTTGTCCCTCTTGCGGAACAGGGCCAGGACGGCGAAAACGCCGGCCAGGATGACCGCGATCTGGCCGACCAGGTCCAGCGTCCGCCCCCGCCAGAGGACGTCGCCGAAGGTGCCCGTCTCGGCGCCCGCGGGCAGGGCCGGGACCTTGCCCAGGAGGCTCTTCATGACCAGGGCGTCGATGACGACGAAGGCGACGAAGACGAGGGGGAAGACCCAGTTCACGAGCTTCGACTCGCGGACCTCGTCGCCAGTCTTGGTCAGGGCGATGGTCAGGACGAAGAGGACCGTGATGAGCCCGGCCACGACCGAGATCTCGAAGACGCCGGCGTACGGCGCCTTCATCCGGAAGAATATGATCCCCAGGAGGAGACTGGCCAGGGCCAACGAGATGGCCGACTTGAGCAGGTCCTTCAGGGCGATGGCCAGGACCGAGAAGATCACCAAGCCGATGAGAAGGGAGGTTTGCAGGATCATCGTCTAAAATCCCCACGATCCGGTCACGGCGTGGATCCCGTCCGCCAGGATGTCGGCGGCGGGCTGGACCCAGGTCGTGACGGTCGACGAGAACAGGATGCCGACGCCCACGCAGAGGAGGGCGAGGAGGACGACCGAGGCCGTCATCCAGAAGGGGGCCTCCTTGACGGCGGCCCACTTTTCGTTGAGCTTGCCGAAGAACGCTTTCCGCTGCATCAGCAGGTAGTACCAGAGGGTCAGGACCGAGGCCAGGACGGCGATGACCGCGTAGACCGGATGGCCGGCCTGGACCAGGGCCACGATGATGATCAGCTTCGACCAGAAGCCGTTGAGCGGGGGCACGCCGGCGATCGACAGGGCGCCGATGAGGTTGGCCAGGGCCGTCACCGGCATGCGCTTGGCCAGGCCGCCCATCTCGTCCATGTCCCGCGTGCCCGTGGCCTGCTGGACGGAGCCGCTGGTCAGGAACAGGAGCCCCTTGGCCAGGGCGTGGTTGAAGAGGTGGAAGAGCCCGCCGGCGATGCCCAGGGGCGTGCCGATGCCGATCCCCAGGACGACGTAGCCGACCTGGCTGATCGAGGAGTAGGCCAGCATCCTCTTCATGTCCGTCTGGCCGAGGGCCAGGAACGCGGCGGCGACGATGGAGACGGCGCCGAGGCCCAGGAGGATCGCCGACAGGGCCGGCGTCAGGCCGAAGACGTTGAGGAAGATGCGGGTCATGGCGTAGACGCCCGAGACCTTGATGAGCAGGCCGGACAGGACCGCCGAGATCGGCGCCGGGGCCGACGGATGGGCGTCCGGCAGCCAGGCGTGGAAAGGAACGAGGGCCGCCTTGAGGCCGAAGCCCAGGAGGAAGAAGGCCGTGACGATCCCCAGGGCCGGCCCGGCGTTGAGCTCCTTGAGCCCGGCGGCCACGGCGGCGAAGTCGAGCTGGCCGGTCAGGCCGAATATCACGGCGATCCCGGCCACCAGGAAGGCCGAGGCCACGACCGAGAGCATCAGGTACTTGAAGGCGGCCTCCAGCTCGTCGCGCCCGAGGCCGAAGGCGACCAGGGCGTACGAGGCGACGGCGGCGACCTCCAGGAAGATATAGACGTTGAACAGGTCGGTGGCCAGGATGAGGCCGTTCATGCCGGCGATCATGACCAGGTACAGGGCGTAGAAGTTGGCCTTGGCCCCGTAATGCTCCATGTAGTCGATCGAGAACAGGCAGGCGGCCAGGCCGACCAGGGCCACCGCCACGAGCATGAACAGGCTGAATCCGTCCAGGGCCAGGCGGAGGTTGACGGCCTCGCCGAGCCAGGAGAGCTGCTGGAGGACGGGGCCGTTCGCGATCAGGCCCCGGCCCGCGACCACCGCGTAGATGAGCAGGGCGAGGAGGGTCGCGTTGGCCAGCACGTCCGGCAGGACGCGGCGCGAGACCTTGCCGATGAGCGGCAGCAGGCCCGCCACGATGAGCGGAAGGACGACGAAGAGTATGATCAACGCTCCTCCTCTATTTCGCGAGCAGGCTGATGAGGCCGGCCAGGATGATCAGGCCGGCCAGGCACCAGGCCAGGTAATTCGCGTAGTGCCCGTTGTGGGCTTTTCTCAGGATGCCGGTGAACTTGGCGCCGGTCACGGTGACGATCTTTTCGAAGAAGAAATCGATGGGCCGGTCGATGCCCTTGAACAGGAGCAGGGACAGCCCCTGGAGGCCCTTGATGCCCTGTTCGTAGGGGTCGAAGACCCGCTTCTCGGCCAGGTCGTAGGCCTGGCGCATGCCGGGGAGGCTGTGGATGGGCTCCGAGGCCAGGTAAGGCTTGCGGCCGCCCTTCAGCCAGCCGTAGCGGTGCAGCAGGAAGGCCAGGACCAGGCAGCCGATGGAGATCAGGGCCACCGGGTTGAAAACGGACAGGGCATGGGCCGTGAAGTCGACGTGGGCCCCGGCTTCGACGTGCCCTTCCAGGATGGGCTGGATGAACAGGGTCAGGGGCAGCTTGTTGTAGACGCCGAACAGGATGCACAGCCCGGCCAGGACCAGGATCGGCAGGACTATGGCCGCCGGGCTCTCCTTGACCGCCGGGACCTCCTTCGACCGCTCGCCGAAGAAGACCGAATGGCCGGCCTTGAGGAACGAGGCGAAGGTGAAGATGGCCCCGACCCAGGCGGCGACGGCGAAGATCACGGAGCCCGTCTCGAGCGCGCCGTGGAAGACCATTTCCTTGGAGACGAAGCCGTTGAGCGGCCAGACGCCCGAGATGGCCAGGGCGCAGACGGTGAAGCCGAAGGCCGTGAGCGGCATATCCCGGCTCAGGCCGCCGAGCTTCTTCAGCTCGGTCGTGCCGGTCCGGTGCTCGACCGAGCCGGCGCTCAGGAACAGGCCGCACTTGTACATGGCGTGGTTGATCATGTGGAAGATGCCGCCGGCGATGCCGATGGGGATGGCCGTGCCGATGCCCAGGATCATGTAGCCGACCTGGCTGATGGCGTGATAGGACAGGAGCCGCTTGAGGTCCTTCTGGACGAGGGCCATGAGGACGGCCAGGACGATGGTCGCGGCGCCGACGATCATGAGCAGGAGGGACAGGCCGCTGCCGGGCCGGATCTTGAAGAAGTCGAGCGAGATCCGGGCCAGCAGGTAGATGCCCAGGAGCTTCTCGAAAGCGGCCGGCAGGAAGGCCATGAAGGTCACGGGCGCGTCGACCCCGGCGTCCGGGATCCAGGTGTGGAAGGGCATGGCCCCGGCCTTGCCCGCGGCGCCGATCATCATGAGGACGAAGGCGACGGCGGCCAGGCCGGTCGGCTCGACCGAGATGTCCGACATCGTCGCGGTGCCGGCCACGCTCCAGAGCAGGCCGATGCCCAGGATCATGCAGAAATCGCAGAAGCCGCTGATCAGCAGGGCCTTGACCGCCGTCCGGCCCGAGGTCGGCCGGCCGCCCACCGTGATCATGCCGTACAGGGTGACCAGCAGGCCTTCCCAGAAGAACAGGAGCGGCACGAAGTTGTTGGCCAGGGCCGCACCGTTGGCGAAGGCGGCGGTCAGGAAGATGTAGGCCATGAATTCCCGGCCCCGGGGCGCGTCCTTCATCTTGACCGTCGTGTAGATCGCGATCAAAACGAGGAATCCGGCCAGGGCCAGCAGGATGAAGCTGGAGAAGTGATAGAGGCGGAGGTCGAAGTCGATGCCTAGGCCCAGCCAGGGGACCGCGTAGCGAAGGCTCTTCACCGAGAAGAGGACGAAGGCGAAGTAGACGAGCGCGGCCCCCCCGGCCACGGCCAGGACGTCGCGCACGACCCGGAGCGCCTTCGGCAGGAGAAGGAATACGACGGCCAGGGCCGCCGGCAGGAGGATGGGAAGAAGCAGCATATTGGGCGTCATCTGAGCCACCAACTCATCTGCGTCGTCGCGATGTTGGCCAGCTTCATCGGGTAGGCGATGAACAGGCCGGCCGCCAGGCTGAGGACGGCCAGGGCGGCGACGACATAGACCATGGATTTCGTCCCCTCGGGGGCCGGATGCCGGGCCTCACCCAGGAAGACCATCGAGAAGACCTTGAACAGGTAGTACATCGTCAGGACGGCGGTGAACAGGGCCATCCCGGCGACCCAGGGCCGGCCGCCCTGGACGGTGCCGAGGATGACCAGGAACTTCGAGAAGAACCCGCCGAAGGGCGGGATGCCGATCACGGAGAAGGCGCAGACCAGGAAGGCCACGGCGGTGACCGGCATGGTCTTGATGAGGCCGCCCATCTCGCGGATGTCCTTGGTGTGGACGGCGTGGATGACTATGCCGGCGCAGAGGAACAGGCCGGCCTTGGCCAGGCCGTGCATCAGGATGAAGAGGACGGAACCGGCCACGCCGGAGGCGTTCATCATGCTGAATCCGAGGAAGATGTAGCCGATCTGGCTGACCGTGGAATAGGCCAGGATCCTCTTGAGGTCGGTCTCGACGGCGGCCGCGCCGGCCGCGACCAGGCTGGAGATCATGACGATGACGGGCAGGGCCTCGCGCCAGCCGTCGGGCAGGCGGAACGTGTAGATGAACAGGCGGGCGAAGGCGTAGACGCCGATCTTGACCAGGACGGCGGCGTGGAGCAGGGCCGTAACCGTGGTCGGGGCGACGCCCGCGTCCGGCAGCCAGGTGTGGAGCGGCACGGTGGCCGATTTCGAGAACATGCCGAAGAGGATCAGCAGCACGGCCGTTCCCGGAATGAGCGTGCCGCGCATGGCCGTGATGTCGAAAGTGTTGGTGACGCCGTAGATCTGGATGAAGCCGAGCAGCATGACCACGGCGCCGAAGAAGGTCAGCAGGAAGGCCTTGTCGGCCTTGCGGACGTGGGCCGGCTCGCGGTAGAAGCCGATGAGCCGCCAGCAGGCGATGGCGATGATCTCCCAGAAGAGGTAGATGAAGACGAGGTTCCCCGAGAAGACCAGGCCCATCATCGAGCCGATGAAGAGCAAAACCATCAGGTAATACTCGTTCTGGTTCTCCTCGTGCCGGATGTAGCCCAGGGAATAGACCACGATCAGCCAGCCGACGAAGGACGACACCGCGGCCATGAAGACCGCCAGGGGGTCGACGACCAGGATGAAGTCGAACCCCGGAAGCAAGGTCTTGCGGATGACCTGCTCCCCTCCCTGGAGAGCGAAGGGGAGAAGGGTCAGCGGCAGGATGGCCGTCGTGCCGCTCACCAGCACGGCCCAGGCCGAGCGGGCGCGCTTCGCGGCCAGGCCGAAAAGCGGCGTCGCGAAGGAGCCGAGGATGGGGACGAGGATCGTGAGAAGGACGGTTGTTTCGACGTTCATGGGGACGGGTTGCCTTCCTTAATAAAGAAAGAAGGCTCAGTATAGTGACGGCTGGGAGTGATGTCAAGAATATCCACAGGACTTCCTCAGGTTTTGAACAGGCTTTTCCAGGGCCCGAAAACCGTCGTGATTCCCTGTTGCTTTTTGCCAGAGAAAGTAGGATAAGAGGAGACACGATATCCAACGCCGCGCGACGAGGTGAGCCATGGCCGTCGAGTTTCGAGAGGTCCTGTCAAGGAAGGATCTGAAGACGTTCATCTACCTGCCCGAGAAGATCCATGCCGGGCACGAGAACTGGGTCCCGCCGCTGTTCTCGGACGACTGGAAGTACTTCGACCGCAAGAAGAACAAGGCCTTCGGCTACTGCGACACGATCCTGCTCCTGGCCAGCAAGGACGGCCGGACCGTAGGACGGGTCATGGGCATCATCAACCACCGCTACAACGAGCACCGGAACGAGAAGTCGGCCCGCTTCGGCTACCTCGAGAGCTTCGAGGACCGTGAGGTCTTCCGGGCCCTCCTGGGCCGCGTCGAGGCCTGGGCCCGGGAGAAAGGGATGACCCGGATCGTCGGCCCCTACGGCTTCTCCGACCAGGACCCCGAGGGCTTCCTCATCGAGGGCTTCGATCATCGGGCCACCATCGCCACCTATTACAACTTCGAGTGGATGCCGAAATGGCTCGAGGAGGACGGCTACACCAAGGACAACGACTGGTTCGTCTACAAGCTCGACGTGCCCAAGGATCCGCCCGAATTCTACAAGAAGATCTACGAGCGGGCCATGAAGCGGGGCACTTTCGATGTCCTCGAGTTCCGCCGCCGCAAGGACATCAAGCCCTGGGTCCGGCCCATCCTGTCCCTCATGAACGAGACCTACATGGCCGGCAACATCTACGGCTACGCCCCGCTCGAGGAGAAGGAGATGGACGACCTGGCCAAGCGCTTCCTGCCCATCCTCGATCCCCGCTTCGTCAAGGCCATCCGGAAGGACGGCCAGGTCGTGGCCTTCATCATCGCCATGCCGGACATGACCGAGGGCATCGTCAAGGCCCGCGGCCGGCTGTTCCCGTTCGGCTTCATCCACGTCCTGAGGTCGGCCCGCAAGACCAAGCAGCTCGACCTGCTCCTCGGGGCGGTCAAGGACCAGTACCGGGGCCAGGGGCTCGACGTCCTCATGGGCATCAAGGTCCTGATCGCCGCCTACGAGGCGGGCATGGAGAAGATCGACACCCATCACGAGATGGAGGCCAACGTCAAGGTCCGGGCCGAGATGGAGCGCATGGGCGGCCAGGTTTACAAGAAGTACCGGGCCTTCCAGAAAGCCCTTTAAGGGGCGAGCCTATTTCGCGTCGGCCCAGTTCGGACCGAAGCCGAGGTTGACGACCAGGGGCACGGCCAGCCCGGCCGCTCCTTCCATGGCCTCGCGGACAAGCGGCCCGACCGCCCTCTCCTCGCCCTCGGGGACCTCGAAAACAAGCTCGTCGTGGACCTGCAGGATCATGCGCGTCCGGAGCCGGCGGTCCGCCAGGGCCTTCTCGGCGCGGAGCATGGCCAGCTTGATGATGTCGGCCGCGGACCCCTGGACGGGATTGTTGAGGGCGATCCGCCGCCCCGCCTGCTGGAGAGCCCGGTCGGGGGCGCGCAGCTCCGGGACCTGGCGCTGGCGGCCGAAGATGGTTTCCGAATATCCCCGCTCCCGGGCCTCCTCGACCGTCCGATCGAGATACTCCCGGACCTTCGGCCGCTCGGCGAAGTAGCGGTCGATGAACTTCTGGGCCTCGGCCGTGGACGTCCCCAGCTCGCGGGCCAGCGAGAACGCCGACGTGCCGTAGATTATGCTGAAGTTGATGATCTTGGCCCGCCGCCGCGCCTCCTCGCCGGCGGCCTGGCCGAAGACCAGCCGGGCGGTCTCCTCGTGGACGTCGCGGCCGGCCAGGAACGTCTCGACGAGCGTCGGGTCGCCCGAGAGATGGGCCAGAACGCGCAGCTCGACCTGGGAATAATCGGCGGCCAGGAGGACGTGCCCGGGGTCCGGGACGAAGGCCCGGCGGAAGCGCGTCCCCCACGGCCCGCGGGCCGGGATGTTCTGGAGGTTGGGCTCGCTCGAGGACAGCCGGCCGGTCGAGGCCACGGTCTGGTTGTAGCAGGTGTGGATGCGGCCCGTTTCCGGGTCGATGAGCTGGGTGAGGGCGTCGGCGTAGGTGGACTTGAGCTTGGCCATCTGCCGGTAGTCGAGGACGCGGCGGGCCAGGGGGTGGACCTCGGCCAGCTCCTCGAGGACGTCGAGGGAGGTCGAGAAGCCCTTGGTCACGCGGGTCCGGCGGCCGGCCTGCAGGCCGAGCTTGTGGAAGAGGACCTCGGCCAGCTGGCGCGGCGAGTTGATGTTGAAGGCGCAGCCGGCCAGCTCGTGGATCTCCTTTTCCAGGCGGCAGAGCTCGCCCTCGAGCTCCCTGGACATGGCCTTGAGCACGGCCGGGTCGACCCGGACGCCGGCCATCTCCATGCGGGCCAGGACGGCGATCAGGGGCCGCTCGATGTCTTCATAGAGCCGGTCGAGCTTCTTCGTCCGGACCTTGTCCCACAGGACCTCCCCGAGCTCCAGGGCCAGGTCGGCGTCCAGGCAGGCGTAGGGCGCGGCCCGCTCGACGGCCACCTTGTCCATGGTCAGCCCGGACTTGCCCTTGCCGGCCACCTCCTCGTAGGGCGTCTTCGTCTCCCTGAGGTAGTGGAGGGCGATGCGGTCGAGGCCGTGCTTGCCCCAGTTCGGCTCGAGCAGGTAGGACAGGACCATGGTGTCGCGGGACACGCCGGCCAGGCGGACGCCCTCGCGGGCGAGGACGATCATGTCGTACTTGATGTTCTGGCCGGTCTTGAGGACCCGGGCGTCCTCCAGCACGGGCTTCAGGACGGCCAGGGCCCGGGCCTTGGGGATCTGGGCCGGGGCGCCCAGGTAGTCGTGCCCCACCGGGACATAGAAGGCCTCCCCCGGCACGAGGGCGAACGACAGGCCGACCAGCCGGGCCCGGGTCGGCGCCGGCGAGGTCGTCTCGGTGTCGACGGCCACGGCCCCGGCCTCGGCGATCCGGGCGGCCAGGGCCTCGAGCTCGGCCTCGTCGACGACGGTCCGGAAGTCCCGGCTTGCCGGCCTCTGCGGCCGCAGGAACTCGGGGACGAGCTTGGTGAATTCGAGCTCGCCGAAAAGCCGCAGGGTTTCCCGCTCGTCGGGCTCCTGCACGACGTAGCGGCTGAGATCGAGATCGAGCGGCAGGTCGCGGCAGACCGTGACCAGGCGCCGGCTGAGCTCGAGCAGATCCCGGTTCTCCTGGATCTTCTGCCGGACCCGGGGGTTCTTGACCTGGTCGAGGCTGGCCAGCAGCCCGTCGAGCGAGCCGTATTGTTCGATGAGCGACTTGGCCGTCTTCTCGCCGATGCCCGGGACGCCGGGGATGTTGTCCGTAGGATCGCCCCAGAGCGCCAGGACGTCGACGACCGCCCCGGCCCCGACGCCGAAGAAGTCCTTGACCCCGGCCGCGTCGATCATCTTCTCCTTGGACGGGTTCCAGACCGACGTGGCCGCGTCGACGATCTGCAGGAGGTCCTTGTCGGTGGTGACGACCACCGTCCGCAGTCCCCCGGCCTCGGCCCGGGCCGCCAGGGAGGCGATGGCGTCGTCGGCCTCGTACCCGGGGAACTCGGCCGTGGCGACGCGGAGGGCTCCCAGCAGCTCCTTAAGCTTGGGCACCTGGACGGCCAGGTCCTCCGGCATGGGCTTGCGGTGGGCCTTGTAGGCCTCGAACTCCTCGTGGCGGAAGGTCGGGCCCTTGACGTCGAAGACGACGCCCAGGTACTCCGGCTTCTCCTCGTCCAGGAGCTTGCGGATGGCGTTGATGAAGCCGTAGATGGCCCCGGTCGGGAAGCCGGCCGAGTTGCTGAGGCCGCGGATGGCGTAGTAGGACCGGTAGAGGAGGGAGTTCCCGTCGATGAGGAAGAGCCGGGGGGGCGTCAGTCGTACCTGCCTTCGACGATCTGCCCCAGGATGGTCTTGTGCTGCTCCTCCATCAGCCGGGCGATCCGGTCCGCGGCGTCGGGTCGCCCGAGGAAGGCCGTGTAGAAGGCCCGCTTGGAGGCCAGTAGCCGGCCGGACCGGTAGATGAGCGATTCGATGTACTGGGCGCCGGGGCCCTTGTCCTGGGTCTGGACGATATAGGCCTGTCCCCTGTAATCGACCCGGGTGTCATAGCCGGCCATGCCCTCATTCTATACGGGGCGGGGCCCCGGATTCAAGCCCGGCGGGGCCCCGGACCGGGTTGACATCCCCCGAGGGGCTGATATAATGAGTTGATAATTTTGCGAGGTTAATAATTGGATAATACCATGCTCATCGATCTCGACCGCGTCCCCAAGGAGGGCCTGAGGGTTTCAGGAGACTTCGAATTCCTGAGCCTGGACCTGATCGAGGAGAACGCGGTCTTCCTGGAGCCGGCCCACGCCGACGTCGCCATCCGCCTGGTCGGTGACGAGGTCTATATCCAGGGCGAGGTCACGGCCCGGCTCAGCTTCGTCTGCTCGCGCTGCCTGATGCCGTTCGAGTTCCCTGTGGCCAGCCGGTTCGATCTCGTTTACCTGCCCGAGGACCTGGACGCCCTGTCCGAGGAGCTGTCCGACGAGAAGATCGACCAGATGTTCTACAGCGGCCGCCAGCTCGACCTGCGGGCCGTCGTTCTCGAGCAGCTCAACCTGACCTTCCCGGCCAAGCCGCTGTGCGCGCCCGACTGCGAGGGCATCTGCGCCGTCTGCGGCGAGATCATCCGCGACGCCAGGTGCTCCTGCATGGTGAAAGAACCAGATCCCCGCTGGAATAAGCTTAAATTTCCCGTGAGAGACAAGAGTTAAATGCCTAATCCAAAGAGACGCCATTCGCCCACGAGAAAAGGGAAACGCCGCTCCCATGACGGGCTGACCACGCCCACCTTCTCCGTCTGCCCCAAGTGCGGCAACCCCAAGCTGCCCCACCGGGCCTGCCCCGAGTGCGGCTACTACAAGGGACGGCAGGTGACGGAAGGGACGAAAGACTGACCCGGACGGCGCCCATGAGAATCGCCGTCGACGCGATGGGGGGGGATTTCGGACCGAAAGCGACCGTGCCGGGAGCTCTGGACGCCGCCCAGGACCTCGATATCGAGGTCCTCCTCGTCGGCCTCGAAAGCTCCGTCCGCCGCGAGCTGGACCGGCACAAGCCGGCGCCGGCCCGCGTCACCGTCATCAACGCCCCCGAGGCCATCGGCATGGGCGAGGGGCTCCTGTCCTTCCGCAATAAGAAGGCCTCCTCGATCCGCGTCGCGGCCCAGCTCGTCAAGGACGGCCGGGCCGATGCCCTCGTCAGCATGGGCAACACCGGCGCGGTCGTCTATATCTCGCGCGATGTCCTCGGCGCCCTCAAGGGCGTCGACCGGCCCGCCCTGGCCCTCCTCGTGCCCACGGTCGAGAGGCAGACCCTGCTCCTCGACGTCGGGGCCAACGCCAACTGCCAGCCCCACAACCTGGTCCAGTTCGCGCTCATGGGCAAGATCTTCATGGAGGCGGTGGCCGGCGTGCGCGACCCGCGCATCGGCCTGATGAGCATCGGCGAGGAGAAGGGCAAGGGCA
Organism: Acidobacteriota bacterium; assembly: GCA_039683095.1. Classification (NCBI taxonomy): domain Bacteria; kingdom Pseudomonadati; phylum Acidobacteriota; species Acidobacteriota bacterium. The sequence continues at coordinate 1,267,787 of JBDKSB010000012.1, read as the reverse complement.
ACGACCTGGTCAAGGAGGCCTTTGACCGGCTCCAGGTCGCGCCCCTGAGCTTCGTCGGCAACGTCGAGGGCAAGGACCTGTTCTCCGGGGCCGTGGACGTCGTCGTCAGCGACGGCTTCACCGGGAACGTCGCCCTGAAGACCTCCGAGGGGGTCGTCCAGAGCGTCGTGTCGATGGCCCGCCACGAGATCACCAAGAACATCTTCGCCATGCTCGGCTTTCTCCTGATGAAGCGGCATCTCAAGCGGCTCTACAAGAAGATCGACTACACGGAATACGGCGGGGCCCAGCTCCTCGGCCTCGACGGCGTCTGCATCATCGGCCATGGCCGGTCGAACCCGGCCGCGGTCCGCAACGCCATCGCCCGGGCCCGGGAGTTCGTCGCCAACAGGGTCCAGGGGAAGATCCAGGCCGAGATCCTCCGCTACGAGCACGCCTTGAGAGGAGACGCCGCATGAAGCGCTTCGAAGGCAGGGTGGCCATCATCACCGGCGCCTCCCAGGGGATCGGCGAGACGATCGCCCGCGAGCTGGCCGCCGAGGGGGCGACGGTCGTCCTCGTCGACATCCAGAAGGACAAGCTCGAGGCCGTGGCCCGGTCGATCGCCGAGGCCGGCGGGCGGGCCGAGGCCCGCGACGCCGACGTCGGCGACACGGCCGCCGCGGACCGGACCGTGGCCGCCGTGGCCGCGGCCCACGGCCGGATCGACCACCTGGTCAACAACGCCGGCATAACCCGCGACACCCTCCTCATGCGCATGAAGGAGGAGGATTGGGACGCCGTCCTGCGGGTCAACCTCAAGGGAACGTTCAATTTCTCCCGGGCCGTCCTGCGGACGATGATCGGTGCGCGCTACGGCCGGATCGTCAACATCGCCTCGGTCGCGGGCCAGATGGGCAACGCCGGCCAGGCCAACTACGCCGCCTCCAAGGCCGGGGTCATCGCCTTCGCCAAGTCCCTGGCCCGCGAGGTCGGCAGCCGCGGCATCACCGTCAACGCGGTCGCGCCCGGCTTCATCGCCACGGCCATGACCGGCGCCCTGCCCGAGGACGTCCGCAAGGCCTACCTCGAGCTCATCCCCCTGAAGAAATTCGGGCTTCCCATCGACGTGGCAAATGCGGTAAAATTCCTTCTCTCCGACGATGCGGCCTATATCACCGGCCAGGTGGTCAGTGTGAACGGCGGCATGTATATGTGAGACGGACGGCCGGCTGTCATCTTCGTAATTCTTGAAGGAGGACACGATGCAAAAAGACGAGCTGCTCAAGAAGGTCAGAGCGATCGTTTCGGACAAGCTGAGCATCAGCGAGGAGCAGGTCACGGAGGACGCGTCCTTCATCGACGATCTCGGCGCCGACTCCCTGGATACCGTCGAGCTGGTCATGGCCCTGGAGGACGAGTTCGGGCTGGATATCCCCGATGACCAGGCCGAAAAGCTGACCACGGTCGGCAAGGCCATCGACTATATCATGGGGCACGCCAAGTAGCGTCCCACACCATTCTTCACACTCCAGGACCGTTCGACCCATGAACAGGGAGAACCATCCCGGACGGAGGGTCGTCGTCACCGGCATCGGTCTCGTGTCGCCCCTGGGCACGGGGACCGACAAGACCTGGCAGGCCCTTCTCCGCGGCGAGAGCGGCATCGCCCCCCTGACCCGTTTCGACGTCTCGCGCTACGCGACGCGATTCGGCGGGGAGGTCAAGGACTTCGACCCGCTGGCCTTCATCGACCGCAAAGAGGCCCGTAAGATGGACCTCTTCATCCGCTTCGGCCTGGCGGCCGCCGAGCTGGCCGTGGCCGACTCGGGCATCCCCGCGGCCGACCTGCGAAGCGACCGGGCCGGCACCTACGTCGGCTCGGGCATCGGCGGCCTGGGCTCGATCGAGGAGAACCTCAAGGTCCTCTGGGAGAGGGGCCCCGACCGCGTTTCGCCCTTCTTCCTTATCCAGACCATCATCAACGAGGCCTCGGGCCAGATCTCCATCCGCTTCGGGGCCAAAGGCCCGAACTGCGCCAACGCGACGGCCTGCAGCACGGGCTCCCATGCCATCGGCGACTCGTTCCGGATAATCGCCCGGGGCGAGGCCGACATCATGATCGCCGGCGGCGCCGAGGCGCCGCTGACCCCGCTCAGCCTGGCCGGGTTCACCGCGATCAAGGCCCTGTCGGAGCGGAACGACGAGCCGGCCAAGGCCTCGCGACCGTTCGACGCCAGGCGCGACGGCTTCGTCATGGGCGAGGGCGCCGGCGTCGTTGTCCTCGAGGAATTGGGCCGGGCCCTGCGCCGGAACGCCCGCATCTACGCCGAGGTCGTCGGCTACGGCATGACCAGCGACGCCTACCACGTCGCCGCGCCCGACCCGACCGGCGACGGGGCGGCCCGGGTCATGAAGAGGGCCCTCGAGGACGCCGGCATCGCCCCGGGGGACGTCCAGTACATCAACGCCCACGGCACCTCGACCCAGCTCAACGACAAGACCGAGACGCTGGCCATCAAGACCGTCTTCGGGGAGGCCGCCCGCCGGCTGGCCGTCAACTCGACCAAGTCCATGACCGGCCATCTGCTGGGCGCGGCCGGCGGCCTGGAGGCCGGCATCTCCGCCCTGGCCCTGTTCCACCAGGTCATGCCGCCGACCATCAACTACGAGTTCCCCGACCCCGACTGCGACCTGGACTACGTCCCCAACGCGGCCCGGAAGGCCGCGATCGTCCACGCCGTCAGCAATTCGTTCGGCTTCGGCGGGACCAACGCCTCGCTCGTCCTGAAGGCGTTCGACCGGCCGTGACGCGTCCCCGCCGGCCCGGCGGCCGGGCCCGGACGCGATCGCCTCATTGAGGAGAGACCGATGAACATTCTCGTATTCGTCAAGCGGGTGCCCGACACGGAATCGCGCATCCGCATCCAGCGCGAGGCGCGCGGCATCGTCGAGGAGGGCCTGAACTTCGTCATCAGCCCCTACGACGAGTACGCGGTCGAAGAAGCGCTCCGCCTCAAGGAAGCCCAGGGCGGCGCGGTGCGCGTCGTCTCCGTTGGCCGCGACGAGGCGGCCGCGGTCCTGCGCAAGACTCTGGCCATGGGCGCCGACGAGGCCTTCCTGGTCAAGGACGACGCGCCGGAGGCCTACGACGGCCTTCGCACGGCCCGGATCATCGCCCGGGCCGTCGAGCGCAAGTTCGCCGGCGCGGACCTCCTGCTCTTCGGCAAGCAATCGGTCGGCGCCGACAACAGCCAGGTGCCGGCCATGGCGGCCGAGCTTCTCGGCCTGCCCCAGGCGACCGTCGTGACCAAGCTCACGGTCGAAGGCGGCGCGGCCACCGCCCTTCGGGAGATCGAGGGCGGCACGGAAAAGGTCTCCCTCTCCCTCCCGGCGGTCGTCAGCGCCCAGAAAGGGCTGAACGAGCCCCGCTACGAGACGCTCAGGGGCATCATGGCCGCCAAGAAGAAGCCGGTCCCCGTCATCACGCTCGAGGAGCTGGGCTTCGGGCCCGGGGAGCCCTCCCCGGGGCTCGAGGTGACCGGGCTCGACGCGCCGGCCGCCCGGCAGGCGGGCAAGGTCCTCCAGGGCGACCCGGCCGAGACGGCCCGGGAGCTGGCCCGCCTCCTTCGGGACGAGGCCAAGGTCATCTAGAGGAGAAAACGCATGATCGCCGCATATCTCGAGATCCGCGACGGGAAGATCAAGAAGAGCTCGCTCGAGACCTTGGCCGAGGCGCGCCGGCGGGCCGCCGAGCTGGGCGTCGGGACAGCCGCCGTCATGGCAGGGGCGTCCGTGGCCGGCCTGGCAGCGGCCGCCTTCGCGGCCGGCGCAGCCAAGGTCTACGCGATCGAGGACCCGGCTTTGGCCGACTACTCGGCCCAGGCCTATGCCGCCGCCCTGGCCGGATTCGCCGCCGAAGCGAAGCCGGCGGCCCTCTTTTTCTCGGCCACGGCCATGGGCAAGGACATGGCGCCGCGCGTGGCGGCCAGGCTCGGCGTCTCCCTGGCCGCGGACTGCACCAAGGTCGCCGTCAAGGACGGGGCCCTCGAATTCACCCGGCCGATCTACGCCGGCAAGGCGATCCTGTCGGTGAAGCTGAAGACCTCGCCCCAGCTGGCCACGCTGCGGCCGAACGTCTTCCCGGCCGGCGAGCCGGTCGAAGGCGGGGGCGAAGTCGTGAAGATGGCCGCGGCCGTGCCGGAGGGCGCCGTCAAGGGCCGCGTGGTCGAGGTCCTCAAGGAGGAAACGACGGAGCTCGACGTCACCGAAGCCGACGTCGTCATCTCCGGCGGCCGCGGGCTCAAGGGCCCCGAGGCTTTCGCCCTGCTCCGGGACATGGCCGCCGTCTTCCCCCGGGCCGCCGTGGGCGCGTCCCGCTCGGCCGTCGACTCCGGCTGGATCGGCCACCAGCACCAGGTCGGCCAGACCGGCAAGACCGTGTCACCGCAGCTCTACCTGGCCGTGGGCATCTCCGGCGCCATCCAGCACCTGGCCGGGATGTCGTCCTCCAAGGTCATCGCCGCCGTCAACAAGGATCCCGAGGCGCCCATCTTCAAGGTCGCGGATTACGGCATCGTCGGCGATCTCTTCGAGGTCGTGCCGAAGCTGACGGAAGAGCTGAAGAAAGCTCTAAAGGAATAGGCTCGCGCGCCTTTCTTCTAAATCAAGGCGCTCTCCGGCCCGGCGAAATCAGGCCGGCATGTTTTGCCGAAGATCTCCGGAACGAGGTCCGGTCGAGATCCCGACGAAGAGGCGATCGGAATAAAGTCCCTACTTGTAGGGGGCTTCCGCCGATCCGCCCGAGATGTCGAGCAGCAGCCGGTTCTTCTCCGACCGCGATTCGCCGACGCTGGTGACGAAGATGGCCGGGTCGTCCACGACCGGGCACTTGTTCTCGCAGATGCCGCAGCCGATGCAGCGCTCGACGTCGATGAACGGCGCCTTCTGAACGGCGACCGTGCCGTCGGGGAGCCTGGTCGCGACCTCGACCAGCTTGATGGCCTTGGGGGAGACGGGGCAGTGCTCCTCGCAGACGACGCAGGGCCTGCCCAGCACGTGGGGGATGCAGCGGCTCTTGTTGAGCCAGGCCGTGCCCATCTTGACCTGGTTCTTCTCCTCGATGGTCAGCTTCCTGATCGCCCCGGTCGGGCAGACCTGCGTGCAGAGCGAGCAATAGTATTCGCAGTAGCCGATCTTCGGGACGAGCTTCGGCGTGTAGATCCCTTCGGGGCCGGCCTCGGTCAGCACGGGCTGGAGCCCGCCGGTCGGGCAGGCCCGCATGCACTGGCCGCACTTGACGCACTTGGCCAGGAACTTGTCCTCGGGCAGGGACCCGGGCGGGCGGAGGAGCTTGAGGGAGGCCCGCTTCCGCGATGGCGTCAGCCGGAAGAACGGCGCGGCGGCCAGCCCGGCCAGGGTCGTCACCAGGAGCTTGCGGCGCGACAGGTCGACGTTCGAGACGTTCGTCGCCTTCTCGAAGCGGGCGCTGAGCGGGAAATGGATCGCGCCGGTCGGGCAGCGCGAGGCGCAATCCAGGCAGTAGACGCACTCGCCGCTTTTCCAGCCCTCGTTGGGATAGGGATGGGCCTGGGTCTCGCAGTGCTGGGTGCAGAGGCCGCACTTGATGCAGGCCTCGCCGTCGATCCGGAGCTTGACCAGGTTCCAGCGGCTCAGGAGCCCCAGCAGCGCGCCGGTCGGGCAGAGGTAGCGGCACCAGAAGCGCTCTTTCCGGGCGTTCAGGCCGATCGCGGCCAGGAAGAACAGGCCGGCCGAGAAGCCCTGGACGAAGGTCGTGTGGATCGTCCAGTTCTGGAGGAGCTGCGATACGGAACGGGCCAGGCCGGCCGCCCCGAGCCCGTAGAGGATGCCGCCGAGGCCGGACAGGGCCTGGGCCAGCGAGGGCAGCACGGCCAGGGCGAACGAGCGGGTCAGGAACGAGAGCGGGTCGAGATAGCCGGCCAGGTCGAGCCCGAGCAGGGCCCCGACAAGGACCAGGACGAGGATGTAGTACTTCGGGGCCAGGCTGGCCTTGTCCTCGCGCGGCGGCTTGAGGAGCTTCGCCTTCTTGAAGAGGAACGACGACATCTGGTTCACGGCCCCGAGCGGGCAGACCCAGCCGCAGAAGACGCGGCCGAAGAGGACGGTGGCGGCGACCGTCACCAGGGCGAAGGCGAACCAGGCGTAGACGAGGCGGGCCGAGACGATCGTGATCAGCGCCAGGAGCGGATCGAAGTGGAAGAAGCGCTGGACGGTCGAGCCGATGTAGTCCTCGCCCGTGTAGTGGGCGCCGATGAAGAGATAGGCGAACAGGCCGAAGAAGACGGCTTGGCTGGCTATCCGCAGGCGCTCGAGGGCGCGGTACTTCCTAGATCTTCCGTTTTTCAATGCGGACCTTCCCCAGATCGTATTCGCCCAGGCCCCGGGCGCGGGCCAGCTCCAGGTAGGGCAGCTCGCGGGGCTCGACCGGGAAGAGCGAGGCCCCGAAGGCGTCGACGGCGACGGGGTCCGTGCCGGCCACGACGGTGTTGCGCATCTCGGTGTCGGACAGGCGGCCGCCCTGCGGCCCGTTGCGGACGAGGATGCGGTAGGCGTCGAGCACGGTCAGCCGGGGCTTGAAGAAACCGGCCAGGTCGACCACGGCCTTGTCCAGGCCCTGGTGGAACTGGTTGCGGGCCCCGGCGGTCGCCCCGAGCCAATTCTTCATGCCCAGGGTCAGGCGGCAGAACGAATGGACCTTGGCGATGGGCACGTTGATGATCTTGTCGGATTCGACGACGTCGAGCAGGACCTCCCATTCCTTGATCCACTCGCCCTTGAGCGGCATCTTCTTGACCCGGTAGTCGTCGACGAAGAGCATGTCCCCGCCGGCCTGGTTGACGGCCTCCTGGATCCCGGAGCGGATGTAGCAGCGCTTGGCCTGGTTGGTCGAGTTGTCGATGACGATGGCCTTCTTGGCCCCGGCGTCGAGGACGAGCTCGACCAGGGTGCTAACGACCTCGGGGTTGGTGCAGGCCGCCATCTCCGGGGTCCGGTCCCAGCCGATGTTGGGCTTGATGACCACCCGGTCGCCCTTGGAGACGAAGGCTTTCATGCCGCCCAGGGCGGCGATGGCTGCCCTGGTGATGGCCGCGGGAGATTGGCCTTCGATCGCGGCCAGGACGGGCGCCGGAGCCGGGACCGGCCCGGCCAGGGCCCGGGAGCCGAAACGGAGGGCCAGGCCGGCGGCGGCCGCGCTCGTGACGAAATCGCGTCTCTTCATGGCTCTATCCTTTACCGAGCGAATGGACATATTCCATGATACCATCAAAGATGCCCTGAGCGGCCAGGTCACGGAACTTTTGCGTCCTGAGCTTGGCCTCCTCCTTGGGGTTGCTCAGGTGGGCCACCTCGACCAGGATGGACGGCATCTCGCCGCCGATGAGGACCCAGAAAGGAGCGCCCTTGACCCCCAGGTCCTTTATGCCCGGCAGGTCCTTGCCCAGGTCCCTGACCAGGTTCTTCTGGATGGCCGAGGCCAGGCCCAGCGACTCCTTGACCTTGCTGTTCTGCATGATCTTCTGGAGGATCGACCTCATCTCGCCGATGTTCTTGGTCGAGGTGGCGTTCTCGGCCGCGGCCAGCTCGATGACCGAGGGGTCGGGGCTGACATTGAGGAAGAACGTCTCGACGCCGCCGCGCTTGCGGTCGCGGTGGGCGTTGCCGTGGATGGAGATGAAGAGGTCGGCCCGCTTCTCGTTGGCGATGACGGCCCGGGCCTCTAGGCCGAGGTCGATATCCGATTCCCGGGTCAGGACGACCTCGATGCCGGCACCCTGGAGCAGTTTCCGGAGGGCCAGGGCGATGGCCAGGTTGCCCTCTTTCTCCTGGAGCCCGCCCTTGCCGATCGTCCCCGGGTCGTGCCCGCCGTGGCCGGGATCGATGACGACCGTCCGGACGCCGAGCCCAAGCTGGCGGGCCAGCGACGTCCCGGCGAAGTTCGGGTCATTCGGGTCGACCTGGCGCTTCACGGCCGGGACGGGGATCTTGTCGCCTTTTACGTTCTTGCTCGCCGCCGCGGCCGGCTTGGCGGCCGGCGTCTCGTCCGGCGCGGGCCCGCCCGCCGCGGCCGCGCGGGGATAGATGTCGACGACCAGCCGGAACGGGTCGAAAAGGTGGTAGACGCGGAAGGACTGGATGAGCGCGCGGTCGATATCGATGACCAGGCGGACCGTCGAGTCCGTCTTCTGGGAGATGCGGATCTGGCTGATGTAGTCGGCCTTGACCGGGTAGGACTGGTTCTGAAGGATGGGATTGAGCTTGGCCTGCAGGACGTCGACGTAGATCCGGTCCGGGTCGCGGAGCTCTCCGGAAGAATACTCGCGGAGCTTGCCGACGTCGAGCACGATCCGGGTGAAGTTGGGATGGGTGAAGCGGCGGAGGTTGACGATCTCAGCCCGCGGATCGTCCTGCGGGGCGGCGGCGAGGGAGAGAACGAGCGCCAGGACCGGGAACCCGAGGCGCGCCGCTGCGGATTTCAATTCAAATCAATTTTATAGGACCAGGCCGGAGAAGTCTACGAAAATGGGGGACATGGAAAGACGGGACCAGGTCCCTTCTGATGCGGCTTACGCGCCGTACTTCTGCAGCTTCAGGGCGTGGGCCAGCATCAGCGGCATGGCCGAGATGGAGCGGAAGCGGCCGAGCATCCCCTTGGCGCAGGCCCGCTCGCTGAACGCCGGCACGTCGTCGACGCCGGCCGTCGGCGAGACCAGCAGGAACGGGTTGGGGTGCCAGGAGTGGCCCTTGAGCGCGGACGGGGTCGAATGGTCGGAGGTCACGACGATGACGTCCGGCTTGAGGGCGGCCAGGCGGGGCAGGAACCCGTCCAGGGCCTCGATCGCGGCCACCTTGGCGGCGAAGTTGCCGTCCTCGCCGGTCGAATCCGTCCGCTTGTAGTGGACATAGAAGAAATCGTGGTCGGCCCAGTTCTTCTCCAGTGCGTCGAACAGGTCGGCCGTCTGGCTGCCGACGCCGATGACCTCCATGCCCAGCAGCTTGGCCAGCCCCTTGTACATGGGATAATTGGCGATGGCCGCCGGCCGGAGCTTGAACAGCGCCTGCATGGTCGGGATGGAGGGGAACTTGGAGAAGCCGCGGAGCAGGGCGGCGTTGGCCTTGGGCTCGCCCTTGAGGACATCGATGACGTCGTCGAGGAACGTGTTGACGGCGTCGGCGGCCTTGGCCGCCTCTGGGGCGAGGGGCGTCGCCGGCACGGGGGGATGGCCCTCCTTCTGCGGGTCTGCGTCGGTCAGGTGGTCGGCCAGGCCCTCGGCCGTGAAGCGGGCCACGAAGCGGTGCTCCTTGCCCGGGAAGACGCGGACCTCGACCCCGGGCCGGCGGGGAAGGTGCTCGTTGAGGTAAGCGCAGATCCGGGCGTTCTCCTCGGTCGGGATGCGGCCGGCCCGCCGGTCGACGACGAGGCCGCCCTTGACCGTGGCGAAGTTGCCGCGGGCCACGAGATCGTTCCGGCCGACCTCGACCCCCGAGCCCAGGGCCTCGAGGATGCCCCGGCCGAGCTGGTACTTGAGCGGGTCGTAGCCGAACAGGGCCAGGTGGGACGGGCCGCTGCCGGGGGTGATGCCCATCATGACCGGGTCGGACAGTCCGCAGACGGCGGCCCTGGCCAAAGCGTCGAGGTTCGGCTTGCGGGCCGCCTCGAGCTCGCTCTTGCCGTCGGCGGGCAGCCCCCCGACGCCGTCCATGATCAGCAGCACGATCTTCGAATCCGTCTGTTGGCTCAGTTCCCTGGCCAGTTCTTCCCATTCCATGGCGGCACTCCTTCCGGATCGATATCCCCCCGTAGTTTACCAAATCGGGGGCCCGGGTTCTATCGTGCCCGCCGTTTTTCGCCCTTCTCGCGGCCCCGTCCGGCCGCTTTGGATATCGCGGTCAATTCTGATAAAATCCCTCCATGCAGAAAGTCCTCATCCTCGATTTCGGGTCGCAGTACACCCAGCTCATCGCCCGCAAGATCCGCGAGCTGGGGGTCTACTCCGAGATCCTGCCCTTCTCGACGCCGCTCGCCGCCATCCGCCAGGCCCGGCCGACCGCGCTGGTCCTCTCGGGCGGGCCGCAGAGCGTCTACGGCAAGGGCGCGCCCCACCCGGACAAGGGCATCTTCGAGCTGGGCGTCCCGGTCCTCGGGATCTGCTACGGCGTCCACCTTATGGCCCATCTCCTCGGCGGCCAGGTCATCCCGTCCCAGGAGCGGGAATTCGGCTTCGCCTCCCTGCGCGTCCTCGACAGGGCCGGGTTGCTGTCGAGCGTCCGGGACCGGCAGCAGGTCTGGATGAGCCACGGCGACCGGCTCGAGACCGCGCCGCCGGGCTTCCGCCTGACCGGGAGCACGGCCAACACCCGCGCCGCCGTCATCGAGGACAGAAAGCGAAAGTTCTACGGCGTCCAGTTCCACCCCGAGGTCATCCACACCAAGGAAGGGCTGAAGATCCTCGGCAACTTCCTCTTCAAACAGGCCGGCCTCGAGCCCGACTGGAGCATATCCTCGTTCGTCGCCCGCAAGGTCAAGGAGATCCGGGAGACGGTCGGCGACGGCAAGGTCATCTGCGGCCTGTCGGGCGGCGTCGACTCGCTGGTCACCTCGCTCATCATCCACAAGGCCGTCGGCAACCGCCTGACCTGCATCTTCATCGACAACGGCCTCCTGCGCAAGGGCCAGTACGAGGCCCTGATGGAGGCCTTCCGCCACAAGTTCGCCCTCAAGGTCGTCGGCATCGACGCCTCGGACATGTTCCTCGACAATCTCCGCGGCATCGTCTCGCCCGAGCGCAAGCGCAAGACCATCGGCCGCCTGTTCATCCACCTGTTCGAGCGCGAGTCCATGCGCCTCGGCGGGGCGGCCTTCCTGGCCCAGGGCACGATCTATCCCGACGTCATCGAGTCCAACCCGGTCAAGGGGCCGTCGTCGGTCATCAAGTCGCACCACAACGTCGGCGGCCTGCCGAAGGGCCTGAAGTTCAAGCTCATCGAGCCGCTGCGCGAGCTGTTCAAGGACGAGGTCCGGGCCCTGGCCCTCGAGCTGGGCGTCGACGAGGATTTCATCCACCAGCACCCCTTCCCCGGGCCCGGCCTGGCCGTGCGCATGATCGGCGAGGTCGACCGGGAGGGCCTGGAGATCCTCCGGGCGGCCGACGACGTCGTCCTCCAGGAGGTCCACAAGGCCGGCGTCTACAAGAAGCTCTGGCAGGCCTTCGCCGTCCTCCTGCCCGTCCGCTCGGTCGGGGTCATGGGCGACCAGCGGACCTACCAGCGGGTCGTGGTCATCCGCATGGTCCAGAGCACGGACGGCATGACGGCCAACTGGTACCCCGCGCCGGTCAAGCTTCTGGCCGCCATGTCGACGCGCATCGTCAACGAGGTCCGGGGCGTCAACCGGGTCGTCTACGACGTGACGACCAAGCCGCCCGGGACGATCGAGTGGGAATAAGCCCGGCTTGCTCCCCCGGCCGGCCCGCCGCGGCGGCCCGGCCGGGTCCTTGAAAGATCTTGCTCATGGAACCGACGTTCGTTCACCTTCATAACCACTCCGAGTACTCCATCCTCGACGGATGCTTGAGGATCGACGCCCTCGTCCAGTCGGCCTACGAGAACAAGATGCCCGCCGTGGCCATGACCGACCACGGCAACATCTTCGGCGCCGTCCAGTTCTTCAAGGCGGCCAAGGCCAGGGGCGTCAAGCCCATCCTCGGCTGCGAGGCCTACGTCGCTCCCGGGAGCCGGACCGAAAAGAAGCCCGGCGGGCCCGAGGACGTCCACCACTTCCACCTGGTCCTGCTGGTCAAGGACGACAAGGGCTACAAGAACCTCTGCAAGCTGCTGACCGAGGCTTACCTGACCGGCTTCTACTACCGGCCGAGGATCGACAAGGAGCTCCTGGCCGCCCACAGCGAGGGCCTCATCGGGATGTCGGCCTGCCTCAAGGGCGAGGTCGCCTTCTGGCTCAGCCGGGGCTTCCCGGAGAAGGCCGAGGAAGCGGCCCGGGAATACGCCGCGATCTTCGCCCCCGGGAACTTCTACATCGAGCTCATGGACCACGGCCTGGCCGAGCAGAAGGCGGTCAACCCCCAGCTCATGGCCGTGGCCCGGAAGCTCGAGCTGCCCCTGGTGGCCACGAACGACATCCACTTCGCCCGCCGCGACGACGCCGAGAGCCAGGACGTCCTCGTCTGCATCCAGACCAACCGCAAGATCTCCGACCCGGACCGGATGAAGTTCTCGACCGACCAGTTCTACTTCAAGTCGGCGGCCGAGATGGCCGCCCTGTTCCCGGACGCGCCCGAGGCCATCGAGAACACGGGCAAGATCGCCGCCCGCTGCGGCTTCGACTTCCCGGCCAAGACATACCACCTGCCCGTCTTCAACCCGCCCGACGGCAAGTCCCTGAGCGATTATCTCGAGGAGGTGGCCTGGGAGGGCTTCCGGGCGCGCATGGAGCAGCGCGGGAGCGGCGGCGCCAGCGGCCAGGGCTCCCACACTCCGGCCGAATACGAAGAGCGCATGCGCCGGGAGCTGGCCCTCGTCAAGAAGATGGGCTTCGAGGGCTACTTCCTCATCGTCTGGGACCTCCTCAACGCCGCCCGGGCGCGGGGCATCCCGGTCGGGCCGGGCCGCGGCTCGGCCGCCGGCAGCCTCCTGGCCCACGCCCTCCGGATCACCGAGATCGACCCGCTCGAGTACGACCTCCTGTTCGAGCGCTTCCTCAACCCCGAGCGCATCAGCCTGCCCGACATCGACATGGACTTCTGCGCCCGCCGCCGGCAGGAGATGATCGAGTACGTGACGCAGAAGTACGGCGCGGAGAACGTCTGCCAGATCATCACCTTCGGCACGATGGCCGCCCGGGGCGCCATCCGCGACGTCGGCCGCGTCCTCGAGGTGCCGCTGCCCGAGGTCGACCGCGCCGCCAAGATGATCCCCTTCGCCGTCGACGCGACGATCGCCGACGCGCTCAAGACCGTCCCCGAGCTGCGGACCCTGCGGGACCGCAACTCCAAGATCGCCCAGCTGCTGTCCATCGCCCAGAAGATCGAGGGCCAGGTCCGGAACCCCTCTATCCACGCCGCCGGCGTCGTCATCACGCCCAAGCCGCTCATCGAGTTCCTGCCGCTCTACCAGTCGACGAAGGGCGAGGTCACGACCCAGTTCGCCATGGGCGACGTCGAGTCCCTGGGCCTGCTGAAGATGGACTTTCTCGGCCTGCGCAACCTCACGGTCATCGACGACGCCCTGGCCCTCATCAAGGCCGAGACCGGCCTCTCGATCGAGATCAACGCCCTGCCGCTCGACGACGAGGCCACCTTCGAGCTCTTCCGCTCCGGCAACACGGACGGCGTCTTCCAGTTCGAAAGCCCGGGCATGAAGGACCTGCTGCGCCGCTTCGGGCCGACCGAGTTCCGCGACCTCATCGCCCTCAACGCCCTGTACCGGCCCGGCCCGCTCAAAAGCGGCATGACCGACGAGTCCATCCACCGCCGCAACCACCCCGAGCGGATCGCCTACGAGCTGCCCCAGCTCGAGCCCGTCCTCCGCGAGACGCGCGGCATCATCGTCTACCAGGAACAGGTCATGCGCATCGCCACCGACCTGGCCGGCTTCACCCTGGGCGGGGCCGACCTGCTGCGCAAGGCCATGGGCAAGAAGGACAAGGAGACGATGAAGGCCCAGAAGCAGAAGTTCGTGCAGGGGGCCAAGAAGAAGGGCGTCGCGGCTTCGAAGGCCGACAAGATCTTCGAGCAGATCAAGGAGTTCGCCGAGTACGGCTTCAACAAGTCCCACGCGGCCGTCTACGCCCTGGTGGCCTTCCAGACGGCCTGGCTCAAGGCCCACTATCCCATCCATTACCTGGCCGCCCTGCTGACCTCCGAAGCCGAGCGCGGGGCCACGCCGCAGGTCGTCAAGTACATCGGCGAGTGCCACGAGATGGGCATCAAGGTCCTGCCGCCGGACATCAACAAGAGCGACTTCCGGTTCACCGTCGAGGACGGCGACATCCGCTTCGGCTTGGCCGCGGTCAAGGGCATCGGCCAGGCGGCCGTCGAGGAGATCATGGCCGTCCGCAAGAAGCGCGGCCGCTTCGACTCTCCCTTCGACCTGTTCCTCGAGTACGACACCAAGGTCCTCAACCGCAAGGCCGTGGAAAGCCTGATCAAGGCCGGGGCCTTCGACTCGCTCGGCTGGAAGCGCTCGCAGTGCTACCACATGCTTGACCGGATGATCGATTTCGGGCACGAGGTCCAGAAGGCCCAGGCCGCCAGGCAGTCCTCCCTCTTCGGCCCCGGCGCCGTCGAACCGCCGCCCGTCCCCGTGGAGGTGCAGGAGATGCGGGAGTGGGACGAGTCCCACGTCCTGTCCTACGAGATGGACGCCCTGGGGCTCTACATCACCGGCCACCCCCTGGCCCGCCACAAGGATCGCCTGCGCAAGCTCGTCTCGCACATGATCGAGGAGCTCGACAGCGAGCGCGACTTCGACAAGGACGTCCGCCTGGCCGGGATCATCGGCTCGTTCAAGCCGCTGAAGACGAAGAAGGACGATCGCATGGCCACCTTCGTCCTCGAGGACCTGACCGGCAAGATCGAGGTCGTGGCCTTCCCCGACTGCTTCTCCCGGTTCGGGCAATACCTTCGCGACGGCCAGCTCGTCTGGATCAAGGGCAAGTACATGGGCGAGGAGGAGAACCGCCGCATCAGCCTGAGCCAGGCCATGCCCCTGGCCGAGGCTTTCGAGAAGCAGGCGAAACGGGTGGTCGTCCGCATCTTCCTGCCCGGCCTCGAGGAGGCCACCCTGGCCGAGCTGAAGACGGTCCTCGACGGCTACGAGGGCAAGACGCCGGTCGAGTTCGAGCTCGAGACGCCCCACGCCTACCGGGTGGTGGCCCAGAGCGCCGAGGTCCAGAGAGTCACGCCGTCCGAGGAGCTGATCCAGAAGATCGAGTCCCTGCTCGGGGAGAACTCGATCACGGTGGAATATTGACCCGAAATTGACACTCCGCGTCAAAACGGGTAGAGTAAACTGACTATTTTGTTGATGTTCTGAGGATCGACGTGCCCTACAAGATCGTCGTCGCCGACCCCAGCCCTTCGGTCCAGAAGGCGGCCCCTCTCGTCTTCCCCGAGCCGGAGTTCCGGGTCTTCGTCTTCGACGACGGGGCGTCGCTGCTCGAGTCCGTGGCCGAGATCGGCCCCGACGCGCTGGTCGTCAGCCTGACGCTGCCCGGCCGGGAGGGCTACGATGTCGCCCGGACCTTGCGCAGCCGCAAGGAGCTGGCCTCGGTGCCGCTCGTCGGCCTGCGGGGCTCGTTCGAGTGCCTCGACAGCGACCGGGCCGCGCCGGCCGAATACGACGAGATCCTGGCCAAGCCCTTCGACTCGGAGCGCCTGTCCGCCGTCATCCGGGAGCTCATCGCCCGGAAGACGGGGCCGACGTCGCTCCCCGAGGAGCCCGTCCGGCGGGGCGGCACGCCCGCCTCCGGGCCGACGCCCCCGGCGCCGCCGGGGGGCCCGTCCGCGCGGGAGGCCGCGCCGGACCCCGACGTCCGGGGCCTGGTCCGGGAGGAGATCGGCGGCATGGAGCACGAGATCGAGAAGCGCGTCCGGGCCCGCGTCCTGGCCGATATAAAGGAGTGGATGTCCAAGTCATGAGCGCGAAAGACGAACTGGCCAAAGCCTACGACCCCAAGCCCGTCGAGGAGAGATGGGGCAAATTCTGGATCGACGAGGGCCTCTATGTCGCCGACGCCGCGTCGGACAAGCCCAAGTTCTCCATGGTCCTGCCGCCGGCCAACGTCACCGGCATCCTCCATATGGGCCACGCCCTCTGCTTCACCCTGCCGGACATCATCACCCGCTGGAAACGGATGAAGGGCTACAACTGCCTCTGGCTGCCGGGGACCGACCACGCCTCGATCGCCGTCCACAACGTCATCGAGAAGAAGCTGGCCGCGGAGGGCAGGAGCCGGGAGGCGGTCGGCCGCGAGGAGTTCCTCCGCATCGCCTGGGAGTGGAAGCGCAAGTACGCCGGCGTCATCACCAGCCAGCTCAAGAAACTCGGCCTGTCGCTCGACTGGTCGCGGGAGCGCTTCACCATGGACGAGGGCTTCAGCCGGGCCGTCATCCAGGTCTTCGTCTCCCTTTACAATGAGGACCTGATCTACCGCGACTATTTCCTGGTCAACCGCTGCCCGCGCTGCCGGACCGTGCTCTCGGACATCGAGATCGAGCACAAGGACCTCCACGGCAAGCTCTGGCACATCCGCTACCGGGTCGAGGGCTCGGACGAAGCGGTGGTCGTGGCCACGACCCGTCCCGAGACCATGCTCGGCGACACGGCCCTGGCCGTCCACCCGGACGACGAGCGCTACAGGCACCTCCACGGCAAGCGGGTCATCCTGCCCCTGCAGGAGCGGCCCATCCCGATCATCACCGACGAGCGGGTCGAGCTCGAGTTCGGCACCGGCGCGGTCAAGGTCACTCCGGCCCACGACCCGGTCGACTTCGAGCTCGGCAAGAAGCACGGCCTGGAGCAGATCATCGTCATCGACGGCGAGGGCCGGATGACCGAGGCCGCCGGGCCGGAGTTCGCCGGGCTCGATCGCTTCGCCGCCCGGGCCAAGGTCGTCGAGGCGCTCCAGGCCCGCGGGAGCCTGGTCAAGATCGAGGATTACGATCACGCCGTCGGCCACTGCTACCGCTGCCACAGCGTCATCGAGCCGCACCTGTCGTGGCAGTGGTTCGTCCGCATCAAGCCGCTGGCCGACGAGGCCATCCGCGTCGTCGAGGACGGCTCGATCGAGTTCGTCCCGCCGAACTGGTCCAAGACCTACTTCGAGTGGATGTACAACATCCACGACTGGTGCATCTCCCGCCAGCTCTGGTGGGGCCACCGCATCCCGGCCTGGTACTGCCGGGACTGCGGCCAGGTCCACGTGGCCATGGAGGCCCCGGCCCGCTGCGCCAAGTGCGGCGGCCCGGTCGTCCAGGACGAGGACGTCCTCGACACCTGGTTCTCCTCGGCCCTGTGGCCGTTCGGCACGCTCGGCTGGCCCGACGAGACCGCGGACCTCAAGACCTTCTACCCGACCGACCTGATGTCGACCGGGTTCGATATCATCTTCTTCTGGGTGGCCCGCATGATCATGATGGGCCTCAAGTTCCGGGGGGAGATCCCGTTCAGGCAGGTCTTCATCAACGGCCTCGTCCGCGACCTCAAGCGGCGCAAGATGAGCAAGTCGGAAGGCAACATCATCGACCCGCTGGAGATGATCGACAAGTACGGCACCGACGCCCTGCGCTTCACCCTGGCCGCCCTGGCCGTGCCGGGCATGGACCTGGCCCTGTCCGAGGAGCGCATGGCCGGCTACCAGGCCTTCGCCAACAAGATCTGGAACGCCTCGCGCTTCGTCCTGATGAACCTCAAGGACGAGCGGCCGGCGGCCCCCGCGACCCCCGCGGCCGGCCTGTCGCTGGCCGACCGCTGGATCCGCAGCCGCCTGGCCGCGGTCACGGCCGCCCTGGACGAGAGCCTGGCCCAGTACAAGTTCTACGAGGCCGCCGACATCATCTATCACTTCGTCTGGCACGAGTTCTGCGACTGGTACATCGAGTTCGCCAAGGTCGGCCTGCGCGAAGGGAGCGCCGCGACCGAGGCCGTGCTGGCCGACGGGCTGGACCGCATCCTGCGGCTGCTGCACCCGTTCATGCCCTTCATCACCGAGGAGATCTGGCAGCACCTGCCCGGGGCGGGCAAGTCCATCTCCGTCGCGCCGTTCCCCGCGGCCGAGCCGGCCTGGTCGGACGAAGAGGCCGAGAAGGCCATGGCCCTGGTCCAGGCGGTCATCGTCGAGACCCGGGCCATCCGGGCAGGGAACAAGATCGCGCCCAAGGACAAGCTCCGGCTCATGGTCAAGAGCGCCGGCCCCGCGGAGACGGCCGCCCTGAAAGCCCAGGGCCAGCTGGTGAAGACACTGGCCGGCCTGGAGAGCCTGGAGTTCACGGCCGCCCTGCCCGAAGGCGAGGGCCTGCTCAAGGGCGTCGCCGGCCCGTTCGAGATCGGCGTCGTGCCCGGCCGGCCGGCCGACGTCGGGGCCGAGCGGGAGAGGCTGAGCAGGGAGCTGGCCAAGATCGCGGCCGAAGCCGAGAAGATCGAGCGCAAGCTCGGCAACGCCGACTTCGTGGCCAAGGCGCCGGCCGCGATCGTCGAAGAGACCAGGGCCCGGCTCGAGGAGATGCGGACGCGGCGCGACAAGCTCGGCCGGAACCTGGCCGTGCTGGGCGACTGAGCCCCGGGGCGGGAGCCATGCCCGTCGGTGCCATCGTTCACCGCCTGGAAAGCGTCCCCTCGACCAACGACGCCGCGCGGGCCCTGGCCCTGCAGGGGGCCGGCCACGGCACGGCGGTCCTGGCCGGGGAGCAGACCCGGGGCCGGGGCACGAAGGGCCGGCCCTGGCATTCGCCGGCCGGGCTCGGGCTTTATGCCTCGTTCATCCTCCGCGGCCCCGGCGGCGGGCCCGTGCCGACCCCCCATCTCGTCCCCCTGGCGGCCGGGCTGGCCGCGTCGGACGCCGTGCTGGAATCGGCCGGGGTCGCGACCGGCCTCAAGTGGCCGAACGACATCGTCTTCGGCGGCCGGAAGCTCGGCGGCATCCTGTCCGAGGGGGTGACCGGGGCGGCCGGCGGGGATTTCGTCGTCGTCGGCATCGGTCTCAACGTCGGCCAGGGCGAGGCGGATCTTCCCGTCGAGATCCGGGCCGCCGCGACCTCGATCAGGCTGGCCGGCGGCCGGGACGCGGATGTCGAGGCCGTCTTCGGGTCGCTTTGCCGGGCCCTTGACCGCTGGTATAATGTCCTCGCGCGGGGAGGCAAGGAGGCGGTCATCAGGGAGTTCGAGGCCCGGCCGGCCTTCCCCCGCGGCGCGTCCGTCCGGATCGAGACGGCCGGCGGGGCGTTCGAGGCGGAATACCGGGGGCTCGACCCCGAAGGCCGGCTCGTCGTCGCCGCCCGCCCCGGGGCGGGAACGATCGCCCTCGACGGCGTGCTGAAGCTCGATCGGATATCCTGAGGAGGAAGGCCATGCTCTTGGCATTCGATGTCGGGAACACGACTATCGCCGTCGGCCTCTTCCGCGGCCGCAAGCTGGTCAGGAGCTGGAAGCTCGAGACCGACAGCGACCGGACATCCGACGAGTACGGCATGATCATCCTCGGCCTGTTCGGCGGGGCCGGCCTGACGCCCGGCAAGGTCGCGGGGGCCATCATCTCCAGCGTCGTCCCGCCCCTGACGCCCGTCATCGAGGAGGTCTGCCGGACCTCGTTCGCCACGGAGCCGAGCGTCGTCGGCCCGGGGCTCAAGACGGGCATGCCCATTCTTTACGAGAACCCCTTTGAGGTCGGCGCGGACCGCATCACCGCGGCCGTCGCGGCCTTCGAGAAATACGGCGGGCCGGTCATCGTCCTCGATTTCGGCACGGCGACGACGTTCGACGCCATCTCGGCCAGGGGCGAGTACCTGGGCGGGGCCATCGCCCCGGGGGTCCGCATCTCCGCCGAGGCCCTCTACCTCAAAACGGCCAAGCTGCCCCGCATCGAGCTCCGGAAGCCGAAGCGGGCCATCGGCCGCACGACCGTGGCCAGCATGCAGTCGGGGCTCTATTTCGGCTACATCGGCATGGTCACCAGGACGATCGAGGAGATCCGCAAGGAGCTCGGCCGGGAAGCCCGGGTCATCGCCACGGGCGGCTTCGGCAGCCAGATCACCGCCGAGCTGGATGTGATCGAGGCCTACGAGCCGGACCTCGTCCTCGAAGGACTGAGGATCATCCACGAGAGGAACAGGGACGCCCGGGCCTAGCCCGGCGCCCGCTTGCGGCCATGGACGACGACAGCTCCCCGGGCGGCTATTACCGGGAGATCGCCCGGGCCTTCCTCGGCCGCCGCGGCGGGTCGCTCCTCCTCTCGCCCAAGGACCAAGCCGCCATCGCCGCCTGGGAGGCCGACTGCATCCCGCTCCGGGTCGTGATCGAGGGCCTCGACCGGACCTTCGACGATCTCCGATCCCGGGGCCGGGCTTCCAGGTCGGTCTCGCTGGCCTTCTGCGACCGCCGGGTCCGGGCCGCCTTCGCCCAGCACCGGGACCGGGCGGCCGGACGGAGAAGGCCCGCGGCGGGGGCCGCGCCCGGTCCCGACAAGCGGGAGCTGGCCCGCCGGGAGATCGGCCAGGCCCTCGAGGCGCTGCCGGCCGCCGAGGCCGGGCTGAGAAGCCTCCTGCGGGACGCCCTCGGCGTCCTGGCCGGGGAACGGGCCGACCGTGACGAACTCGAGCGCATCGATGCCGCCATCGAGGAGGCCCTCTGGGCCGGGACGACTCCCTCCGACCGGGCCGCCGCGGAGGCGGAAGCGCGGCAGGCCTCGCGAGGCCGGACGACGGCCGTCAGGGCCGACGAGGTCCGGCGCCGCGCCGTCATGGCCGCCCGGGCCCGCCGCCGCGTCCCCCACGTTTCACTCCATTATTATTGAGAAAGATCCCATGCTTACAGCTAAAACGCTCAATCTCCTCAAGAAACATCCTGAAGGGCTCGACCTAGACCGGATCGTGTCCGAGCTCGGCCTCAAGCGCCGCGACCGGACCAAGGTCCTGGCCGGGCTGCGCGAGCTCGAAGCCCGGGGCGCCGTCCGCCTGTCGCGCGGCCGCTACCGGCTGGCAGAAAGGACGGGCGTCGTCCGGGGCCGCTTCGTTACGGCCCGCCCCGGGTTCGGCTTCGTCACGCCCGAGGGCGGCGGCCCGGACATCTTTGTCCATGCCCGGAACGCCCGCGGCGCCCTGCCCGGGGACGAGGTCACGCTCGTCGTCAACGAGCGGGGCAAGTTCGGCAAGCCCGAGGGCCGGGTCGAACGGATCGTCCGGAAGGGCCGGACCGGGCTCGTCGGCCTCTACGTCGAGCGCCACGGCGCGCCCTTCCTCCAGCCTTTCGACTCGCCGGACACGGACGACATCCCGCTCAAG
Source organism: Acidobacteriota bacterium (assembly GCA_039683095.1). Classification (NCBI taxonomy): domain Bacteria; kingdom Pseudomonadati; phylum Acidobacteriota; species Acidobacteriota bacterium. The sequence goes on along the minus strand of JBDKSB010000012.1, from coordinate 1,246,755 downwards.
ACGCGGGGCAAGCTCAAGGCCGAGCCGGGCATGATCGTCGAGGCCGACCGGGTGACGCTGGCCCTGAGCCGCGTCTTCGGCCGGCCCGAGGATCCCGGCGTGGACGCCCAGGTCGTCATCGACCGCTACGGCCTGCGGGACGGGTTCCCCGTCGACGTCCGGCAGGAGGCCGAGGCCATCCCCGACCTCGGCGAAAAACCGGGCCTCGACGGCCGCCGCGATTTCCGCGACTGGGCGACCGTGACCATCGACGGCGAGACGGCCCAGGACTTCGACGACGCCGTCAGCATCCGCCGGCTGGGCGACGGCGGCTGGCTTCTCGGCGTCCACATCGCCGACGTCTCCCATTACGTCCGGCCCGGGAGCGCCCTCGACCGCGAGGCCTTCGAGCGGGGGACGAGCGTCTATTTCCCCGGCCTGACCCTGCCGATGCTGCCCGAGCGGCTGTCCAACGGGCTCTGCAGCCTGCGGCCCCACGAAAACCGGCTGACGGTCTCGGCCGTGCTCGACATCGACCGGGACGGGCTCGTCCGCAAGGCCGAGTTCGCGCCCTCGATCATACGCACGGCCCACCGGATGACCTACACGTCGGTCTTCGCCGTCTTCGAGGGCGACGCCGCGGAGAGAGCCCGCTACGCCGACGTCGTCCCCGACCTCCTTGAGATGCGCGAGCTGGCCGCCGTGCTGCGGGCCCGCCGCCTGGGCGAGGGCAGCCTCGACTTCGACCTGGCCGAGCCCGAGCTCATCTCCGAGGGCGGCCGGCTCCTGGCCGTCGCCGCCGCGGAAAGGAACGAGGCCCACCGCCTGATCGAGGAGTTCATGGTCGCCGCCAACGTGGCCGTGGCCTCGGCCTTCACGGCCAGGAATATGCCCGCGATCTATCGCGTCCATCCCGCCCCGGATGTTGGCGACCTCGAGAAGCTCCGCGACATCCTGCTCCGCTTCGGGCTGGCCCTGCCGGACCCGGCCAGGGTCCGGTCCAGGGACCTCCAGCGCGTCCTCGACAAAGCTAGGGGCCTGCCCGGGGAGAAGTTCATCGGCCGCCAGGTCCTGCGGGCGATGAAGATGGCCGTCTACTCGCCTAAGAACGTCGGCCACTACGGCCTGGCCAAGAGCGACTACACGCACTTCACTTCGCCCATCCGCCGCTATCCCGACCTCGTCGTCCACCGCCTGCTCAAGACCCTGTTGCGCCGGGAGACGGCGGCGCCGCTCGACCTCCGGGCGGTCGCCGACCTGTCGTCCGAGAGGGAGCGCAACGCCGCCGAGGCCGAGCAGTCCCTGGTCGAGTGGCGCATCCTGCGCTTCCTCAAGGACCGCCTGGGCGACGAGTTCGACGGCATGGTCGTCGACGTTATCAAGGCCGGCCTGCTGGTCGAGCTCGAGGACTACTTCGTCTCCGGCCTGCTGCCGTTCGTGTCGCTCAAGGGAGACTACGAGCCGCGGCCCGCCGGCCGGCGCCTGCGGCCCCGGAAGAAGCGCGCGATGCTGGAGCTCGGGGACGCCGTCCGGGTCACGCTCGTCTCCTGCGACCCGGCCCTGCGGCGCATCGGCTTCGTCCCGGCCGCGGACCCGAAAGGGGGCCGCCCGTGAAGGCCTCCGCCTTGGACGCCGTCCTTGATTTCCCCCCGGCCGGGCCGGACTTCAGGGCCGAGGTGCTGTTCCTCGGCGGCTCGGCGGCCGCCCGGATCCTGGACTACGCGGTCCCCGGGCGCAAGAAGGCGCCGTTCGTCCGCGTGCTGACGGACCGCCCCGTCGAGGCCAAATGGGCCGACCCGTTCGAGGTCCGGACGCCGGCCGGCGAGAGCCTCGGCCGCGGCAAGTGTCTCTACCCCGGTCCGCCGACGCCGCAGGAGATGAAGCTTTCCAGCCGCAAGGCCCTGCTGGCGCGGCTCGAGCTCGGCGAGAAGGACATGGTCCTGGCCCTGGCCGAGCACGGCGGCCTGCGCGGGCTGAACGGCGAGGACCTGGACCGCTTCGCCCGCCTGTCGCAGTCCCGCCTCGAGACGCTGGCCCGCTCGCTCGAGGAGGGGGGGCGGGTCCGCATCCTCGGCTTCATGCCGCTGCGCCTGGTCTCGCAGACCGCCCTCGACGTCCTCCGCGGCCGGATCGTCTCGTTCCTGGGCCAGTACCACAAGAAGCATCCGGGCCAGAAGGGCGCGCCGCTCGAGGCCCTGGAAAAAAGGTTCGAAGCGCCCAAAACGGTCCTCGTCCTGGCCCTGCGCCTGCTGGCCAAAGAGGGGCGGGCGGTCGAGGAAGCGGGGACAGTCCGGATGCCTGAGTTCCGGCCTCCCCTCCCGGCCGCCGACGAGGCCGTGTTAGCCGAGCTCGAAGGCATGGTCCTCAGCGGCGAGCTCGGCAGCGTCACCCCCGACGACATCCGGGCCCGGCTCGGACTCTCGCCGGCCCGGCTTCAGGCCCTCCTGGGCATCCTGGCCGAGCGCAAGAAGATCGTCGAGGGCTTCGACGGATTCGTCCTCCACCAGAGCTGGCTCGACGAGATCATCGCCAAGGTCCGGGCTTCGGGGAAGCGCGAGCTGACCGTGGCCGACTTCAAAGCCATGACCGGCCTGTCGCGAAAGTACAGCATCCCCCTCCTGGAGTTGTTGGACAGCATGGGGATCACGAGAAGAAAGGGTTCCGTGAGGGACATCCTCTAGTCCCCGGGCGGCCCTCAGCCGTGCGCTGTTAAAGGGCCGAGGGCAGCATGGGCGTCGCCCGACTCAAAGCCTCGAGAGAGGATTCGCAAAACCCGGGACCAGAAGTTACTTCGGCTCTTCGCCCTCGGGCTTCTCTTCCGGCTTCTCCTCGGACGTCTCGGCGGCTTCGTCTTCCGGCTTCTTTTTCAGAGCGGTCTTGAGCAGGTCGCCGAAGATGCCGAACTTGAGCTTGGACTCGTCCTTCTTCGGGGCCGGTTTGATCTCGTCCTTCTTTTCCCGGACCCGCTGCTGCTCGGGGGTCTCTTCCTCTTTTTCCTTGACCGCAGCCAGGGCGTCCCGTTCGGACTCTTCCTCGGCGATCTTCTCCTCGATGACCCGGCGCTCGCTCTTCTTGGGCCGCGGCCCCTTCTCGCCGCCGCCTTCCTTGGGCTTCCGCCTCTTGAATTCCTTGCCCTTCTTCGGGGCGGATGTCCCGGGCACGGGCGGCGCGATGGGAGCGGCCGGCTCCGCCGGGACCTCCGGCTCGAAGCCGGTGTCGGGCTCTACGCCGCCCATCTCCTCGGCGATGGCCTCGAGGGCCGCTTCCTCTGGCGTGTAGGCCTCGGGGCCGAGCCCCTCTTCGGCGCCCTCGGCGTAGGCGGCCTCGACAACCTCCTCCTCGATGAACGGCTCGTGGTAGGTGAAGACGCCCTTCTTCTTGTCCGACTTCGTGAACTCGGGCGAGTTGACCAGGACGTACTCGACGTCCTCCTGGGTCGTCTGGCGGACCAGGTCGACCAAGTGATAGGCCCGGAGGAAGTGGAGCGAGTGGGCCGTCGTGGACAGGACGGGGTCGCGGAAGACGGTCACGACCAGGTCGCGGAGGTTGAAGCCCTCGCGGGTGGCCGTCAGGGGCAGCAGGTGGCCGAGCGTTTCCCGCTCGATGTAGATGATCTTGTTCGGCTCGGCGTAGGTGTAGGCCTCCTCGCCGTTGTCGGCGAACTCGTCCGTCCCGGCGTCGTAGCCGAGGCGGATGATCGAGATCTTCTTCTTTGACTTCTTGACCCAGAACTTGAACGTCGTCGGTCCGGTCCGCTCCAGGGTCAGGCTGGCGCCCTGGGGGATGTTGTGCTGGGAGTAGAAGTCCTGGAGCCCGAGGAAGAAGTTCTGGTTCGGGTAATAGTAAAGCGTGTAGGGCTTGTTCTCCTCGGAATCCGTGAAGGTGTATTCGCGGGCATGGGACAGGAGCTTGCCCAGGCTGCGGGGGATCTTGATGCCGCCGGAGACGATCTCGCGCCAGCTCAGGTAGATCTTGATCGGGAAGTCCTGGACCAGGCTCATCTCGGGCTTCTCGAGCACGTCCATCTCCGGCACCTCGGCCAGGGGCGCGGACAGGGCCAGGCCCTCGGGCAGGGCGTTGAGGATGGACTTGAGGTGCCACTTGCCCCAGCCGCCGTCGGCCAGGAGGATGAAGTCCTTCTTGTGCTTCTTCTCGAGGAGGGCGGACAGGCTCAGGCAGGTCAGGTCGAACAGGTCCGACGAGGCCTCGAGCCCGAAGAACTTCCGGACCAGGTCCTCGGTCGAGGCCGAGCGGCTGGCGGCCTGGAAGTCGGCCTCGATCTCCTGGACCTTCTCGGCCGGGATATCGACGCGCTTGACCGCCAGCTGCCAGAAATCGTTCCAGGTGAAGACCTTGGCGTCCTTGGCCAGCCGGGCCCGGAGGTTCTTTTCGAGGGTCCGCAGGTCCCGCTCGGTCATGGGCAGCTCGGTCAGCCGCGGATCGTCGGCCTTGGCCATGATCTCGGCGGTCTGGCCGCGGCCCTCGCAGTTGCACGGCAGGAGCACCTGCGTATGCGTCTTCTTCATGTAGTCGACGTACTTGCGGAAGACGCCGCCGCCGGGGTAGTCGACCTCGAGCATGTCGCAGCCGAAATGCTTGGAGAAGGTCTTGGCCACAACCTTGAGGATGACCCGGCCCTCGAAGTGCTCGACGGCCTTGCTCCCGACGGTCAGCGGTTCGTTGTATTCCTTCTCGATGAGGTCCCCGACCTCGTAGCGCACGTAGGAGTCGTACTTCTTGACGTCCTGGGTCCGCTCCGTGGCCGTCTTGGCGAAGGCCAGCTTGCCGGCCAGGTCGTGCGTCGATTGGGGATGCGGCGTCCGCTCGAGCTCGCGCTCGACGAGGGACAGGTCCTCGTCGGACACCTCTGTCAGGTTGATCGCTTCAGCGTTCATATCAGTCCTTGCCCCCCATGAGCGCGATGAGGATGGCCTTCTGCGCATGGAGGCGATTCTCGGCCTCGTCGAAGACGACGGAGCTGGGCGCGTCGATGACCTCATCCGTGACCTCGTCGCCCCGGTGGGCCGGCAGGCAGTGCATGAACAGGGCGCCCTGGCCGGCGTGGGCCATGAGCCGGGCGTTGACCTGGTAGGGCGCGAAGATCTTGGCCCGGGCCTCCTTCTCCGCCTCCTGGCCCATGGAGGCCCAGACGTCGGTGTAGACCGCGTCGGCGCCGGCCACGGCCTCTTCGGCCGAATGGGTCAGGGTCAGGTCGAAGCCGGTGTCCTTGCCGTCCTCGCGGGCCGCCTCGACGATCTCCTTCTTCGGCTCGTAGCCGGGGGGCGTCGCGACGGCCATTTTCGTCCCGCCCCGGGCGGCCGCCAGCATGAGGCTGTGGCAGACGTTGTTCCCGTCGCCGACGTAGGCCAGCTTGAGGCTGGAGAGCGCGCCCTTGTGCTCCCGCAGCGTCAGGAAATCGGCCATGGCCTGGCAGGGATGGGACAGGTCGGTCAGGGCGTTGATGACCGGGATCCTGCAGTTCGCGGCCAGGTCGACCGCGATCTGGTGCCCGAAGGTCCGGATCATGATGCCGTCGACCCAGCGCTCGAGGTTCTTGGCGATGTCGTAGGCGCCCTCGCGGCTGCCCAGGGAGATGTCTGAGGGGGCCAGGTAGATGGCCTCGCCGCCCAGCCGGAGCATGCCCGTCTCGAAGGTCATCCGCGTGCGCAGCGACGGCTTCTGGAAGATCATGGCCAGGATCTTGCCCTTGAGGGCCTTGCCGTACCTGGCCGGGTGTTTCTTGACTTCGGCGGCCTTGTCCAGCATCTGGCCGAACTCGTACACGCTCAAGTCACGGATGGACAGGAAGTCTTTTTGCATCGCGGTTTCCTCCTAAGCTGAGGCGACGATCCGGGTCCCCGACCGGTTGATCAGGGCGGCCTTGAGATGGGAGTCCTTGGTAATCAGGACCTCCCGGCCGCCCGCCTCGATGTATTCGACGGCGGCCCGGATCTTGGGCCCCATCGACCCCGGGGGGAACTGGCCGTCCGCCAGGTGCCGGCGGGCCTCGTCCACGGTCAGGACCGGGGCCTCGCGCTGGCCGGGCTTGCCGAAATCGATGAAGACGCGCTCGATGGCGGTCAGGATGATGAACAGGTCCACTTTGACCTCGCGCGCGAGCAGGCTCGCGGCGTAGTCCTTGTCGATGACGGCCTCGACGCCCTCGAACAGGCCGTTGCCGTTGATGACGACCGGGATGCCCCCGCCGCCCGCGGCGATGACGATGCGGCCGGCCTCGACCAGCTGGCTGATGACGCCCTTGGGGACTACGTCGATGGGCTTGGGCGAGGCGACGACCTTGCGGTAGCCGCGGCCGGCGTCCTCGACCATCGTCCAGCCCTTCTCGCGGGCCAACTGCTCGCCCCGGAACTTCGAGTAGAACGGGCCGACCGGCTTGGTCGGCCGGGCGAAGGCCGGGTCGTCCTTGTCGACGACGACCTGGGTGACGAGCGAGGCGACCTCCTTGTCGATGGAGCGCCGCCTCAGCTCGTTGACCAGGGCCCGTTCGAGCATGAAGCCCATGCTGCCCTCGGTCATCGCGTCGCAGACGTCGAGCGAGTAGGGCGGGATCTTGTTGGCCGCCTCCTCCATCTGGATGAGGAGGTTCCCGACCTGCGGCCCGTTGCCGTGGACGATGATGAGCTCGTAGCCCTTGCGGACGATGTGGACCATGAGCTCGGCCGCCCGGGCGGCGTTCCGCATCTGCTCCGACTGCAGACCTCTCTGGTTGTCGGGCAGCATGGCGTTGCCGCCGAAGGCGACGAGGGCGATCTTCGGTCTCATCGGGCTCCTAGAACTTCTTCAGGACGTCCTTCAGGGTGGGCGTGCCGATCTCCTCGAGCTCGTAGCCGACGCGGAGGATGGGCTTGGAGACCTTGACGACCCGGGTGATGTCGATCGGGGTGCCGCTGACGACGAGGTCGCAATCGATGGCCTCGATGGTCCTGGCCAGCTCGCGCATCTGCTTCTCGCCGTAGCCCATGGCCGGCAGGACGTCGGAGAGGTGGCTGTACTTCTCGAAGGTCTTCTTGATCGAGCCGACGGCGAAGGGCCGGGGATCGATGATCTCGGCCGCCCCGTACTTCTTGGCCGCGACGATGCCGGCGCCGTACTTCATGCCGCCGTGGGTGAGGGTCGGGCCGTCCTCGATGACCAGCACCCGCTTGCCGCGGATGCGCTCGCCGTCCTTGACGATGGTCGGGGAGTTGGCCTTGATGATCTTGGCCTTGGGGTTGACCTTCCTGGCGTTGGCCAGGACGGTCTCGATGCCCTCGGGCGTCGCCGTGTCCATCTTGTTGACGACGATGACGTCAGCCCGGCGGAAGTTGGTTTCGCCGGGATAGTACGAGAGCTCGTGACCGGCCCGGTGCGGATCGGCGACGACGATCTCGAGATCGGGCCTGTAGAAGGAGAAGTCGTTGTTGCCGCCGTCCCAGAGGATGACGTCGGCTTCCTTCTCGGCCTGCTTGAGGATGGCGCCGTAGTCCACGCCGGCGTAGACGATGATGCCCTTGTCGATGTGAGGCTCGTACTCCTCGCGCTCCTCGATCGTGCATTCGTGCTTGTCGAGGTCGGCGTAGGTGGCGAAGCGCTGGACCGCCTGCTGGGCCAGGTCGCCGTACGGCATCGGGTGGCGGATGGCGGCGACGCGACGGCCCTTCTCCTTGAGGATGGCGGCGACGCGGCGGCTGGTCTGGCTCTTGCCCGAGCCGGTGCGGACGGCGCAGACCGAGACGACCGGCCGGCGGCTCTTGATCATCGTGGCGCAGGGGCCGAGCAGGACGAAGTTGGCCCCGGCGGCCTGGGCGCGGGAGGCCATGTGCATGACATATTCGTGGGGAAGGTCGCTGTAGGCGAGATGGACGTCGTCGACCTTGTGGGCGGCGATGAGGTTCTCCATCTCGGACTCGGCCTCGATCGGGATGCCCCTGGGATAGAGCTTGCCGGCCAGGACCGCGGGGTACTTGCGGCCTTCGATGTCGGGGATCTGCGTGGCCGTGAAGGCGACGACCCGGTAATCCGGGTTGTCCCTGAAGTAGGTGTTGAAGTTGTGGAAGTCGCGCCCGGCGGCGCCCAGGATCAGAACCTTCTTCATGCGCTTTCTCCTTTCAAGAAAAAACTTCTCCATCCAATAATCGCCGATCTTCAATTGTCCGAAAAAGAAGCATAAGTATAGCCCATAAAAGGCTTTAAATCAATATAAGGAGGGGCATCGGGCCGGGAGGTCATTTTTGCGCGGTTCCAAGCGCGGATTTCCCCTATTAGGTCTCTTCCGGGGAGAAGCGCTCTTATCTTGGCTTCGTGGAGGGCGAGATCTTTCGGCCGGGGGCGCGCTTGGCGAAGCTCCCCTGGGCGCGTGGCGGGGCCGGCGGGCGGCGGGGCTGCTTCCAGGCGGGTTTCTGGCGGCGGTTAATAGGATGGGGCATGGCAAACCTCTAGAGCGTGATGATCTCGGCCGTCCGGGCTCCCGGGTCGAGCAGGGCGACCGTGCTCTTCCCCCTGAGCCAGCCGCCGGCTTCCCCCGGATTGACCAGGAGGACGCCGTCCCGGTTTTCGACGAGCGGCCGGTGGGTATGACCGAAAACGACGACATCCCCGGCTTTGGCGGCGGCCTGCCGCCCGGCCAGGCTGTCCAGGTGGCAGACGACGAAACGGAGCCCGGCGTGGACGAAAGCCAGGGGGCCGTCGTGTATCTCGCCGATCGCCCGGAAGGCCTGGGCCAGGCCGGCCCTTTCCCCGTCGCAGTTGCCGTAGACGGCCTTGACGGGCGCTTTGAGGTTCCGGAGCTCCTCGGCGGCGAATGGGGCGACGAAGTCCCCGGCGTGGATGACCAGGTCGCAGCCGGCGTCGTTGAACAGGCGGACGGCCTCCCGGACCCGGGTCAGGTTGTCGTGAGTGTCGGAAAGGATGCCGATCATGGTCGCGGTTCGATTATAGCAGAATCGGCGATATTGACAGTTCGGGCCGATTTGCTTAAGATAGAACGGCTTTAGAGTACGGATGTTAGGCGCGTAGCTCAGTGGGAGAGCGCTTCCCTGACACGGAAGAGGCCGTGGGTTCAATCCCCTCCGCGCCTACCACGATCACCCGCCCTCTCGAGGGACTGCACACGAGGATGAGCGAGAAGACACATATTCCGATCGAGGTCTTGCGCCACAGCGCGGCGCACCTGTTGGCCCAGGCCGTCCTGGAGCTCTACCCGGAGACCAAGACCGGCATCGGCCCGGCCATCGAGACCGGCTTCTACTACGACTTCCTGCGCGACACCCCCTTCACGCCCGAGGACCTGGACAAGATCGAGGCCCGCATGAAGGAGATCGCCCGGGAGAACATCCCGGTCGAGCGGCTCGTCCTGGCCAAGGACGAGGCCGTCAGGGTGTTCGAGGAGAAGGGCCAGCCGCTCAAGGTCGAGCTCATCCGCGAGAAGGGCGACGCCACGGTGACCGTTTACCGCCAGGGGCCGTTCGCTGATTTCTGCCTCGGCCCCCATGTCCCCTCGACCGGCGTCCTGGCCCACGTCAAGCTGCTCTCGGTCTCCGGCGCTTATTGGAAGGGCGACGAGAAGGGCCCGCAGATGCAGCGCATCTACGGCACGGTCTTCCCGACCGCCCAGGAGCTGGCCGACCATCTCCGAATGCTCGAGGAGGCCAGGAAGCGCGACCATCGCCGCCTGGGGGCGGAGCTCGATCTCTTCAGCACCAACGAGGTCCTCGGGGCCGGGCTCATCCTCTGGCACCCCAAGGGGGCCCGGATCCGGTCCATCATCGAGCAGCACTGGCGCGAGCGCCACTGGGCCGGCGGATACGATATCCTCTATACCCCGCATATCGGACGGGCGACCCTCTGGGAAACCTCGGGGCACCTCGGCTTCTACAAGGACAGCATGTACGCGCCGATGGAGATCGACGAGCAGCCGTACTACATCAAGCCGATGAACTGCCCGTTCCACATCCAGATCTACAAGTCCCGGATGCGCTCGTACCGGGACCTGCCCCTGCGCTGGGCCGAGCTCGGCACCGTCTACCGCTACGAGCGCAGCGGCACCCTGCACGGCCTGCTGCGCGTCCGCGGCTTCACCCAGGACGATGCCCACATCTTCTGCACCCCCGGGCAGATCGAGGACGAGATCCTGCGGGTCCTCGACTTCTCCGTCTCCATCCTGGCCGACTTCGGCTTCACCGACAACAAGATCGAGCTGTCGGTCCGCGACCCCAGGAACCTGGGCAAGTACGCCGGCTCGGACGCCATGTGGCGCCAGGCCGAGGCTTCGCTGGTCAAGGCCCTCGAGACCCGCGGCTATCCCTACGAGCGGATGGAGGGCGAGGCCGTCTTCTACGGGCCGAAGATCGACATCAAGATCAAGGACGCCATCGGCCGCTTCTGGCAGTGCACGACCATCCAGTTCGACTTCAACATGTCCGAGCGCTTCGGCATGACCTACGTCGGCGAGGACGGCCAGGAGCACCGGCCCTACATGGTCCACCGGGCCCTGCTCGGCTCGCTCGAGCGCTTCTTCGGCGTCCTCGTCGAGCACTACAACGGAAGCTTTCCCCTGTGGCTGGCCCCCGTCCAGGCCGTCATCCTGCCGATCGCCGAGCGCCACGAGGCCTACGCCAGGGCCTTCGACGAGCGGCTCCGGGCCGCCGGCCTGCGCTCGACGGTCGACCTCAGCCGGGAGAAAGTCGGCAAGAAGATCCGCGAAGCGGAAACGCAGAAGGTCCCGCTCATCCTGGTCGTCGGCGACAAGGAGGTCGAGCGCGGCTCGGCCGCCCTGCGCGTCCACGGCCAGGGGGACAAGGGCGAGATCGACGCGGCCCGCTTCCTCGAGCGGGCCCTCGAACTCAACCGCCAAAAAAGTCTCGTCGTGAATTTCTAGAGGAGGACCACCCATTTTCAAGAGACACGGATTCTATCCCGCGGTCGCCAAGGCCAAGCCCCACCGGACGAACGAGATGATCCCCGCCCGCGAGGTCCGGGTCATCGACGAGAACCGTCAGGCCCTCGGGGTCATGCCCACGGGCCAGGCCGTCCAGATGGCCCGGGACCGCGGCCTCGACCTCGTCGAGATCGCGCCGGGGGCCGATCCCCCGGTCTGCAAGATCACCGACTACGGCAAGTTCCTGTACGAAGAGCACAAGAAGGACCACGAGGCCAAGAGGCACCAGAAGCAGATCCAGATAAAAGAGATCAAGTTCCGGCCCAAGATCAGCATTCACGACTACGACTTCAAGATGAAGCACGTCAAGCGCTTTCTCGGGGAAGGCAACAAGGTCAAGATCACGGTCATGCTGCGCGGCCGCGAGAAGCAGAAACCGGAGCTCGGACTGCAGGTCCTGGACCGGGTCCTCGGCGACGTCAAGGACCTGGCCACGCAGGACGGCTCCGCGCGAAGGATGGATTGGGCCGTGTCAGCCCTGCTGGTCCCCACCAAGGTAGGAGGAAAAGATGCCAAAGTTAAAAACCCACAAGGGAGCCCAAAAGCGGTTCAAGGTCACGGAGAAGAAAAAGTTCCGGCACGCCCAGGCGAATAAGAAGCACATCCTGACCAAGAAGGCGTCCAAGCGCAAACGCCAGCTGGGCAAGTCGGCCGAAGCGAGCAAGGCCGACCGCGGGATCCTCAAGACCATGCTCCCGTACGATCTGTGATCGGGCTCGCGATTTAGGAGACACCAATGGCACGCGTGAAACGCAGCACCAAACGGCGCGACCGCCGCAGGAAGGTCCTCGGCCTGGCCAAGGGCTACTTCGGCGCCAAGAGCCGCAATTACCGCACCGCCAAAGAGGCGGTGGAGAAGTCCCTGCTCTACGCCTACCGCGACCGGCGGGCCAAGAAGCGCGACTTCCGCAGCCTCTGGATCGTCCGCATCAAGGCCGGGGCCGTGGCCAACGGCACATCCTACAGCCGCTTCATCAAGGGCCTGAAGGACCTCGGCATCGGCCTCGACCGCAAGATCCTGGCGGACCTGGCCGTCAACGCCCCCGAAACGTTCGCCCACCTGGTCCGGATGACGAAGGCCCCGGCGGCGTAGCCTCCGCCGATGGCCACGCTGAAGGACCGGATCGAGGAGGTCCGGAAGGCGTTCGAGGCGGCCGCCCCGCAGGCTGGCGATGCCAAGTCCCTCGAGGAGCTTCGCACGGCCTTCCTGGGCCGCAAGAGGGGACACATCACGCTCCTCTTCGAGGCCTTGAAGTCCGCCCCGGCGGAGGAGAAGCGCGAGGCCGGCCGGCTCGTCAACGAGCTCAAGCAGGCCGTCGTCGAAGGCCTCGAGGCGCTCGAGGGCCAGGCCCGGACGGCCGTCCGCCCGGCCCGGGCGATCGACCTGACGCTGCCCGGCCGGAAGCGGTACGTCGGCCGGCCCCACCCGCTGACCCTCTTCCAGGAGGAGATCGAGCGCATCTTCCTCGGCATGGGCTTCTCCATCGAGGAAGGGCCCGAGATCGAGACGGATTATTACAACTTCGAGGCCCTGAACTTCCCGCCCTACCACCCGGCCCGCGACAAGTGGGACACGCTCTTCATCAAGGGCGACCTGCTCCTGCGGACCCACACCTCGCCCGTCCAGGTCCGGGTCATGGAGCGGTCCAAGCCCCCGATCCGCATCATCTGCCCCGGCCGGGTCTTCCGCCGCGAGACGCCGGACCCGACCCACCTGCCGATGTTCCTGCAGGTCGAGGGGCTGGTCGTCGACCAGGGCGTCACCTTCGCCAACCTCAAGGGCACGCTGGAGCACTTCCTCCGGGCCCTCTTCGGCGAGAAGGTCAAGGTCCGCTTCCGGCCCAGCTACTTCCCCTTCACCGAGCCCTCGGCCGAGGTCGACATCGAGTGCCTCGTCTGCTCGGGCCGCGACCCGAACTGCCGCGTCTGCGGCGGCACGGGCTGGAAGGAGATCCTCGGCTCGGGCATGGTCGACCCGCAGGTCCTCAAGAACGTCAACATCGACCCGGAGAAGTATTCCGGCTGGGCCTTCGGCCTGGGCGTCGACCGCACGGCCATGTTCGCCTTCGGCATCCCCGAGATGCGCTATTTCTACGAGAACGACCTGAGGTTCCTCAGGCAATTCGGGACCAAATGAAGATCAGCCAGGACTGGATCCGCGAGTACGTCGCCGTCGACCTGCCCAGGCAGGAGCTCGTCGACAAGCTGACCATGATCGGCTGGGTCCCCGAGACCGTCGAGGAGAAGGGCGGCGACCTCGTCCTCGACCTCGAAACCTACGCCAACCGGCCGGACACGCTCGGCCACCTCGGCGTGGCCCGCGAGCTCGGGGCCCTGCTCGGCCTGCCCCTCGTCGGGAAGGACTGGCCGGTCGCCGAGCTCGAGGAGGACACGGCCCGGGCCGCCGACGTCCAGATCGAGGCCGAGGCGCTCTGCCCCCGGTACTGCGGCCTGGTCGTCCGCGGCGTCCCGGTCGGGCCGTCGCCCGAGTGGCTGCAGCGCCGCCTCGAGGCCATGGACCTGCGGCCGATCAACAACATCGTCGACGTCTCGAACTACGTCCTCTTCGCCACCGGCCAGCCCCTGCACACCTTCGACTTCGGCCGGATCGGCGGCGGCCGCATCATCGTCCGCCGGGCCAAGCGCGGCGAGACGCTGGTCGACCTCGATGGCCGGACGCTGGAGCTCGAGCCGGAGATGCTGGTCATCGCCGACGAGAGCCGCCCCGTGGCCCTGGCCGGCGTCATCGGCGGCCAGGCCTCCGGCATCACCGCGTCGACCCGCGACGTCTTCATCGAGAGCGCCTGCTTCGACCCGGTCAGCATCCGCAAGACGGCCAAGAAGCTGGGGCTTTCGACCGACGCCTCCTACCGCTTCGAGCGCGGGACGGACATCGGCTTCGCGCCGCAGGCCGCCCGCATGGCCGCGTCGCTCCTGACGCAGATGGGCGGCCGGGCCACCCGCGGACTCATCGACCGCTATCCCCGGCCGCCGAAGCCCCAAACGGTCCGGCTGCGCCTGCGCCGGATCGCCGAGCTCCTCGGCGTCGTCGTGCCCGAGGACTTCGTCGTCGACGTCCTGGGCCGGCTGGGCTTCAGCCTGGAGGCCTCCGCCCACCATGCCTGGCGCGTCGAGGTGCCGACCTTCCGCGTCGACGTCTCGCGCGAGGCCGACCTGGTCGAAGAGGTGGCCCGCTTCTACGGCTACGACCGCATCCCCTCGCAGCCCACGCCCGTCGATTCGTTCCCCCTGGCCGCCAACCGGTCCCGGGAGCGGCAGGCCCGCGTCCGCCGGACCCTGCTCGGCCAGGGCTTCGACGAGGTCATCAACTGGAGCTTCGCCGACCCGGAGCGGGAAGCCGCCGCGGCCGGCGGCCGGACGGCCGTGGCCATCCGGAACCCGATCTCCAACCGTGCCTCGGTCATGCGCACGACCCTGCTCCCCGGCCTCCTCGAGAACGGCGCCTGGAACCTCAACCGCGGCCTCGAGGGCGTCCATGTCTTCGAGACGGGGAACGTCTATTATTGGGGCGACGAGGAGTCGCACTGCGAGAACCTCCACCTCGGTCTGCTCTCGACCGGGCTCCTGCCCGGGGCGGGCCTGTCGGAGGCCGCCAGGGAGACCGACTTCTTCGTCGTCAAGGGCGCCGTCGAGGCGGTCCTCGAGGCCCTGCGCTTCGACCCGGCCGTTTTCGAGGAGCGCGACCACCCGTCGTTCGAGCCCGGCCGGGCCCTGGCCGTCCTTTATAAGGGCCAGGAAGTCGGTCACATCGGCCTGCTGCGGGCCGCGTTCACGGCCGGCGCGTCGGTCGAGCGGCCCGTTTTCGCCGCCGAGATCGACCTCGCGGCCCTGTTCGCGAAGACGCCGCGGCCGTTCGGGTTCGTCCCCGTGCCCAAGTTCCCGGGCGCCGTCCGCGACCTGTCCATCCTGGTCGACCGGGGGGTCGCGTACGGCGAGATCGCCCGGATCCTCGACAAGCTCGACCAGCCCCTGCTCGAGGGCGCCGAGCTCGTCGACCGGTTCTCGGGGCCGCCCGTGCCCGAGGGCCGGGTCAGCCTGACCGTCCGGTTGCGCTTCCGCCATCCCGAGCGGACGCTGGTGGCCGGGGAAGTCGACAAAGCCGAACAGGAGATCATCGGCCGCCTCAAGGCCGCTCTGGATATCCAACTCAGGGAGGGGTAAATTGACTTCCGAACTCGAGCGAATTAAAATACTTGAGGGCAAGATCGGGCTGGTCGTCGATCACATCCACAAGCTGACGACCGAGAACGACAAGTTAAAGCAGCAGATCAAGGAGCTCCGGACCGAGAAGAAGGACTTTGAAGAGAACGCCCGCAAGATCGCCCGGATGGACGAGGAGATGAAGAAGTACGAGGGCGAACGGGAGGTTCTGAAGGGGAAGATCGAGGCCATTATCGGGCAGATCGATCAATTGGGGTTATGACCGAACGCATCCTCGAGATCGAGATCTTCGGACAGCGGTACAAGATCCGCGTCAAAGGAGAGGAGGACGAGCAGTATATCGGCCACTTGACCTCGCTCGTGGACCAGAAGATGCACGAAGTGGCTGTGAAATCGAAGTCCGCGGACACGACCAAGATCGCCGTGCTGGCGGCCTTGAACATCGCGGACGAGCTGTTTCTGTGCCAGAAGAAGCTGGACCAGTTGAACGAGGCCCTGGGCCACATGGAGACGGAGATCGAAAGCTTGGAAGGGCATCTTTTCGCAGATGACACGACATACACGGACGCCGATAAATCCCCGCTGTGACGGGCCTGCCCCTGCGGGCCGGCTCGCGGGCCGGGCCGATCCCGGCGCGGGCATCTGACGCTTCCGGCCTTTCCATCCCGTCTCCTCATTTCGAATAGATGAGGAGGTATCCCATGGCATCATTGGGGACGATCGTCAGCATCGTCGTTATCGCCGTTCTCGCCGTCGCCGTCGCCGTCCTGCTGCTCAGGCGGCAGTCGGCCTCCCGCAAGGCCGCCGAGGCCGAGGAACAGGCCCGGATCATCCTGGAACGGGCCCGTGAGGACGGGGAGAAGATCAAGAGGGAAGCGGGCATCGAGGCCCGCGAAAAAGACCTGGTCCGCCAGAACGAATTCGAGGCCCAGAACCGGGAGAAGCAGCGGAAGATCAACGAGACCGAGCGCCGGCTGCTCAGCAAGGAGGAGAACCTGGAGCGGCGGTTCCAGTCGGTCGAGCGCAAGGAGCGCGATCTCTCCCAGAAGGAGCGCAAGCTCACCCAGACGGAAAAGGACCTCGAGGTCGAGGAGGCCAAGATCGCCGAGGCCATCCAGAAGGGCCTCCAGGAGCTCGAGCGGATCTCCGGCATGACCCAGGAAGAGGCCAAGGCCACGCTGATCAAGAAGATCGAGGACGAGGCCCGGCTCGAAGCCATCGCCACGGTCCGACGGATCGAGGACGAGACCAGGGAAAAGGCCGCCGTCTCGGCCCGGGAGATCATCACCAACGCCATCCAGCGCTCCGCCGCCGAGCACGTCACCGAGACCACGGTCTCGGTCGTCGACCTGCCGTCGGACGACATGAAGGGGCGGATCATCGGCCGCGAGGGCCGGAACATCCGGGCCCTGGAGATGGCCACCGGCGTCGACATCATCGTCGACGACACGCCGGAGGCGGTCATCCTGTCGAGCTTCGACCCCATCCGCCGCGAGCTGGCGCGCCTGTCCATCCAGAAGCTGGTCACCGACGGGCGCATCCACCCGGCCCGCATCGAGGACATCGTCGAGTCGGTCAAGGCCGACCTCGAGCAGAAGATCAAGCAGGAGGGCGAATCGGCCGTCCTGGAGCTCAAGGTCCGGGACATCCATCCCGAGCTGATCAAGCTCCTGGGCAAGCTCAAGTACCGGACGAGCTACGGCCAGAACGTCCTCCAGCACACCAAGGAAGTGGCCATGCTCGCGGCCATGATGGCCCGCGAGATCGGCCTAGACACCAACGTCGCCCTGCGGGCCGGCCTGCTCCACGACATCGGCAAGGCCGTCGACCGGGACGTCGAGGGGACGCACACCGAGCTCGGCGTCGAGCTGGCCAAGAAGTACGGCGAGTCGGAGAGGGTCGTCCAGGCCATCGCCTCGCACCACCGCGACGTCGACTTCCCGTCCATCGAGGCCGTCCTCGTCCAGGCCGCCGACACGCTCTCGGCCGCCCGGCCCGGGGCCCGGCGCGAGCTGCTGGAGACCTACATCCAGCGGCTGGAGAAGCTCGAGGAGATCGCCAGCTCGTTCGAGGGCGTCTCCAAGGCCTTCGCCTTGCAGGCCGGCCGCGAGATCCGCATCATCGTCGAAGCCCTCAAGGTCTCGGACGACAAGGCGGCCCTGCTGGCCAAGGACACGGCGGCCAAGATCAAGGCCGAGCTCGACTACCCCGGCCAGATCAAGGTCACGGTCATCCGCGAGATGAGGGCGGTCGAATATGCCCGCTGAGTTCGGCTGCCTCTTCCTTGGCGACATCATGGGCCGGCCGGGGCGGCGGGCCCTGGAGAAGTTCCTGCCCGGCCTCGTCAAGAAGTACAGGCCGTCCATCGTCGTCGCCAACGGCGAGAATTCTGCCGGCGGCAGCGGCATCACCGAGGACATCGGCAAGGACCTGTTCATGCACGTCGACGTCCTGACCTCGGGCAACCACATCTGGGACAAGAAGGACGCCCTGCCCTACCTCGAGCGCGAGCCGCGGCTCCTGCGGCCGGCCAACTATCCGCCGGTCAATCCCGGCCGCTCGTCCTACATCTTCCAGGCGGCCGACGGGCTCAAGGCGGCCGTCCTAAGCCTGCAGGGGCGGGTCTTCATGGAGCCCATCGACTGCCCGTTCAAGCGGGCCGACGAGGAGGTCGCGGCCCTGCGGGCCGTGACCCCGATCATCATCGTCGATTTCCACGCCGAGGCCACCTCCGAGAAGCAGGCCCTCGGCTGGCACCTCGACGGCCGGGTTTCGGCCGTCCTGGGCACGCACACCCATGTCCCGACGGCGGACGAGCGGGTCCTGCCCCAGGGGACGGCCTACATCACCGATGCCGGCATGGTCGGCGGCCGCAACGCGGTCATCGGCATGGCCCGCGAGCAGGCCCTGGCCCGCTTCCTGACCTCCCGGCCGCAGCGCTTCGAGCCGTCGAAAGACGGCCTGTTCCTGTCGGGCGTCTACATCGCGATCGACCCGGAGACCGGCCGGGCCCGGTCGATCGTCCGGGAGATCCTGGCGGAGGACGGTCACGAAGACTGAGGGCCTGGTCGTCAAGGACCATGTCTACACGGTCTCGCA
Source organism: Acidobacteriota bacterium (assembly GCA_039683095.1). Taxonomy (NCBI): domain Bacteria; kingdom Pseudomonadati; phylum Acidobacteriota; species Acidobacteriota bacterium. The sequence goes on along the minus strand of JBDKSB010000012.1, from coordinate 1,228,559 downwards.
GGTCACCGAGATCGTCAAGACCGCGCTCGAGGTGGCCCTGCCCCAGGTCTGGGTCGAAGGCGAGGTCTCAGGCTACAAGAAGGCCGCCTCGGGCCACGTTTTCTTCAGCCTCAAGGACGAGAAGAGCGTCATCAAGGCCGTCATGTGGCAGTCGACGGCCCGCAAGGTCCCGTTCGAGCTCAAGGACGGGATGAAGGTCGTCTGCCGGGGCAAGGTCAGCGTCTACGAGCCCCGCGGCGACTACCAGCTCTACGTCGATCTGGTCGAGCCCAAGGGCAAGGGCGCGCTCCAGATCGCCTTCGAGCAGCTCAAGGAGAAGCTCCGGGCCGAGGGCCTGTTCGACGAGGCCCGCAAGAGGAAGCTGCCGCTCCGGCCGAAGACGATCGGCGTCGTCACCTCGCCGACCGGCGCCGCCCTGCGCGACATCCTGCGCATCCTCGAGCGCCGCTACGCCAGGCTCCACGTCGTCATCTATCCCGCCCGGGTCCAGGGCGAGGGCGCGGCGGCCGAGATCGTCGAAGGCGTCGACGCCCTGGGGGCCTGGCCGGGGATCGACGTCCTCATCGTCGGCCGCGGCGGCGGCTCGATCGAGGACCTCTGGGCCTTCAACGAGGAGCCGGTGGCCCGGGCCATCGCCCGCTCGCCCGTGCCGGTCATCTCCGCCGTCGGCCACGAGGTCGACTTCACCATCGCCGACTTCGTCGCCGACGTCCGGGCCTCGACGCCCTCGGCGGCCGCGGAGATGGTCATCGAGACCGAGGCGGCCTTCGCCGAGCGGATCGGGGCGCTGACGCGGCGGCTGGCCGACAGCCTCCGCTTCGGGGCCCAGCGCCGGCGGAGCGAGGTCGACGAGCTGGCCAGGCACCGCATCTTCCAGAACTTCCAGGTCCGGCTGGCCAACCTGGCCCGCAGGGTCGACGACCTCGAGACCCGGGGCCGGAACGTCATCCGGGGCGAGCAGCGGGCCATCGCCGCCCACAAGGGCGCGGCGCTCCTGGCCGCCGAGAGGCTGGCCAACGTCCTGCGCCGTACCCTGGGCGAGCACCGGGCGTCCTGGGACCGGCTGACGGCCGCCCTCGACGCCCTGAGCCCGCTGGCCGTCCTCAAGAAGGGCTACACGCTCGTCTGGAAGGACGGGGGCCTGCGCCTGGCCCGCCGGATCGAGGACATCGAGCCCGGCGAGACCGTCGAGGTGACGTTCTTCAAGGGCGAGTTCCGGGCCCGGGTCGATTCGGTCGACCGCAAGAAGCTCCTGGAGTCCCGGTTCCTGAAGGAGGGATCATGACCAACCTGACGTTCGAGAAGGCCCTGGCCGAGCTCGAGCAGATCGTGGCCAAGCTGGAGAAGGGCGGCATCTCCCTCAACGAGTCGCTGGCCCTGTTCGAGAAGGGCGTCAAGATGTCGCGCTTCCTCCGCGGCGAGCTGGACAAGGCCGAGCGCAAGGTCGAGATCCTGCTCAAGGACGAGCAGGGCAAGCTCAAGGCCGAGGAGTTCGAGGCCGAGGCGGGCGAGGACGAGGGGACCGGGGACGAGGGCGGGAACGCCTGATCCCGGCGCCAGGCCATGGCCAAGATCCTTGACTCCGTCCGCGAGCCGGCCGACCTGCGCAAGCTCTCGCCGGAGGAGCTCTCGACCCTGGCCATGGAGATCCGCGCCCTCATCCTGGATACGGTGGCCCGGAACGGAGGCCACCTGGCCTCGAACCTGGGCGCCGTCGAGCTGACCCTGGCCCTGCACCTGGCCTTCGACTCGCCCCGGGACAAGATCGTCTGGGACGTCGGCCACCAGTGCTACACCCACAAGATACTGACCGGCCGCAAGGACCGCTTCGGCGGGCTGCGGCGCCGCGGCGGCATCCTCGGCTTCCCCTGCCGAGAGGAGAGCGCGCACGACGTCTTCAACACCGGCCACGCCTCGACGGCCCTGTCGGCCGCCCTGGGCCTGGCCGTGGCCCGCGACAAGGCCGGGGACAGGCACCACGTGGTCGCCGTCGTCGGCGACGGCAGCCTGACGGGCGGCGTCGCCCTGGAAGCCCTCAACCAGATCGGCCACCTGCGCGAGCGGCTGATCATCGTCCTGAACTTCAACGAGATGTCCATCTCGCTCAACGTCGGGGCCTGGTCGAAGTACTTTTCCTACCTCGTCTCCGGCCACCGCTACATCCGGATGAAGGACCAGGCTAAGTCGATCCTGCGGAAGGTGCCGCGGCTGGGCGACCATGTCATCAAGGCCGGCCGGGCCATGGAGGAGCTGGTCAAGAAGATGCTCTTCCCCGGCTATGTCTTCCGGGAGCTGGGCATCCGCTACATCGGGCCGGTCCACGGCCACAACATCCGGTCCCTGGTCGACGCCTTCGAGACGGCCAAGACGATCGACGGCCCCGTCCTCATCCAGTGCGTAACCCAGAAGGGCAAGGGCTTCCAGCCGGCCCGGACCCACCCGGAGAAATTCCACGGCCTCGGGCCGTTCAAGGTGGCCACCGGCGAGCCCCTGCAGAAGGACTGGGGCCCGTCCTTCTCGAGCGCGTTCGGCGGGGCGATGATCAAGATCGCCCGGAAGGACGCGAAGGTCCTGGCCATCTCGGCGGCCATGGGCGAGGGCACCGGCCTGCGGGAATTCTCCGAGAAGCTCCCGGACCGGTTCTTCGACGTCGGCATCGCCGAGCAGCACGCCGTGACCTTCGCCGCCGGGCTGGCCTTGGCCGGGCTCAAGCCGGTCGTGGCCATCTACTCGACCTTCCTCCAGCGGGCCTACGACCAGATCTACCACGACGTCGCCCTGATGGACCTGCCCGTCGTCTTCGCCCTCGACCGGGCCGGGGTCGTGCCCGACGACGGGCCGACGCACCAGGGCGTCAACGACCTGGCCTACATGCGGCAGATGCCGAACATGATCATCATGGCCCCCAAGGACGAGAACGAGCTCCAGCACATGATCTGGTCGGGCCTCGCCTACGGGCACCCGGCCTCGGTCCGCTTCCCCAAGGCCAAGGGCCTGGGCGTGCCGATGGACGAGGCGCTCGAGGTCCTGCCCCTGGGCCGGGGCGAGCTCCTCAAGGACGGCCGCGACCTCCTCTTCGCCGCGGGCACGATGGCCGCCCCGGCGCTCGAAGCGGCCCGCGAGCTCGAGAAGGAGGGCATCTCCCTGGCCGTGGCCAATGCCCGGTTCGTCCAGCCGCTCGACCGCGACCTCATCCTCCGCTTCGCGGCTCCCGGCCGGACCGTCGTAACCCTCGAGGAAGGAATCGTCGAGGGCGGCGCCGGAAGCGCCGTGCGCGGGCTCCTCGACCGGGAGGGCCGGTTCGGCATCCGCTTCATGTCGCTCGGCCTGCCCGTCGAGGCCTACCCCCTGGGCAAGTCCGACGAGATCCGGGCCGGGCTCGGCCTCGACGTCGCGGGGATCGTTCGGAGGATCCGGGAATTCTACGGGGCGGCGCCCGCCGGAGGGGCCGGTGAAAGAGCGCGCGGATAGGCTCCTGGCCGGCCGGGGTCTCGCGCCCAGCCGGGAGAAAGCCCAGGCTCTGATCATGGCCGGCCTGGTGACGAGCGGCGGCCGGGCGGTCGGCAAGCCGGGCGAACTCCTCGACGCCGGGGCGCCGCTCGAGGTGGCGCATCCGCTTCCCTTCGTCAGCCGCGGCGGCCTCAAGCTTCAGGAGGCCCTGGAGCGGTTCGCCATCGACGTCACGGGGCTTGTCGGGCTCGATATCGGGGCCTCGACCGGCGGCTTCGTCGATTGCCTGCTGAAGCGTGGCGCGGCCCGGGTTTACGCCGTCGACGTCGATACCAGGCAGCTCGACTGGAACCTGTCTAAGGACCCGCGGGTCGTCCCGATCGAGAAGAACGCCCGGGCGCTCGCCCCGGCCGATATCCCCGAACCGCCCGGCATCATCACCATGGACGTCTCGTTCATCTCGGTCGTCAAGATCCTGCCGGCCCTGGCGGCCGTCCCCGGGGACTGGACCCTGGTCTCGCTCATCAAGCCGCAGTTCGAGGCCGGGCCGAAGGACGTCGGGAAGAAGGGCGTAGTCAGGGACCCGGCGGTCCACGCCGCGGTCCTCGAGCGCGCCGTCGCGGAAGCCCGGGCGATGGGCTTCGGTCTCAAGGGGCTCATCCGCTGCTCGACGCACGGACAGAAGGGCAACGTCGAGTTCTTCGCCTGGTGGGTCAAGGGAACGCCGGCCCTCAACGCCGAGCGCGTCCCGGAATGGATCAAGGAGGCGGTCCGCCATGAATAGCGTGCGCAAGGCCGGCATCGTCATCAAGCCCCACGCCCCTTCGGTCGAGGGCATCCTCAAGATCGTGGTCGAGTACTTCGAGGGCCGCGGCATCGCCTGCGTTCTCGAGGACGTGGCGGCCCGGAAGCTCGGGCGCCCCGACGGGCTGGAACGCCCGGCCATCGCCGCGGCCTCGGACCTGGTCGTCGTCCTCGGCGGCGACGGCACGCTCCTCAGCGTGGCCCACCACGCCGCCCGGGCGGGAGTCCCGGTCATGGGCGTCAACCTGGGCCGCCTGGGCTTCCTGACCGAGATCCCGGTCACCGAGGTCGCGCCGACGCTCGACAGGTTCCTCGGCGGGGATGCGTCCCTGGTCAGCTCCCGCGGGCTCCTCGAGGCCCGGACCTCCTCGGCGGCGGGATTCTGCCTGAACGACGTCGTCATCACCAAGGGGGCCAAGGCCCGCATGATCGAGATGGCCCTGATCATCGACGGCCGGGACGTGGCCGACCTCAAGGCCGACGGCCTGATCGTCGCCACGCCGACGGGCTCGACGGCCTACTCGCTCTCGGCCGGAGGGCCGATCGTCCACCCCCAGGTCCCGGCCATCCTCGTGACGCCGATCTGCCCCCACACCCTGTCCCTCCGGCCCCTGGCCGTGCCTTCGGAGTCGACGATCAGCGTCCGGCTGCTGACGGGAGGGGAAGAGGTACACGTGACCTTCGACGGCCAGCGCGGCGGGGTCATGGTCCGCAACGACGTGGTCGAGATCCGCAAGGCGCCGTTCGATCTCCAGCTCGTCACGTCGCCCCGCCGCAGCTACTACGACTTGGTCAAGGAAAAGCTCGGCTGGGCCGAATGATGATCGTTATAGGCCCGGCATCATAGACCCTGTCCGCCGACTGTGGAGGGGAAGGTTAATAAAGGATGGCCTTCGGATACCAGGCTGGGCGCGGGAGCGAGGCCGTCCGCTTGACAACGCGCCGGCCGGCCGCTATGATTGGAATTCAAATACTACCAAAGTGCTAGGAATTGGAGACGCGCTCATGTCCGACGCCATTCTGACCGGAACCGACGCCAGCTTCGACGCCGAGGTGCTCAAGTCCGACCTGCCCGTCCTGGTGGATTTCTGGGCTCCCTGGTGCGGCCCCTGCATGATGATCGGCCCCGTGGTCGAGGAGATCGCCGAGGCCCACAAGGGCAAGCTCAAGGTCGTCAAGATGAACGTGGACGAGAACCCCCGGACGCCGCAGACCTACGGCATCATGGCCATCCCGACCCTGATCCTGTTCAAGGGCGGGGAGCTGAAAGATAAAGCGGTCGGAGTTTTGCCCAAGGCCAAGCTCGTCGACCTGATCAACAAGCACATCTGATCGCCGAAAACGCCCGCTCCGAGGCGTTCCTCCGGGCCGTTCCGTCGCGATCCGGACGGTTTCCGGGGGGAACAAGGTTCTTCTCCCGTTTCCAGGATTCCTGCCGGGGAAACCTTCTCAGGCCGTTTTGAGGGCGGGCGGAGGGGTTTTCCGCGCTTTCGCGGCGGCCGCCGCGTCGTACTTCTCGTTGAGCAGGGCGGCCAGCTCCGCGCCCCAGAGCAGGATGATCATCGACGAGGTCACCCAGAGCACGAAGAAAAGGACCGAGGTCAGCGTGCCCTGCAGGAGCTTGCTCAGGACGATGCCGACCGCGGAAAAGTGGACGACGTAGAAGGCGAAAGCCCGCTTGAAGACCTCGAAGATCAGGGCGGCGATAAGGGCCGGGATGGTCCCGGCCCGGGTGTGGACCTTGACCTCCGGGATGAACTTGTACAGGATGAAGAACATCAGGAAGGTCAGGAAATAGGGGATCAGGTATTTCAGGAAGACGTTGTTGAGGGCCTTCAGGGCCTCGGGATTGAGGGTCGCGACCGCCAGGCCGCTCTTCTCGATGGCCTGGCCGATGGCCGTCCAGGCAGCCGTCATGGCCAGGGAAAAGAGCATGAAGACGCCGACGACGGCCATCATCATGAACTCGATCAGCCGGTTGTAGATGAAGGACCGGTGGTAGGTCGTCCGGAAGATCTGGTTGATCGCGCTGATCAGGCTCGAGAACAGGAACGAGGCCGAGACGAGCGAGCCGATGACGCCGAAGAGCCCGAGATCGCGAGCCGCACCGGTCAGGCCCGCGAGACTCTTGAAGAAGCCCGGGTCGAGCCGGGCGAAGAACTCATCCGTGAAGATGTTCAGGCTCCGCAGGGCCATCTCCGTGTCGCCCAGGAACCGCCCGGCGGCGGCGAAGAACAGGGCGATCAGGGGGACGCTGCAGAGGAGCGAGAAATACGAGATGACGACGGCCGAGGTCCAACACTTGTCCCCGTTGAACCGCCTGAAGGACGCGGCGATGAGCGAAAGCGTCGATCGCGTCATCCGCTCCGGGGTCTGATGGGCCTCGGCCCTCGGGTCTCAGGCTCAGACGTACTTGCCCCACTGGACCATCAGGATGATGATGGTGATGAGCAGGGCGTAAATGACCAGGGTCTCGATCAGGACGAGGCCCAGGATGAGCAGGCCGCGGATGGCGGGGGCGCCGGACGGGTTGCGGGAGATCCCCTCGCAGGCTGAGCAGATGGCCCTGGACTGGCAGATGGCGCCGGCGATGACCGCCAGGGTGATGACGGCGCCGCCGACGATGAGAGACAGCTTGAACAGGTCGGCCCGGGGCTTGGCCAGCTCGGCCGGGCCGCCTTCCTGGGCCAGGGCAGGCAGGGCCGTGAGGGCGACGCCGAAGGCCATCAACCACAGGGCTTTGACTCTCTTGGACATGGACGAACTCCTTTAGTTTGAGTGCTCGTGTTCATGGGCGACGGCGCCCGCGAGATAGACGCAGGAGAGCAGGACGAAGACGTAGGCCTGGATGACCGAGGTGAAGATGGACAGGGCCATGAACGGCAGCGGCAGCAGGAAGGGGACGATCGAGGCCATGATCAGGATCAGCAGCTCCTCGGCGAAGATGTTGCAGAAAAGCCGCATCGACAGGGAGACCGGCCGGGAGAAATGGCTGATGATCTCGATCGGCAGCATCAGCGGGGCCAGGGCCGGGATCTCGCCCAGGAACTGCTTGAAGTACTTGATCCCCTGGGCCTTGACCCCCTCGGCGTGGTAGTAGAAGAAGACGACCAGGGCGCAGCCGACCGTGACGTTGAGCTTGCTCGTCGGCGACATGAAGCCGGGGATGAGGCCGATCATGTTGCTGGCGAAGATGAACAGCCCGACCCCGCCGACGACAGGGACGTACTTGCGGCCTTCCGGGCCCATGGCGTCGGTGACGATGCCCTCGAACAGCTGGACGATCATCTCGGCCACGGTCTGGCGCCGGCTCGGCACCACGTCCGGCTTGCGGGCGAGGAGCCGGAGAAGGACCGGGACGACGACGGCCACGATGATGATCATGACCAGGTAATCGGGGATGGCGTGGAAAGGATCGACCTTGAGGCCGAAGAGGCCGAGCAGCGCGGCGACGGGCGGGCCGAAGACGCGGTTGAAGGCCTCGACGATCCAGAGGCTGTGCTCTAAACCTTCCATGTTTTCACGCGAAGAAGACCCCGCACGGCCTCGATGAGCGTTACCGGCACGACCGCGGAGAAGCCCGCGACGAAAGCGAGTAGCTTCTTCGGATAGAATAAAATTATAAGGAAAAAGACGGCGCAAATCAACACGAGCCGGAGGGCGTAGAGAAGGATGCCGGAGCGGCGCGCGCCCCGCTCGCCCTTGGCCAGCAAGCGGGTCAGCGACTGCTTGAGCCAGAGGAAGCCGAGGGCCGAAAAGAGCCCGCCGGCGAAGAAGAAGATGCCGGTCGCGGCGTCGAAAAGCAGGGCGGCCGGGACGGCCAGGACGGCCGCCAGGCCGGCGATCTCGAAGGGGATGCGCCGCAGCAAGCGGTCTTCGGACAGGCCTTGCTCCTCGATCGTCATGACATCCGGATTATAGCATGTCCCGCCGATCCCGGCGAAAGCACGTATTAGGGAGTGGGGCGCGCTTCCTTGACTTCTTCCGGCTCCTTTCCGAGAATAAGCCCGGGAATGACAGCGCGCCCGGGAGGAGAGACGCCATGTCGACGGAATTCCTGGTAAAATTCGCGGGGCTGCTGGCCGGCATCCTGGCCCGGACGGTCCTGCCCTGGCTGCGACAGGTGAAGGGCGGCCGGGTCCGCGGCTTCAACCGCCGCTACCTCTATTCGGCCCTGGCCTCGCTGGCCGTCGGGCTGATCCTGGCCCTGGTCATCTTCCCCAAGTTCGAGGCCGGCGCCGGCGGCCGGGACTTCGAGGCGTTCTTCAAGCTCTTCTGCCTGGCCTTCGGCTTCGGCTTCGGCTGGAACGCGCTGGTCAACGAGGGCGGGGCCTGGGCGGCCAAGCCCGGGGCCGCGAAGGATACGGCCCGGGGCCGGGGTACGGAGGCCGCCTGATGGAGATGGAGAAGAAGCCCCACGGCCCGGATTTCCGGCGGCTGGCCGAGCTGACCTCGATCGGCCTGATCCTGCCGTCATCGATCGCCGTGGGACTGTTCATGGGCTATTTCCTTGACCGCTGGCTGGGCACGGCGCCCTGGCTCCTGCTCATCTTCACCGTCCTCGGCGTCGCCTCGGGGCTCCTGAGCCTGTTCCGGGCGCTGAAGAAGGAATTGAAGGACGACCCGCCCGAGTCCTGACGGACACGGAATTCGCGGGACACGATCCCTTTTCTGGAGAAAAGGGTCATGTCCCGGAATTCCGCCCATTGCTGACCAGGCCGCCCCCCGTCAGGCCTGTTTGCTTCTCCCTTTTTCCTGTGCTACAAATCAGCCGATGGAGTCTTGCCCCCGGCGGATATTCCTCCCTGCCCTGGCCGTCGCGCTATGCCTGACCGGGATGCCGCGTCCGCCCGTTCTCTTCGGTCAATCCACTTCGACCGCCGTGCCGCCCGTGTCGCCCGCCGCGCCCGGGCCGGGCTCCGCGACGGAGGTCCGGATCCTGTCCCGAAGCCAGCAGCGGGCCGGCGAGCGCGTCTACGCGGCCGGAGACGTCGAGGTCCATTACGGCGACGTCCTGGTTTTCGCCGACCGCGTCGAGTACGATCTCGAAACCAAGGATGTCCGGGCCGAAGGCAACGTCGTCGTCCAGGCGTCCGGCGAGGTCGTCCGGGCCGAGCGCGCCTTCTACAACCTCGGGACGGGCCGGGGGACGATCGAACGGGCCTCCGGCCTGGTCGAGCCCTCCATCCTCTTCGAAGCCGAGACGTTCGAGCGCCGGCAGGCCGACGTCTATGCCCTGAGGAAGGCCCGCCTGACCGCCTGCACCCAGCCCAATCCGCGCTGGAGCTTCGGCCTGTCCAGGGCCAAGCTCCAGAAGGGCGAGTACGTCGAGATGTGGGACGCCGTCGTCCGGATCAAAAGCGTCCCCGTCCTCTATCTGCCCTACCTCCGCTATCCGCTGAAGGACCGGGCCTCGGGCTTCCTCGCGCCGCAGTTCGGCTACGGCGGCGAGAAGGGCCTGTCCGTCACCGAGAGCTATTACTGGGCCATCGCCCCGAACATGGATCTGACCGCCGGGATCGACGTCTACTCGAAGCGCGGCACCGGCGCCGGCCTCGAGTATCGCTATCTCTTCCCCGGCGGGACCAGGGGCGACCTCAACCTCTATTATTTCATCTCCCGGCGGCAGGCCGACGGCGCCCGGCCCGGCAATTCCTCGATCATCCGCCTCGATCACACCCAGGCCCTGCCCCTGGGCTTCTCCCTGGCGGCCAACGTCGATTACCAGACCTCGTTCAGCTTCCTGCGCGAGTTCGACAACAACTTCCAGCGGGCCCTGTCCTACACCCGGACGTCCCAGGCCTACGTGACGCGGTCGTGGCGCCGGTTCAACCTGAGCGTCCGGGCCTCGCGCTTCGAGACCTACTTCTCCCAGGCCGGCGACTCCAATGTCTCGACCTCCCTGCCCCAGGTCAACTTCAACGTCTTCAAGACCAGGCTCTTCGCCCCGGTCTACTTCTCCCTGGCCGCCTCGCTCGTCCGCTCCCAGTACGGCTGGAAGTCGCAATACCAGGCCGGGACGGAGAGGCGCTCGACCCGCCTGACCCTGAGCCCGTCGCTGAGCCTGCCCTTCTCCTCGATCCCCTGGCTCACGGCGACGACGACGGTCACGGCCAACCTCAGCTATTACGGCCAGAGCCTCGACCCGGCCGGGACGGGGGCCATCGTCGCCGAGCCGCTGTTCACCCGCAACCTGGCGGCCGCCGTCGAGATCGTCGGCCCGGTCTTCTACCGGCTCTTCTACGGCCGGAGCGGCCGGGCCCGGCTCAAGAACATCATCGAGCCCTATGTCACCTATTCCTACGACAGCCCGACCAACGCCAGCGACCGCGTCGTCACCAACTACGGTTTTTTCCGCTACCACCAGGTCAGCTACGGCGTCACCGACCGCTTCCTCTTCAAGGGCGCCGGCGGCCGGTCGGTCGAGGTCTTCTCGCTCGGCCTGGGCCAGACCTATTACTTTTCGCCGGAGGACGGACCCCTGTCGATCTACCCGGTCGACGGCCGGCCGCCGCGTTTCTCGGAGATCACCGGGACGCTCCGGTTCTATCCCCGGGCGAAGTTCAGCCTGGACGCCTCGGCCGGCTACAACACCTACTACGACACCCTGTCGAGCCTGCGGCTGAGCGCCACGGCCGGGTCCCGGGCCGACGGCGAGTTCCTGACCCTGACCTGGTTCAAGAGCCGCAACGCCTGGGTGGCCGGGGCCGACTCGGAGCTCGTCGCCCTCTACAACCGCGACCAGGTCGGCGTCCTCGGCGGCGCGCGGCTGCGCCGGCTCGGCCTCGATCTCCAGCTCGAGGCCGATTACAACATCAAGGACAGCAAGCTCCTGTACACCGGGGCACTGGCGACCTATCATTACCAGTGCGTCGACATCAACGTCGACGTCCGGGCCTTTTATTTCCGGGCCAAGACCGACACCCAGGTCCGCGTCTCGGTCGGGCTGGGATCGATCGGCCGGTCGCTCGATTTCCTGGGCGGGTTCGGCTTGTGACGCGGCGATGACGGCCGGGAGCACGGAACGGCCCCGGCCGGGCGCCTCCCTCCGTGATGGGTTGACGGATGAAGGCCGCGCCGGCCCGGCTCAGAGGTTGAGCTCGAGCTGGGCGTCCTGGGCCTGCTTGCGGTCGGACTCGATGTCCTCGAGCAGGTCCGAGGTGATGTCGCCGGTCGGGTAGATGCCGTCGAAGCAGGCGGCGCAGAAGTTCCTGAGCTTCGGGTTCTCCTGCTGGACCGCCTTCTTCAGGGCCTTGAGCGACTGGTAGATGACCTTGTCGGCCCCGATCCTCCGGGCCACGGCGGCCTCGTCGGCGTCCTGGGCCACGAACTCGGTCTTGGTCTGCATGTCGATGCCGTAGACGCAGGGATGGCGCAGGGGCGGCGAGTACGAGGCGAAATAGACCTTCCTGGCCCCAGCCTCGCGGAGCATCTCGATGATGGCCCGCGACGTGTTGCCGCGGACGATGCTGTCGTCGACCAGGAGGACCTTCTTGCCCCGGATCTCCGAGGCGATGGGGTTGAGCTTCTGGCGGACCGACGTCTTGCGCTTGTCGTCGGCCGGCATGATGAAGGTCCGGCCGATGTAGCGGTTCTTGACCAGGGCCTCGCTGTACTTCAGGTTGAGCCGGCGGGCGATCTCGATGGCCGCGTCGCGGGCCGAATCGGGGACGGGTACGACGACGTCTATGGCCAGCTTGCGGCGCCGTATGTCGGCCGCCAGCGAGCGGCCGAGGTTGACCCGGCACTTGTAGACGTTGACCTTGTCGATGAACGTGTCCGGCCGGGCGAAGTAGACCCATTCGAAGAGGCAGGGCGACGGGCAGCCCTTGCGGATGTGCTTGCGGTGGAGGGTCCGGGCCTTGTCGATGAAGACGGCCTCGCCGGCCTCGACATCCCGGATCTCGCCGAAGTTCATGATGTTCAGGCTGACCGTCTCGGAAGCGAAGGCGTAGGAAGGCAGGAGGCCGTCGCGCCTGACGCCGTAGACCAGCGGCTTGATGCCGAAGGGATCGCGGAAGGCCACCATCCCCTGTCCGGCGATGTAGGCGACGACGGAGTAGCCGCCCCGGACCTTCTTGTAGACGGCCTCGACGGCCCGGAAGATGTGCTCGGGGGCCAGGTCCCTGGTCCGCTCCCGGGCCAGGGACTCGGCGAAGAGGTTGAGGATGATCTCGACGTCGCAGTCGGAGTTGAGGAGGCGGTGGCTCGTTTCGTAGAGCTCGTCGCGGAGCTCGCGGTAATTGGCCACGTTGCCGTTGTGGACCATGGTGATGCCGAACGGGGAGTTGAGCTGAAAGGGCTGGGCGTCTTCGCTGCCGCCGCCGCCGATCGTCGGGTAGCGGGTGTGGCCGATGCCGATCGGGCCGCGCAGGTGCTCGACCGCCTCGGGGGTGAAGATGTCGTGGACCAGGCCGTTGCCCTTCTTGGTGTGGAAGCGGCCGTCGAAGGTGCTGATCCCGGCCGAATCCTGGCCGCGGTGCTGGAGGGCCAGGAGGCCCTGGTACAGGTCCTGTATCACGGGGCCGTTGCCCCAGAGGCCGATGACGCCGCACATGATCAGGCCTTGACGGCCCGGTCGGGTTCGACGACGGCCTCGTCGATGATCATGACCGGGATATCGTCCTTGACGGGGTAAACGCGGTGGCAGGAGACGCACTTCAGGCCCTTTTCGTCGGCCGTCAGCCGGACGTCCGCCTGGCACAGCGGACAGGCCAGAATGGCGAGAAGAGATGGACTGACAGGCATCGGCGGCTCCAGGCTTCAAGAATAGCCCTTGGGGGGCCTTCCGTCAAGGCTTGACATGCCGTCCGGGCCGGCCCGGGCCCAAGATCAGGGCGGCGGCTAGTTCAGGCCGATCCTCAGGCCCAGGCTCCACTCGGCCGTCGGGGCCGGCTGGTACGAGTTGCCGTCGGGGTCGGGCTCGGTGAAGCCGTAGTACAGGACATTGAAGATGTTGCGGCCGGCCAGGAAGAGCTCGAGCGGCGTGCCGCCGAAGGTGAACCGGTAGCCCAGCCGGACGTGGACGAGCGCGTAGGGGTCGGTCCGGCCGTAGCCGTTGGCCAGGATCCGGTTGGTCGAATCGACATACCAGGCCCCCATGTAATCCAGCGAGGCCCCGGCGGTCAGGGCCGTCGTGATCCGGCATTCCGCGTCCGCGTAGAGTTGGTGCTGCGGGCAGTTCGGCAGCCAGGTGCCCGTGTACGTCTCCCCGGTCAGCGTCTCGACGCTGACGTACTTGAAGTGCGAATAGGTGTAGGCGGCCCGCAGGGTCAGAGGTTCGACCGGGACCCAGGCCAGGGACGTCTCCAGGCCGTAGCGGCGGGTCGAGCCGACGTTGCCGTAGAAGGTCTCGAGCGGCCGGGTCGCGATCCGGTAGCGGCCGAAATCGTTCTTCGTGTCGAGATAGAAGACGGCGGCGTCGTAGCTCAGGGCCTTGCCGATCGTGCCCCGGGCCCCGATCTCCTCGCCGCCCGAAGTGGCGGCGACGAGCGCCGTGTTGTAGCCGCCCAGGGCGTCGGGGTTGTTGACCAGCTCCTCGGTCCCCGGCGGCAGGAAGCCGGAGCCCCAGCTGGCGTAGAGCCCGAAGCCGGGCGCGGGATTCCAGGTGACGCCGAGCCGCCCAGTCGCGCGCTTGTAGGCGACATGGTCGGGCAGCAGGGCATCGAGGATCTCGACATGGTTGTCGAGCCGGTTGGTGACCCGGTCGTAGCGGGCGCTGGCGAAGATCCCCCACGGGCCGCCGAGCTCGACCCGGTCGAGGACGAAGATGCCGGCGCCCGTCTGGGTCATGGTCTGGTCGGCGACCCTGTCCGGGCCCTCGACGGCGCCGCCGAGGTTGAGGTATTTCGTCTCGTCGACGACCTGCCAGGCGTAGTCGGCGCCGGCGGTCAGGAAGTTCCGGACCGCGCCCCAGGACGCTTTTTGGTTGACCTGGAACAGGAGGCCGGGCGTGTCGAAGTCGCGGTGGATGACCGTCGATGGGACGGCTTCCGTGTAGCGGGTGCCGCGGTAATACGCGGTCGCTGTCAGGCCGAGGTTCTCGGCCAGGGCGACGGCGGCGGTGACGCCGCCCGTGCCGCGGCGGGTCTGCTGGAACTCGTTCTTGCTCGCGGAATCGGGGTTGGCCTGGCGGCGGAGGGTCTTAGGGTCGGCGCTGAACCAGTCGAGGTTGAGGCCCTCGGGGTTCTGGTTGTAGTAGTCCGTCCAGCCGGCCACGGCCGTGATCTTGACCTTGGGGCTGACGGTGAAGGCGAACTTGCCCCGGGCGTTGTCGCCCTTGTAGGCCGACCAGGCGCGGTAGCCGTCGCCGGAGAGCATGGACCCGGTCACGCTGTAGTTGAGGAGGCCGGTCGTGCCGCCGATGCCGGCGTAGCCCTTCTTCAGGCCGTAGGCGCCCCGGACCAGGGCGGCGCTGCCGGAGACGGGGTCCGTCCCGCCGTCGCGGGTCAGGACGTTGAGGACGCCGCCGGACGAGCCGCTGCCGTAGAAGGCCGCGGCCGGCCCGCGCAGGACCTCGAGCCGCCGGACGGCGGTCCAGTCGATATCGTAGAAATCGGAGATGTAGCCGGACGGGTCGTTGAGGGGGATGCCGTCGACGAGGGTCTTGATGCCGCGCGTGCCGCGCTCGGTCAGGATGCCCTCGCCGCGGATGGAGAGATGGACCCGCTCGCCGTCGGCCTGGTTGTCGACCTTGACGCCGGGGACGAGCTTGAGGGCCTCGTCGATGGCGATCGTCCGGGGCATGGCCCGGAGGAGCGGCGTCTCGACGACCGTGGTCGCGGCCGGGTTCTTCCTGAGCGGGATCTCGACCCGCGGCGCGGTGACCGTGATCTCGACGTTCGTGCCGGCGGCCTTCTCTTCGCCGGACGTTTCCTGTCCGAACGCCGCGGGGACGAAGACGGCCAGGGCGACGGTCAGGAGGGCGGCGGGAACCAGGCGGGAGAGCCCCAGGGTTTTGGACATGGCTGGACCTCCATTCTTGGCTATTAGACGTCCGGGATGGAGGATTCTTCCCCGCGTCCGCCTCGGGCTTCAGAACCGGTAGCGGACGCCTATCCGGAATGACGTGCCAGAAACGTTGACGCGGGCCCGGCGCGCGTCGGAGATGCCCGTTCCCGACGGCGGGTTCGCCTGGACGAGGACCATCGGATAGGCGCTGCCGTCTCCGGCCGCTTGCCGGAAGTAATAGAGCGTTCCCGCCTCCTGGACGGACGGGCCGCCGGAGCTGGAATAGGTGTTCCGGCCGGTCAGCCCGTCGACGCTGGCTATGCGCAGCCCGGCCTCGAGGAAGAGGATGGTCCGCGGCGCGATGTCCCACTCGCCGCCGAAGGCGGCTTCGCCGCCCAGGCCGGACTTCGACGCCGAGCCCTTCCACTGTTCCCAGGCCCCCGCGCTTTCCCGGCGGAACAGGTAGCCGGCCTTGACGGCGTAGAGGCCGAGGGCGCCCCGGACGTAGAAGCCCGCGCCGGGATAGAAGCGGACGATGGCCTTGACCGGCACGACCCGGGCCGACGGCCTGGTCCTGGCCGTTTCCGCGGCCTCCGCGCCGGTGAGCTCCGATCTGTCCCCGTTGGCGCCGCGGAGATAATCGGCGCCGAGGCCGATCGTCCACCGGGCGTCGATCTTCAAGGCCAGCTCGAAGCCGATGACCGGAGCGGCCCGCAGGATCCGGACGCTGTCAGGAGCCGCGAGGCCGGCCGAGGCGGCCGTCGAGTCGACAAAGCCCTCCGTGCCGTTGTTGAGATCCCGGGGCGCGAGCGTGGCGGCCCCGAGCGAAAAGGAGATCTCGAGCGGCACGGAGCCCGAACGGAAGTCGAGCGGCGGCAGGTTCGGCCGGGTCCGGGCCGGCCGGGCGGGCCGCTGCGCCGGCTTCGTCCCGGTCTCGCCGGCGGGCTTGGCCCCGGCTTCTTCGACGACCTGGACCAGGCTTTCGTGGATCCAGCCGCCGATGACGCCGCCGTCCTCGAGGGCGTAGCGGACGAAATACCATTCGCCGTCCTTCCTGTCCGTCTCCAGCACCGTTCCTTCGGGGATCTGCTGGACGATGGAGCTCCCGATGTCGGGCTTCTCGCGAAGATTGGCCTGCTCGGCCGTGACCTTGATCTTCGCGGCCCGCGCCGGGACGTTCTGGGCCGCCGGCAGGAGGGAGACGCCGAGGACCAGGGCCGGGAGCAGGGACATGAGCAGGGACAGGACGGACGCTTTCACGCGCATGGTCTTTTCACCCTGCCTGGATTATAGACGACCGGCAGGGCCGGGACAAGAGAGCGCGCGAAGGCGTCCCGGCGCCGCCGCGCGCGAACGTGCGGGAACGGGGCCCCTGACTAGAACCTGTAGCCTAGCGTCAGGCCGGCGAAGCCGAAGTCGAACAGGCCGATGCCTTCCTCGAGCCAGCACAGGTAATAGGCAGTCAGCTGGATCCCGTTGGGGAACGAGTAGCCGATATTGACCTTGGGCGAGATGCGCAGGGTTTCCGAACCGGAATCGCCGCCGCCGCTCCAGAACATGATGGGCAGGACCGCTCCGGCGCCCGCGAAAAAGTTCCGCGACCTGTAATTCAGCATGACGCCGGGATGGAGGACCCAGGTGCTGAAGTCCTCGAGGCTGCCGTAGTTGAACACGGCCATGACCTCGGGGCTGATCTCGAAGTTGCGGCCCAGAGGAAAGCCCGCCCTGCCGTCCACGGTCAAAAGGGCCCGGTCGAACGACGAGCTCTCGCCGTCGAAGTTGAAGAAGTTGGTCTGGACGCCGGCGTTCAGGCTGAACGCGATCTTCTTTTCCTGGCCCCAGGCGGAGCCGAGGCCGGCCAACGCCGCGATCCCGATCACCAAAAGCACAGCGATCGATCGTTTCATCGATAACCCCCTTGCCTGAAGATCCCCGGCTCTCCGGGTGCGCTCATCATATTAGTCGGCGGGGCGGGGCGGATTGTCAAGGAGTTGCCGACGCGGGGTCGGGATCTTCCCGGGTTCCGGGGCCGGCGGGGCGGGCCTATTCGTACTCGGCCCAGTGCCTGATCTCGAGGTCGGCCGGCTTCTTGGCTGCCAGCGCCTGGACGAAGAGGTCGGCGGCCTGGAGGTTGGTCAGGATGGGGACCGAGTAGTCCACGGCCAGGCGGCGGAGCCGGTAGGCCGAGTTGAACTCGACCCTCTTCGCCGGGTTGGGGATGGAGATGACGAGGTCGATCCGGCCGCCGGCGATGAAGTCCCGGATGTTGGGCTCCCGCCGCTCGTGGACCTTGAACAGCCGCGTGCTGCGGACCCCGTTGGCCTGGAGATAGGCCGCGGTCTTCTCGGTGGCGTAGATGTGGAGGCCCAGCCCGGCCAGCGTCCGGGCGGAGGCGAGGAAGCGGTGCTTGGACTCCTCGCCGCCCACCGTGACCAGGACGCTCCTGCGGGGCAGGCTGAAGCCGGTCGCCAGGACGGCCTTGAGATAGGCCTCGTGGACGTCCCGGCCCAGACAGGCGACCTCGCCGGTCGAGGCCATCTCGACGCCCAGGACGGGGTCGGCGCCCTTGAGCCGGGAGAAGGAGAACTGCGGCGCCTTGACCCCGACATAGTTGAGATCGAGCGTCGTCCTGCCGTTGCGGACGGGCCGGCCCATCATGGCCGCGACCGCCAGCTCGACGAAGTTCGTCCGGGCGACCTTGCTGACGAAGGGGAACGAGCGCGAGGCCCGGAGGTTGCACTCTATGACCTTGAGGGCGTTGTCCTTGGCGATGAACTGGATGTTGAACGGGCCGGTGATCTCGAGGGCCCGGGCGATCTCGCGGCCGATCTCGCGGATGCGGCGGATGGTCTCGATGTAGAGCTTCTGCGGCGGCAGGACCATGGTGGCGTCGCCGGAGTGGACGCCGGCGTTCTCGACGTGCTCGATGATGGCCGAGGCCACGACCTCGCCGCGGTCGGCCACGGCGTCGAGTTCGATCTCCTTGGCGTTGAGGATGTACTTGGAGATGACGACGGGGTACTCGGGCGAGACCCGGGACGCTTTCTGGAGGTAGCGGTCGAGGTAATCCTCGTCGAAGACGACGCTCATGGCCGCCCCGCTCAGGACGTAGGACGGCCGGATGAGGACCGGGTAGCCGAGGGCCCGGGCGAAGCGCTTGGCCTCGCCGACGCTGCGCAGCTCGCGCCAGGCCGGCTGGTCGACGCCGAGCTCGTCGAGGAGCCGCGAGAACTTGAAGCGGTCCTCGGCCCGGTCGATGCTCGGCGGCGGCGTGCCCAGGACGCGCACCCCGGCCTGGTGGCAGCGGAGGGCGATGTTGTTGGGGATCTGGCCGCCCATGGACAGGAGGACGCCCAGGGGCTTCTCCCGCTCGTAGATGTCGAGGACGCGCTCGAAGCTGAGCTCGTCGAAATAGAGGCGGTCGCCGATGTCGTAGTCGGTCGAGACCGTCTCCGGGTTGTAGTTGACCATGATCGTCCGGTAGCCGAGCTTCTTGAGGGCCAGCGCGGCGTTGACGCAGCACCAGTCGAACTCGACCGACGAGCCGATGCTGTAGGACCCCGAGCCGAGGATCATGACCTTGCCCGGCTCGCCGCGGGCGCCGCCGAACCGGACGTCGTCCTCGCGGCCGTGGTAGGTCGTGTAGAGGTAGTTCGTCTGGGCCGGGTACTCGGCGGCAAGGGTGTCGATCTGCTTGACCGCCGGGACGAGGCCCCGCTCTTTGCGCCGGGCCCGGACGCGGAGCTCCGACGAGCCGGTCAGCAGGGCGATCTGCTTGTCCGAAAAGCCCTTGCGCTTGGCCTCGGCCAGGAGGTCCGGGCCGATAGCGGCCAGGCGCCGGCCCCGCAGCCGGGCCTCGCAATCGACGACGGACTTGATCTTCTCCAGGAACCAGCGGTCGATGCGGGTCAGGGCGTGGATGCGGTCGACGGTGAAGCCCTTCTTGAGGGCCTCGGCGATGCCGAAGAGCCGCTCGTCGGTCGGGTGGCGGAGCTCTTTCTCCAGGCTCCGGAAGGAGTAGTTCTCGTTGGCGACCAGGCCGTAGACGCCGACCTGGAGCATCCGGGCCGCCTTCTGGATGGCCTCCTCGAAGGACCGGCCGACGGCCATGACCTCGCCGACCGACTTCATCTCCGAGCCGATCTTCTTCGAGACGCGGCCGAACTTCTTCAGGTCCCAGCGCGGGATCTTGACGACGAGGTAGTCCAGGGCCGGCTCGAAGCAGGCCGAGGTGACCTTGGTGATCGAGTTCGGCAGCTCCGGCAGGGTGTGGCCGAGGGCCAGCTTGGCCGCGACGAAGGCGAGCGGATAGCCGGTCGCCTTGCTGGCCAGGGCCGAGCTCCGCGACAGCCGGGCGTTGACCTCGATGATCCGGTAGTCGCCGTCCCGGGGATTGAGGGCGTACTGGATGTTGCACTCACCGACGATGCCGAGGTGGCGGATGGCCTTGATGGCGATGGCCCGGAGGCGGTGGTACTCGTCGTTCGTCAGGGTCTGCGACGGGGCGATGACGATGCTCTCGCCCGTGTGGATGCCCATGGGGTCGAAGTTCTCCATGTTGCAGACGGTGACGCAGTTGTCGGCCCGGTCGCGGACGACCTCGTACTCGATCTCCTTCCAGCCGTCGAGGTACTCCTCGATGAGGACCTGCGGGGCGGCCGTGAAGGCCCGGCGCAGGGCTTCGCGCAGCTCCCGCGGCCCGTAGGCGATGCCGCTGCCCTTGCCGCCGAGGGCGTAGGCGACGCGGGTCATGACCGGGTAGCCGATCGTCCCGGCGGCGCGCAAGCCCGCTTCGACGCTGCGGACGGCGATGCCGCGCGGCGTCTTGAGCCCGGCCTCGGCCAGGGCGGCGTTGAAGAGCTTGCGGTCCTCGGTCCGCTCGACGGCCCCGACCGGCGTCCCCAGGACGGGCAGGCGGGCCCGGCGCAGGGCGCCGCTCTTCCACAGGGACACGCCGCAGTTGAGGGCGGTCTGGCCGCCGAAGGAGAGCAGCAGGCCCTGGGGCCTCTCCCGGGCGATGACCTTCTCCACGAAATAGGGCGTGACCGGCAGGAAATAGACCTTGTCGGCCATGCCCTCGGAGGTCTGGATGGTGGCGATGTTGGGATTGATGAGGATGACCTCGAGGCCCTCCTCCTTGAGGGCCTTGATGGCCTGGCTGCCGGAGTAGTCGAACTCGCCGGCCTCGCCGATCTTGAGGGCGCCGCTGCCGAGCAGGAGGACCTTCCGCCGCGCTCTCATCCGGCCGCCTCCAGGAACTGGTCGAAGAGGAACTCGGTGTCGGTCGGGCCCGGACAGGCCTCGGGATGGAACTGGACCCCGAAGACGGGCCGCCGGGCGTGGCGGATGCCCTCGTTCGTGCCGTCGTTGGCGTTGCGGAACCAGGATGTCCAGCCGGCCGGCAGGCTGGCCGCGTCGACGGCGAAGCCGTGGTTCTGGCTGGTGATGTAGCAGCGCTTCGTGCCCTCCTCGAGGCAGGGCTGGTTCTGGCCGCGGTGCCCGAACTTGAGCTTGTAGGTCCGGCCGCCGGCGGCCAGGGCCAGGAGCTGGTTGCCCAGGCAGATCCCGAAGAGGGGGACGCGCTCGGCGAGCAGCCGGCGGACGGCGGCGATCGTGGCCGCGGCCCGGGCCGGGTCGCCCGGCCCGTTGGAGACGACGACGCCGCGCGGGGCGAAGCCCAGGATGCGCCCGGCGTCCGTGCCGGCCGGGACGCGGACGACGGCGACGCCGCGCCGGACGAGGCACCGGACGATGTTCAGCTTGGCGCCGCAGTCGACGAGGACGATCGTCCGGGGGGCCTCGGGGTTGTAGATGCGGATCTCCGGCGTCGTGACCTCGGCGACGAGGTCGCGGGCGTTGGGATCGGGGACCTCGCGGGCCTCGCGCCGCAGGCGGGCGGCGCCAGGCACGAAGTCGGCGGCGGCCAGGACGCCGGTCATGACGCCGTGGACGCGGAGCTTCTTGGTCAAAGCCCGGGTGTCGATGCCGGCGATCCCGGGAACGCCGCTGTCGCGGAGCCAGTCGTCCAGGGTCTTGCGGGAGCGGGCGTGCGAGGGCCGGGCGCAGAGCTCGGAGACGATGTAGCCGGCGATCTGCGGCCGGTCGGATTCGAAGCAGGCCGGATCGACGCCGTAATTGCCGATGAGGGGATAGGTCTGGCAGAGGATCTGGCCGCGGTAGGACGGGTCGGTGATGCTCTCCGGGTAGCCGACTATCCCGGTATTGAAAACGACTTCCCCCCCGGTTTTGGCGCTCGCGCCGAAGCCTATGCCCTCGTAGACGGAGCCGTCCGCGAGGGCCAGAACCGCTTTTCGGATGGGGTCAGCCTCCAGCTCATTTTCGGCGCAGTATAGCACAAGAGCCGCGGGTCTTCAAGGCGCCGGCCGGGAGGAGGCCGGTTCACCCCTTGAATCATCTGGCCGGAGCATGGTAATTTCACCGGGGGAGAGGAGAATAGAGCCCGGGCTTTCTTGTTTAGGTGAACCATGCCTGCCGAGCGCGATGGAGTCCCGACCGGTCTGGCGGACCCGTCCGTCCCGGCCCCGGCCCGCGTCGACATCCCCGCGGACAGGGACGAGCTCATCCGCTCGATGACCCGGTCCCTGCGCGTGGCCTTCAAGATGGCCTCGATGTACAACGCCGAGCACCCGGCCTTCAAGAGCAGCGTCAACGAGCTCCTGGCCAAGCTCGAGGCCCTTTTCGCCCACGTCAACCCGCTCTCGATCGGCTTCTCCCCCCACGCCCTGCTCATCGACGGCCGCTTCTGGGAGGGCGAGCGGACCTACATGGACCTGGCCCAGCTCTTCCACTTCCGCAAGATCAAGCGCCTCGAGTTCAGGCCGGGCCTGGGCTTCGACGAGTTCATGCGCTTCGCCTCCAAGATCATGCTGCCCGTCAAGATGTTCATCCGGGAGGGCGGGGCCGCGGCCATCGTCAAGCGGGAGAGCATCGTCCACATCACGGTCGACACGCTCGACTACTCGATCCTCCTCCAGGGCGAGGGCGAGGAGATCAAGGACATCTGGCCCTACCTCCTCATGGAGGCCGTCGAGGAGAACGACGCCGCCAAGTACGAGGAGCTGGCCGGGTCGTTCGACAAGGTCGTCGGCAAGTTCAACACTGAAGACCTCATCCAGAACGAGGAGCTGCACAAGAATTTCGCCCAGTTCTTCCACTACCTCAAGGAGACCTCGGAGGAGAAGCACCGGGTCGCCTCCAAGCAGCTCCTGAAGACCATCGTCGCGGCCCGCAAGACGCCGACCGAGTCGAAGTTCGAGAACCTCAAGCTCCTCATCTCCGACCTGAGCGAGGAGGACCTGGCCTCGACCCTCTGGGAAGAGATCATCGGCAACGACAAGTTCGACTCGCTGAGCTTCAGCATTTTCTCCCGGATCATCGACAAGGAGCGGCACAAGAAGATCGCCACCTCGCTCCATGCCCTCTTCCACACCGAGGACCCCCAGAACCGCCGGGCCGAAACCGAGTCGAAGATCCGCATCCTGATGTCGGGCATGTCCTCGTCGCTTCACTCGGAGATCTACCGGCAGACCCTGTCCAACCTCCTCAACGAGATCTCCTTCGACCAGAGGCTCGTCCTGGACCACGCGCTCCTGCAGCGGAACTACCGCTTCCTCCTGCTGACCCTGCTGGCCCGGGAGCGGGAGACGGGGACGGCCGCCGCCGTCCTGAAGCGCGTCGCCGAGGAGTGGGAGCGGATCGTCCAGGAGGCCGACTTCGAGTTCCTGCTGGCCTTCCAGGAGGTCCTGGAGGGCCGGGCGGCGGACCTGGCCGGCGAGGCGGGCTACGAGGAGGCCCTCCGGTCCGTGGCCGAGCATATCGAAGGCTGCCTGCTGCGGGGCGAATCCGGGCCGCAGCTGGACGCCTTCATCGAGCGGCTCGGCCGGAGCCGCTACGGCCGCGAGGTCTACGCCGACACGGTCCTCAAGGACCGGGTCGTCTCCTCGTCGCTCCTGCGGGCCCTCTTCCGCTTCTTCCCGGACGACATCCCGGCCTTCCAGGCCGCGATCCGCAAGCGCGCCGTCGACGCCGAGCTCCTGGGCCGCCTGGCCGAGGCCCTGAAGCTCATCGACACCCCGACCTCCCTCGAGACCCTGAAGAAGGTCTACCAGGCCGGCGACGCGGGCGTCAAGCTCAAGGCCCTGCAGGCCATGGAGAACCTCCAGGAGTTCGACGAGGCCTTCCTCTTCCCCATCCTGGAGAAAAAGAACGAGATCATCCGGGCCGAGGCCCTGAGCCTGCTCCTGCGCACCGAGCGGACCAAGCACGTCGCCTTCACCAAGCTCTTCGGGCTGGCCTCGCCCTACGGCCTGCGGAACAAGGCGCTGCTGCGCAACATCGGCATCGTCGGGCGCTACGGGCTGCGCGAGGCCGCCCCGTACGTCGCCCCGCTGTCCGAGCGGAAGGACTTCTGGAACCGCAAGGTCCGGCACGCGGCCGCGGCGCTGCTCGATAAATGGGGACTGGAGATCTGGCGTGAGGGATAAGATCAAGATCTGCTTCATCTACCTGATGAACGCCATCCAGGCCGGCAAGATCTACACCGGCGACCACCCGAAGTTCAAGGAGTACCTCAACCGGCTCCACGCCATCGTCCAGGAGATCCTCGAGGACCGCAAGGAGCTTGTCCTCGGCATCATCGGCGGCGAGGCCGCCTGGGAGGACGAGATCTTCTTCAACCTCCGGGGCAAGCTCGGCCTGCTCATCGACTTCCTGGAGAAGAACGGCGTCGAGCGGATCATCTTCCAGCAGGGCCTGCGTTTCGAGGAATTGCGCGAGTTCATCATCTTCCTGACCCGGGTCAAGCGGACGGAGAAGATCAGCGAGCAGGAGTACTTCAACCTCCACGGCATCCAGAACATCCGGGCCGGGAAGCTGCGGACCATGGTCAGGGGCGATGCCGCCGAGGCGGCGGCCGCGGAGACCCGGACGCGCTACGAGGGCTCCGTCCGCACGGTCTCCCATGCCCTCAACGTCGTCCTCGAGCGGGAGGACGTCGACTACCTCGACCTGCGCTTCAACATCCTCGGCATCATGGAGGACTTCGTCGGCCGCCACCAGGAGCTGCTTAACCTCGTCTCGGTCAAGAGGCGCGACCTGGTCACCTTCGTCCACCTCCTCAACGTCACCCTGCTCTCGATGTTCTTCGCCTCGAAGCTGCAGTTCGCCAAGGACGACGTCCTCGACCTGGGCATAGCCGCCCTGTACCACGACGTCGGCAAGCTCTACATCTCGCTCAAGCTCATCCAGAAGGAATCGAAGCTGTCCGAGGGCGAGTTCCTCCAGGTCCGCAACCACCCCCTCCTCGGGGCCCGCATCCTCGAGGGCTACAAGGACGTCCTGGGCATCCTGCCCGTCGTCATCTGCTATGAGCACCACCTCCGCCACGATATGACCGGCTATCCCAGGTCGCCCTACTCCCGCAGGCCGCACCCGGCCTCGATGATGGTCTCCATCTGCGACGTCTATGACGCCCTGGCCCTGAAGCGGTCCTACAAGAAGGACTATCCGCCCGAGAAGATCCACGAGCTGATGGTGCTCGAGAGGGGCAAGATGTTCGAGCCCCAGCTCCTGGACAAGTTCTTCCAGTTCATGGGCGTCTGGCCGATCGGGACGCTGGTCTCGATGGACGACGGACGGGTCGGGGTTGTCCGGGCGGTCAACGACACGGACGTCACCAGGCCCTCCGTCCAGGTCCTGGCCCCGGAGAACGCCGGGGAGGTCGTCGATCTGGCCCTGCGGCCGGACCTGCGCATCCTGGCGTCGCTGAATCCACAGGCCGAAGGCGGCAAGTACCTGCCGCTCATCGGCCTGCCCGGGCCCCTCCCCCCCTCGCCCGATGACGGCGAGGGCGAGGAGGAAGGGCCGGATCTCGGTTGAGGAGGGAAGCATGTGCGGCATCATCGGCTGCGCCGGCGCCAGGGACGCGGTCCCCGGCCTGCTCGAGGGCCTGCGGCGGCTCGAGTACCGGGGTTACGACTCGGCCGGCATCGCCGTCCTTGACGGCGGCGGGATCGGGCGGCGCCGGGTCAAGGGCAAGATCCGCGACCTGGCCGAGGAGCTCAGGCTGCACCCGCTCGTCGGCGCCTGCGGCATCGGCCACACCCGCTGGGCCACCCACGGCCGGCCTAGCGAGGACAACGCCCACCCCCACACCGACTGCAGCGGCACCATCGCCCTGGTCCACAACGGCATCGTCGAGAACTACTGGGCCCTCAAGGAGAGCCTCAAGGCCGAAGGGCATGTCTTCCGGACGGAGACCGATACGGAGGTCATCGTCCACCTCGTCGAGAAGCACTTCCGCGGCTCCCTCGAGGAGGCCCTGCGGGCTGCCGTCCGCGAGCTCGAGGGCTCGTTCGCCGTGGCCTGCATCTCGTCGCGCGACCCCGGCCGGATCGTCGCCGCCCGCAACGGCCCGCCGGCCGTCGTCGGCTTCGGCCAGGGCGAGACCTTCCTGTCGTCGGACATCACGCCCCTCCTCCACCACACCCGGCGCGTCGCCTACATGGAGGACGGCGAGATGGCCGTGCTGACCTCGGACGGGGCCCGCTTCGCCACCTTCGCCGGGGACCCGGTCGAGAAGGCCGTCGAGACCCTGGACTGGGAGCCGGCCATGGTCGAGAAGCGCGGCTTCGCCCACTTCATGGCCAAGGAGATCTTCGAGCAGGCCGACGTCGTCCGGGACACCCTCAAGAGCCGGGTCGCGCTCGACTCGGGCCGGGTCTTCCTCGAGGACACGGGCCTGCCGCCCGAGGTCCTGCGCGAGGCCGCGCGCGTCGTCATCATCGCCTGCGGCACGTCCTACCACGCCGGCCTGGTCGGCAAGTACATGCTCGAGACGCTGGCCCGCGTCCCGGTCGAGGTCGAATACGCCTCGGAGCTCCGGTCGCGGGATTTCGTCATGGACCGCGGCACGCTCGTCCTCGGCATCTCGCAGTCGGGCGAGACGGCCGACACCCTGGCCGCCCTCCGCTTGGCCCGGGCGAAGGCCCGGGCCGTCCTGGCCGTCACCAACAACGCCAATTCCTCGATGGCCCGGGCCGCCGACGGGCTCCTCGACCTCCACGCCGGGCCCGAGATCGGCGTCGCGGCTACCAAGACCTTCGTCGGCCAGATGGCCGCGCTGGCCCTGTTCGCCCTGGCTTTCGCCCAGGCCCGGGGCGCGCTCCCGGACGGCGAGAGCCTGGAGCTCGTCCGGGAGCTGCAGCGCGTGCCCCACAAGATGGACCAGGTCCTCGGCGGGGCGGCCGCGATCGAGCGGGCCGCCCGCCGCTACCTGGCCTGCGAGCACTATCTCTTCCTCGGCCGCTGGATCAACTTCCCCATCGCCCTGGAGGGGGCCCTGAAGCTCAAGGAGATCTCCTACACCCACGCCGAGGGCTATGCCGGCGGGGAGATGAAGCACGGCCCCATCGCCCTGATCGACGAGGGCATGACCACCCTGGCCGTCGTGCCCCGCGACCGCGTCCACGACAAGATGCTGTCCAACATCGCCGAGGTCCAGGCCCGGAACGGGCGCATCCTGGCCGTGGCCTTCGAGGGCGACGACAAGGCCCGGGCCGTCGCCGACGAGGTCTTCCCCATCCCCGCGACGCACCAGCTTTTCACCCCGTTCCTGACCGTCCTGCCGCTGCAGCTGTTCGCCTACCACGCGGCCGCGGCCAAGGGCTTCGACGTCGACCAGCCGCGCAACCTGGCCAAGAGCGTCACCGTCGAATAGGCTTGCCCGGCGGCGCGGCGATGGAGTATCCTGAGACATCGAGGAGAGTCCGATGAACGAACGCATCCCCCGGCGCCTCGGCGCCATCCTTCTGGCCGCCGCCGCGGCAGTCAGCCTGGCCGCCGTTCCCGCCCAGGCACCGAAGCCGCGGGCCGTGTTCAGAGCCACGGCCCACGATTTCGGGACGGTCAAGCAGGGCGACGTCGTCAGCTGCGAGTTCGTCTTCAAGAACGAGGGCGGCGCCACGCTGGTCATCGAGAAGGTCGAGACGACCTGCGGCTGCACGGCCGCGCTGGTCTCCGAGCAGAGGATCGCTCCCGGCCGGGAAGGCAAGCTCAAGGCGACCTTCGACACCCGCGGCTATTCCGGGCGCCTGGCCCGCTATATCTACCTCGTCTCGAACGACGGCGAGAACCCGCGGCGCGAGCTCAGCCTCGTCGCCGAGATCCAGGTCCCGCCCGCGCCCCGCATCGACATCGACCGCTACAACGTCGACCTGGGCCTCGTCCTCGAGGGCGAGTCGCCGTCGACCCGGATCGTCGTCAAGAGCGCCGGCGAGCGCGAGCTCAAGGTCGAGCTGGCCCACGAGAACGTCGGGTTCTTCTCGGGCGGCAAGCCTCTGGTCTCGCCGTTCTTCCTGCCGACGGGGGAGTCGCGCGAGGTCGAGCTCCGCTTCCCGCCCCAGACGCGGCTGGGCGTCCAGCGCGACTACATCCTGCTCAAGTCGAACGACCCCGTCCGCTCGACCATGTCCGTCTACGTCAGCCGCTACGTCATCTCCCGCAAGGAGCTCAAGGACATCTTCGAGAAGTACAAGTCGGTCCTGAAGTAGGGGGAATGGCCCGCATCCTCACGGTCAAGGCCCAGCCGCGCTCCAAGGCGCCCGGCGTCGAGGAGCTGGCCCCCGGCAGCTTCCGCGTCCGGGTGCGCGCCGCGCCGGACCGGGGCCGGGCCAACGACGAGATCGTCGAGCGGCTGGCCGAGCACTTGGGCGTCCCTCCCTCGCGCTTGACGCTCGTCCGCGGCGCGGCCTCGTCCCGCAAGCAGTTCCGCCTCGAGGAATGAGGTGACCGCCTACAACCTGGTCAGCTTCGCCGGCCTGTTCGTGCTGGCGGCCGTGGCCTGGCTCTTCTCGACGGACCGCAAGGTCGTCAACGTCCGCGTCATCCTCTGGGGCATCGGGCTCCAGCTGCTGCTGGCCTTCTTCATCTTCGTCGTCCCGGCCGGGGCGAAGGTCTTCCTCTGGGTCAACGGCGCCGTCACCGCGGTCCTCGGGACGGCCATGGCCGGAGTCCAGTTCGTCTTCGGCCGCCTGGCCCTGCCTCCGGGAACGGTGAACGCCGCGGGGGAGACGAGCCTGGGCTATTTCCTGGCCTTCCAGGGCCTGCCGACGATCATCTTCTTCGCCGCCCTGCTCGCGGCCCTCTATTATCTCGGCGTCATGCCCTTCTTCGTCCGGCTGTTCGCCCGGGTCTTCACCAAAACGATGCGGATCAGCGGGGCGGAATCGCTGTCCGTCTCGGCCAACATCTTCGTCGGCGTCGAGTCGGCCCTGGTCGTCCGGCCCCACCTCAAGGACATGACCGTGTCCGAGCTCGGGACCATCGTCACGGCCGGCATGGGCACCATCGCCTCGACCGTCCTGGCCATGTACGTCCTGATGCTGCAGAAGCAGATCCCGACGATCGCCGGCCACCTCGTGTCGGCCTCGTTCATCTCCGCCCCGGCCTGCGTCGTCATGGCCAAGCTGGTCATGCCCGAGACCGGGAAGCCGCTGACCCTCGGCCTGGACGTCAAGCCCCACTACGAGCGCGAGGACAACCTGATCATGGCCGTCATAAACGGGGCCCGGGACGGGCTGAAGCTCCTCGGCGGCATCGTCACGCTGCTCATCGCCTTCCTCGGCCTGCTGGCCCTGGCGAACCTGGTCCTGGGCTGGCTCGGCGGCCTGGCCAACGGGATCTTCGGCTGGCATTTCAAATGGTCGATCGAAGCCCTGCTCGGCTACGTCTTCTATCCCCTGACCCTGGCCATGGGCGTGCCGCCGTCCGACGCCCTTTCGATCGCCAAGCTCCT
Source organism: Acidobacteriota bacterium (assembly GCA_039683095.1). NCBI lineage: Bacteria > Pseudomonadati > Acidobacteriota > Acidobacteriota bacterium. The sequence continues at coordinate 1,199,542 of JBDKSB010000012.1, read as the reverse complement.
CGGGGACCGGACCATCCTGACCGAGATCTTCTCGTTCGGCCGGCTGTCCGAGCTCATGGCCGCGGGCGCCCTGCGCGACCCGCGCTCGGCCATCATCGCCTCCTATGCCCTGTGCGGCTTCGCCCACGTCGCCTCCCTGGCCATCTTCGTCGGCGGGACGGCGGCGCTCGTGCCCTCCCGGGCCAGGGACCTGTCGCGGATCGGCTTCCGGGCCCTTCTCGCGGCCACCCTGGCCTGCCTGATGACGGGCGCCGTAGCCGGGACCTTCTACACCGGCTCGTCCGTGCTGTTCGGCCGCTGAGCCCGGGCGACGGCAGTGGGACAGACCGCCCTCCCCGGGCGTCCTTATTACAATAGGGAGGCGACCGTGGACGACCGGGACCTCTGCTGGCTGGCGCTGGCGCTCCTTTTCTACGGGCCGCGCGCCGCGACCCGCCGGCTCCTGGCCCGCTTCCCGGCGATCACCGACGTCTTCCGGGCCGGCCCCGGCGATCTCGAGGGGCTGCGGCTGGACGCCCGGACGGTCGAGGCCATCGCCGGCGGCCGGGCCCTGGACCGGGCCCGCCGGGAAGTGGAAATAATAGAGAGGAAGGCGTATACTCTCCTGACCTTGGACCACCCCGGCTATCCGGGGTACCTGCGAGAGATCTTCGATCCTCCGTTCGCCCTCTATTGCGAGGGCGACCCGGGGGCTCTGGGAAATCCCGCGGTGGCCGTTGTCGGCGCCCGGCGGCCCACCCCCTATGGGCGGGCCGTGGCCGAGAAGCTGGCCGCCGACCTGGCCGGCCGCGGCTGCGTCGTCGTCAGCGGCTTGGCCGCGGGCATCGACGCCTGCGCTCATCGGGGGGCTCTCAAGAAAGGAAGGACGATCGCCGTGCTCGGTTCCGGCTTGGACGTTCCGTATCCGTGGGAGAACCGCGGCCTGCACCGGGAGATCGCCGGGCGCGGAGCCGTCGTCTCGGAGCTACCCCTGGGGACGCCGCCGCTGGCGGAGAACTTCCCGGTCCGGAACCGGATCATCAGCGGCCTGGCCCTGGGCCTGGTCGTGGTCGAGGCGGCCCGCAAGAGCGGTTCGCTCATCTCGGCCAAGCTGGCCCTGTCCCAGGACCGCGAGGTCATGGCCGTCCCGGGCAACGTGACCTCGCCCCTGAGCGAAGGGCCCATCGGCCTGATCCGGGACGGGGCCCGGCCCGTGGCCTCGTGGGAGGACGTGGCCGACGCCCTGCCGTCGCCGTGGCGCGAGAATCTCCTTGCGCAGCGGGACGCAAAAGAGGAGAATAGCGCCGCTTCTCTGAGCCCGGACGAGCGCCGGCTGCTGGACGAGCTGCCCGTCGACGCGGCCCTGTCCATCGACGAGCTGGCCGAACGGACGGGCCGGTCGGTTTCCGGCCTGCTGGCGCTGCTGCTGGGCCTCGAGCTGAAGGGGGCCGTTATCCAGCATCCCGGGAAAGAATTCCAGAGGAGAATGTAAGGTGTCGAAATCACTGGTCATCGTCGAGTCGCCGGCCAAGGCGAAGACGGTCAACCACTATCTCGGTCCGGACTACCTGGTCAAGGCCTCGATGGGCCATGTCCGCGACCTGCCCAAGAAGGGCCTCGGCGTCGACGTCGAGCACGGCTTCGAGCCGACCTACGAGGTCATCCCCGACAAGAAGAAGATCGTCTCCGAGCTGAAGAAGGCGGCCAAGGAGAGCGACCGGGTCATCCTGGCGGCCGACCCCGACCGGGAAGGCGAGGCCATCTCCTGGCATCTCAGCCAGCTCCTGTCCGACGCCAACGCGAACATCTTCCGGGCCTCCTTCCACGAGATCACGGAGGACGGCGTGCGGGCGGCCTTCAAGGACCTCGGCCAGATCGACATGAACCTGCTCGACGCCCAGCAGACGCGCCGCATCCTCGACCGGCTGGTCGGCTACCGCATCAGCCCGCTCCTGTGGAAGAAGATCGCCCGGGGCCTGTCGGCCGGCCGGGTCCAGTCGGTGACCCTGCGGCTGATCGTCGACCGGGAGCGGGAGATCGAGGCCTTCAAGCCGGAGGAATACTGGAATATCGCCGCCCGGCTCGAGGCCGCCAACCCGCCGGCCTTCAAGGCCGCGCTGGCCAAGGTCGACGGCAAGAAGGCCAAGGTCCGCAACGGGGAGGAGGCCGGGATCGTCCGCGAGGAGTGCGAGCGGACGCCCTTCGTCCTGGGCCAGGTCCAGGTCAAGCCGAAATACAAGCACCCCGGCCCGCCCTACATCACCAGCACCCTGCAGCAGGACGGCTTCCGGCTGCTGCGCTTCCCGGTCAAGAAGACCATGTTCGTGGCCCAGAAGCTCTACGAGGGCATGCCCATCGGCGAGCTCGGCCAGACCGGGCTCATCACCTACATGCGCACGGACTCGTTCCGCATCTCCGAGTCGGCCCAGGCGGCGGCCCGGGCCTGGATCGAGCAGAATTACCCGGGCGACAAGGCCGCCGCGGCCGCGGACGCGAACGCGCCGGCGGACGAGGCGGCTTCCCATGCCGGGCACCGGTCCCCCTACGTCCCGGCCAAGCCCAACGTCTACGCGAGCAAGAAGAAGACGCAGGACGCCCACGAGGCCATCCGGCCGGCCCACGTCGAGCTGACGCCGGAGAAGGTCAAGCCCTTCCTCAAGAAAGAGGAATACGACCTGTACAAGCTCGTCTGGAGGAAGTTCATCGCCTCGCAGATGGCCGCGGCCCGGATCGAGGAGACATCCTTCGACATCACCTCCGGGCGGTACCTCTTCCAGGCCAAGGGCGAGGTGGTCAAGTTCGACGGCTTCCTGGCCGTCTGGCCGAACGGCGCGAGCGATAAGGAGCTTCTGCCCAAGGCCGCGGCCGGCGAGACGCTCAAGCTGCTGGAGCTCGAGACCAAGCAGAAGTTCACCGAGCCGCCGCCCCGCTACACCGAGGGCACGCTGGTCAAGGAGCTCGAGGCCCGCGGCATCGGCCGGCCGAGCACCTACGCCCCGACGATCGCCACGATCCAGGGCCGGACCTACGTCGTCAAGGAGGAGGGCAAGTTCAAGCCCACCGAGCTGGGGACGTACGTCACGGACTTCCTGGTCAAGCACTTCGCCCGGCTCATGGACTTCAAGTTCACGGCCCAGATGGAGGAGGAGCTCGACCAGATCTCCGAGGGCGCGCGGAAGGGCGTCGACAGCCTCCAGGAGCTATACGGCCTCCTGGAGGACGCCCTCAAGCAGGGGCTCGAGACCGAGAGCGTCAAGAAGACAGGCATCCCCATCGACGAGAAGTGCCCCAAGTGCGGGGCGGACCTGGTCATCAAGGACGGCCGCTTCGGCCGGTTCAAGGCCTGCTCCGCCTACCCGGCGTGCAAGTTCAGGGAGAGCCTGGACAAGAGGGAATCCAAGCCCCTCGACGAGAAGTGCCCCGAGTGCGGCTCCCAGCTGGCCCAGAAGTTCGGCCGGTTCGGGCCGTTCGTGGCCTGCTCCAACTACCCGAAGTGCAAGTTCATCAAGAAGGACCGTCCGGTCGAGACGGGCATCGCCTGCCCGACCGGCTGCGGCGGCCAGATCCTGAAGCGGAAGACGCGCCGGGGCAAGTTCTTCTTCGGCTGCAGCCGCTACCCGAAGTGCCATTTCGCCTCCTGGGACGAACCCATCGCCCGGCCGTGCCCGCAGTGCGGCGCGCCGGTCATCTATCGGAAGAACCTCATCAAGGGCGAGCCGTACGTCTACTGCAAGAACGAGAAGTGCGCGTTCAAGGAAGCCGCGCCCCGGGACAAGATCTGGGAGACGGCCCCGGCCAAGGAGCCGGCCGGCCCGGACGGAGCGAAGACCGGAGCGGCCGGATCCGGCGGCGCAGATGAACAAGGAAATCGCTGAGTTCCTGGACTATCTCCGGCACGAGAAGAACGCTTCCCCCCACACCGTCGCCGCCTACGAGCGCGACCTCCGGCAGGTCGCGGCCTACCTGAAGGAGCGCGAGGTCCGCTGGGACAGGGCCGGCAACGTCATCCTCCGCGGCTGGCTGGCCGGGCTCCACGAGAAGAAGCGCCAGAAGTCGACCATCGGGCGCAAGCTGGCCGCGTTGCGTTCGTTCTACGATTTCGCGATGCGGCGGAGATGGATCGCCGATAACCCGGCCCGGGTCCTGTCCCGGCCGCGGCTGGAGAAGAAGATCCCGTCATTCCTGTCGGAGGACGAGGCGGCGTCGCTGCTCGACCTGCCGGCCTCGGACAAGCCCATCGACCTCCGCGACCGGGCCATCCTGGAGCTCTTCTATGCCACGGGCATCCGGGTCAGCGAGCTCGTCGGCATCGAGACGGCCGACCTCCACTTCGGCGAGCGCCTGGTCCGGGTCCGGGGCAAGGGCAAGAAGGAGCGCCTCGTGCCTTTCGGCCGCAAGGCCCTCGAGACCATGGAGGACTACCGGCGGGCGCGGCCCGCGCTGGCCGCGGGCGGGGGGAAGGGCGGCGAGGCCTTCTTCCTGAACTACCGGGGCGGAAGGCTGACCGCCCGGTCGATTCAGCGCATGGTCCGGGCGCACATCCGGCGCACGGCCGTGACCCGCAAGATCAGCCCCCACTCGCTCCGCCACTCGTTCGCCTCCCACCTGCTCGGCCGGGGCGCGGACCTGCGAGTCATCCAGGAGCTGCTGGGCCACGCCAGCCTGGCCACGACGCAGAAGTACACCCACGTCGACCTGACCCAGCTCATCGGCGTCTACAAGAAGAGCCACCCCCGGTCCTGAGCCGTCCCCGCGCCGGCGGCGCCCCTCCAGCCCGCATCCTCACCCCGTTTCGCGCGCTAACAGCCGTTTCCACGCCGGGCGCGGTTTTGTCCACGGAGCTAGACAAGGGGTGCCGGGGCTCTCTTGTAACCGCCACAAAATAAAGCAACGGGACGGCGGGCGGGGTGGCACGGGCGTTGCATAAAACGGGGGCGAAAGGAGGTCGCACCCATGACCACACAAAGACACAAGGCCCTGGCGTTGGGGCTGGCCGCGGCGATCCTGGCGCTCGCGCTCGCCCCGGCCTACGCCCAGTCGCCGGCGCCGAAGGGCCGGATCAACATCAACACGGCCTCGGCCTCGGAGCTCGAGACGCTGCCGCGGATCGGCCCCAAGGTCGCCCAGAGGATCGTCGATTTCCGGACGAAGAACGGCAATTTCCGGAAAGTCGAGGAGATCATGAAGGTCCAGGGGATCGGCGAGAAGATCTTCGAGCAGATCAGGGACCTGATCACGGTGGGGGCGGAGAGCGCGCCAAAATGATGGCCTAGGCCCTGTCCGGAAGGTCGCCGGGCAGGGCCTTTCTTTTCGCCTCGAGGAAGGCCCGCAGCTCGCGGACGGCGCGGCCGCGGTGGCTGATCTCGTTCTTGGCTCCCGGCGCAAGCTCGGCGAAGGTCTTCTTGAGCGGCGGGTAATAGAAGACGGGATCGTAGCCGAAGCCCGATTCCCCGCGCGGCTCGAGAGCGATCCTGCCCCCGACCTCGCCGCGGAATTCCCGGATGACCCGGCCGTCCAGGGCCAGGACCATGACGCAGACGAAGCGGGCCTTGCGCCCGGCCGGGGGAAGGCCGTTGAGGAGGCGCAGGACCTTGCGGACATTCTTCTCGTCGGACGGGCGGGGAGCCGAGAAGCGCGCCGAGCGCACCCCGGGCGCGCCCTCCAGGGCGTCGACCTCGAGCCCGGAATCCTCGGCCACGACCAGGCCGGACCACCTCCGGCCGTAATACAGGGCCTTGGCCCGGGCGTTCTCGGCGAAGGTCCGCCCCCTCTCAACGGGCGGGGGCGCCGGCAGGACGTCGCGCAGGCCGACGACCTGGATAGCCAGGCCCTCGAGGGCCCGCCGGATCTCTCGGACCTTGCCGGGATTGCCGGTCGCCAGGAGCAGGCGCCGCTCAGTCAATCTTCAGCTCTTCGATATCGGCCAGCTCCAGGAGCCCCTGGTTGAAGTCCTGTTCCTTTTCCTCGGAGGCCGCGAAGGAGAAAGCCAGGAGGTAGGACGAGCCTTCCTGTTTCATGGTCAGGCGCTCGAGCCGGACGCCGTGGTGGAGGGCCAGCTTGCGCAGGCTGGAAAGGATGTAGGGACGGGCCTTGGCCTTTAGATGGTAGTGGAATTGCGCTTTGCGCAGATAGGATTCTTCGATCCGGCCGAACACGATGAGGGTCACGATGGTCAGCGCGGTGAAGATGACGGCCGGGACGTAGTAGCCGGCGCCGATGACCAGACCCAGGCCGGCCACGACCCAGAGCGTCGAGGCGGTCGTCAGGCCGGCGATCGTGCCCCGGGCCTGGAAGATCGTGCCGGCGCCGAGGAAGCCGATGCCGGTGATGACGCCGGCGGCCATGCGGACGAGCGTGTCCGCGCCGGATGCGTTCTTCCCGGCGATGAGCGTGGCCAGGGTCATCATCATCGTCGCGGCCAGGCAGACGAGGATATTCGTCCGGAAGCCGGCCGGCTTCTGGCTGGCCTCGCGCTCGAGGCCGATGAGCCCGCCCAGGGCGACGGCCAGGACGAGCTTGAGCAGGACCCGCAGGATCTCCATGGATGACGCCTCGCCCCCTCTTTTAGCATCGGCCGCCAGGGGTTGTCAATCGCGGCCTCCCTCTGCTAGAATGTCTCGGCGAGTTTTTCAGGAGGCAACCCATGTCCGCTCTGATCAAGAAAGTCCATGCCCGCGAGATCCTGGATTCCCGCGGCAATCCGACCGTCGAGGTCGAAGTCACGCTGGCCGACGGCTCCTGGGGCCGGGCCGGCGTTCCGTCGGGCGCATCGACGGGCGTTTACGAGGCCCTGGAGCTCCGCGACGGCGACAAGTCGCGCTACCAGGGGAAGGGCGTGCTCAAGGCCGTCGGGAACGTCAACGACCTGATCGCCCCGCGCGTCGCCGGCCTGGACGCCCTCGATCAGGCCGCCGTCGATCAGGCCATGATCGCCCTCGACGGCACCGAGTCCAAGACCAAGCTCGGGGCCAACGCCGTCCTCGGCGTCAGCATGGCCTCGGCCCGGGCCGTGGCCGCCTCGACGAAGGCCCCGCTCTACCGGCACCTCGGCGGCCCGAAAGCCCATCTCCTGCCCGTGCCGATGTTCAACATCCTCAACGGCGGCGTCCACGCCAACTGGCAGAGCACCGACCTCCAGGAGTTCATGATCGCGCCGGTCGGGGCCCCGAATTTCCGCGAAGCCCTGCGCTGGGGCGCGGAGACCTACCAGGCCCTCAAGAGCGTCCTCAAGGCCGCCGGCTACTCGACCGGGGTCGGGGACGAAGGCGGGTTCGCCCCGGCGTTCAAGAAGAACTCGGACGCCATCGAGAACATCATCAAGGCCATCGAAAAGGCCGGCTACAAGCCCGGCGCCGACATCGGCATCGTCCTCGACTGCGCCGCGAGCAGCATCTACGAGGACGGCGTCTACAACCTCCGGACCGAAGGCAAGAAGGTCGGGCCGGCGGAGATGGTCCGGATGTACGAGGACTGGATCGGCCGCTACCCGGTCATCTCCATCGAGGACGGCCTGGCCGAGGACGATTGGCAGGGCTGGGCCCTGCTCAACCGGACGCTCGGCGGACGCGTCCAGCTGGTCGGCGACGACCTCTTCGTGACCAACGTCAAGCGGCTGGCCCGCGGCATCGCGGAGAAGGCGGCCAACTCCGTCCTCATCAAGCTGAATCAGATCGGGACGCTGACCGAGACGGTCGCGGCCATCGAGATGGCCCGCCAGGCCGGCTGGACGGCCATGATCTCCCACCGCAGCGGCGAGACGGTCGACAGCTTCATCTCCGACCTGAGCGTGGCCATGGGCACGGGCCAGATCAAGACCGGAGCGCCCTGCCGGGGCGAGCGGGTGGAGAAGTACAACCAGCTCATGCGCATCGAAGAGGAGCTGGGGTCGAAGGCCGTCTTCTCCGGCCGGTCGACGCTTAAAAGATAGGCTGCCTCCTCTTCTCGCCGCCACCCCCACGCGTCCTCGCCGCTCCAAAGCGCTCACAGGCGTCAGCGGCTCCGGGCGCATGGGAAGGGCCGCGCCTCGCGTCGTCATCTCTCGCTTCGCAAAGACGCGGGCCCCCTTTCAAATCCGTCTCGCTCCCATCTCCGGGATTCCTTCTCGCGGCTTCGAGCCCTCAGCCGTGATCCTGCCTGGTCGCTCCCAAGATCCCGCTTCCCGTTGCCAGAGGCAAGGCCCTGAGCAAAGCCGAAGAGAGGGATCCTCCCGGAATCGGGAGAAGAACCGAAAAAAGGCTTGACAGGGGCTGGCGCGATATGTTAAATGACTTAGTCTATTGAGATAGTCGACTAACAACGGAGGCGCGATGAGGCTCTCGACCAAGGGCGAATACGCCAGCCGGGCCATGCTTGAGCTCGCCCGGCGCTACGCCGGCGGGCCGGTCCACAGCCGTGAGATCGCCAAGGCCCAGGAGATCCCGCAGCGGTTCCTGGAGCAGATCCTCCTGCTTCTCAAGAGGGCGGGGTATCTCAGGAGCCGCAAGGGCCAGCACGGCGGCTACGTGCTGGCCAAGCCCCCGGCCCAGATCAATGTGGCCGAGGTCATCCGGGTCATGGACGGCCCCCTGGCGCCCATCGACTGCGTCAGCGTCATGGCCCACGAGACCTGCCCGATGGAGGCGACGTGCGGCCTGCGCTGGCTCTGGAAGGAGGTCCGCGACGCCGTGGCCGAGATCCTCGAGGCGACGACGTTCGACGACCTCGTCCGGAGAAGCCGGCCCGGCGCCGGCGGCCGTCCGGGAACCGGCCCGGCGAAGAAGGCGGGCGGAGCGGCGAAGAGGCCGGCGCGCCCGCATGGAGGGAGACGATGAGCCTAAGATCTCCGAGGGCCGCGGCCGCGGCGGCCGCCCTGGCCCTGGCCTTGACCGTTCTGCCGGCCGCAACGGCCGCGGCCGAAGAAAAGGACAAGAAGGACTCGCCCGTCCTCACGGCCCTCAAGAACCTCAAGCTCGGCGGCTACGCCCAGTTCTACGGCGCCTCCTGGGACCCCGGCACGGACACCTTCTCGCTCCGCCGGGCCCGCCTGTCGCTCGGCGGGACGATCGTCAAGAACCTCAGCTTCAAGCTCTCCGCCGACCTGGTCAAGTCGCCCGCGCTGCTCGACGCCCAGATCGATTACGCCCCGCTCAAGTGGGCCGGCCTGCGCTTCGGGCAGTTCCTGGTCCCCTTCAGCCTGGACAACGTGACCTCGGTGGCGGACATCGAAATGGTCAACCGTCCGGCCGTGGTCGAGGCCCTGGCGCCGGGCCGCGACATCGGATCGTCGGGCCGCGACGCCGGCCTGGCCGCCTTCGGCAGCTGGAAGATCGCCGAGTACTCGTTCGGTCTCTTCAACGGCTCCGTCATCAACAAGGCGGACTCTGACGGCCGCAAGGACTTCAGCGGCCGGCTCGTGCTCAAGCCCCTGGAGTCCCTGGCGATCGGGGGCTCCGTCTATCGGGGCCGGCGGGCCCCGGCGGAAGGGGCGCCGCTGGCCGGCCGGAACAAGGAAGGCCTGGAAGCCCTTTTCCGCCTCGACCGCGTGATGGTCAAGGGCGAATACATCCACGCCAGGGACGGGCTCGTTTCCAGGGCCGGCTGGTACGCCCTGGCGGGCGTGTTCGCCCTGCCGGGCAAGCTCCAGGCGCTCGTCCGCTACGATGCGCTCGATCTCGACCGGGCCGTCCCGGACAACGGGAAGCACATCGTCACCTTCGGCGTCAGCTGGTACATCGCCGGCCGGACCAAGCTGCAGCTGAACTACGAGATCCACGGGCTCGAGGCCGCGGGCCGCGAGAAGTCCGGCCTGCTGGCCCAGTTCCAGGCGGCCTTCTAGAGGCCGGCCGCAGGAGGCATGACATGACCAAACGTACCGGCTCAGCGGCCGCCTTCGCCGCCGCCCTCTCCGTCATCCTTGTCCTGGCCCTCGTTCTCCCGGCCTGCAGAAACGCGAACGGGGCCTTCCCTCCGGCCGCCTCCGCGGCGGCGCGGCCCGCGGGCGAAAGCCTGTCGCTTTCGGGCGCCTGGGCCCTCTATCCGCTGGCCGTCCGCTGGCAGGAGGAGTTCCAGAAGAGCCATCCCGGAACGGCCATCGACGTCCAGGCCGGCGGCGCGGGCAAGGGCATCGCCGACGTCCTCGCGGGCGCGGCCGACATCGGCATGGTTTCCCGCGAGATCCATGAGGCCGAGACCGCGAAGGGCGCGGTGGCCCTGGCCGTGGCCAAGGACGCGGTCGTGGCCACGATCAGCAGGAAGAACCCGTTCCTGGACGAGATCCTCCGCCGCGGCCTCAGGAAGGAGGACTTCACTGCGATCTGGATCCGGAAGACGGCCGCGACCTGGGAGGGGCTCCTCGGCCGGCCCGGCCAGACCCCGATCCACGTCTACACCCGCTCGGACGCCTGCGGCGCCGCGGAAACCTGGGCCGCCTACCTCGGCGGGCACCAGGAGGACCTCGGCGGCGTCGGCGTCTACGGCGATCCCGGCCTGGCCGAGGCCGTCCGCCGCGACCCGCTGGGCATCGGCTTCAACAACGTCAACTTCGCCTACGACGCCAAGAGCCTGAAGCCCGTGGCCGGGCTCGAGATCGCCCCGATCGACATCGACGGCAACGGCCTCGTCGACCCGGCCGAGCGGGTCTACGCCGGCCGCGACGACCTGACCCGGGCCATCGCAGCTGGCGCCTACCCCTCGCCGCCGGCCCGCGACCTCTACTTCGTCATCAAGGGCCGGCCCGACCGGCCGCTCCTGGCGGAGTTCCTGGCCTGGGTCCTGACCGAGGGCCAGAAGTACGTCCCCGAGATGGGCTACATCGGCGTCGGGCCGGACAAGATCGCTTCGGGCCTGGCCGTCGTCCGCGCCGCGGAAAAGCGATGAGGCTGGTCAAGGACGCGCTGGCCCGCCGGGGCATGGGGATCGTCACCACCCTGCCCGGCCTTCTCGTCCTGCTCATCGTCATCGGGCTGTTCCTCAAGTCCAGGGCCATCCTGGCCGTCGAGCCCCTGTCCCGCCTGCTCTTCTCCCCGGTCTGGCGCCCCCTCAAGGGCGAGTTCGGGCTGCTGCCGTTCATCGCCGGGACGGTCTGGGTGACCGTGACCGCGCTCGCCCTGGCCGTGCCGGTCTCGATCCTGGCCGCCATCTATCTTTCCGAGTACGCCCCGCGCTGGGTCCGCGAGGCCGCCAAGCCGGTCATCGACCTCCTGGCCGGCCTGCCCTCCGTCGTCTACGGCGTCTGGGGCGTCATCGTCGTCGTGCCCTTCGTCGGCGACGTGCTGGCCCCGGCCTTCGGCGTCGTCTCCTCCGGCTTCAGCATCCTGGCCGGCGGCATCGTCCTGGCCATCATGACCTTCCCGACGATCATCCATGTGACCCTCGAGGTCTTCTCGACCGTCCCCCGGGCGCTCCGCGACGCCTCCCTGTCGCTGGGCGCGACGCAGTGGGAGACGATCAGGCACGTCGTCCTGCGCAAGGGGGCCCAGGGCATCCTGGCCGCGTCCGTCCTCGGCTTCTCCCGGGCCTTCGGCGAGACCATGGCCGTGCTCATGGTCGTCGGCAACGTGCCGGCCGTGCCCCGCTCGCTCTTCGACCCGGGCTACCCGCTGCCGGCCCTGATCGCCAACAACTACGGCGAGATGATGTCCGTGCCCCGCTACGACGCGGCCCTGATGCTGGCCTCGCTCGTCCTCATGCTGATCGTCCTGTCCTTCAACGTCCTGGCCCGGGCGATCCTGGTCCGGGTCGAGCGGAGGGCCAGGTGAAGCCGCTCCCGGACGGCGGACTCGGCCGGCGCAAGCGGACCGACCGCGCTTTCCGCGTCCTGGCCTCGGTCTCGGCCGCGGCCGTCCTCCTGTCGCTCGTTCTCATCCTGACCGTCATCCTCTGGAAATCGGTGCCGGCCCTGAGCCTGTCCATGCTGACCCGGACGCCCAAGGGCGGCTTCTACCTCGGCAAGGAGGGCGGCATCCTGAACGCCATCGTCGGCTCGCTAGAGCTGGCCATCGGCGCGACCGTCCTCGCCTTCTTCCTGAGCCTGCCGCTCGCCCTTTACCTCAACGTCTACAAGGCCCGGACGTCGAAGACGGCGGTTTGGACGCGCTTCTTCCTCGACGTCCTCTGGGGCGTGCCCTCCATCGTCTACGGCGCCTTCGGCTTCCTCCTCATGCTGGCCCTGGGGCTGCGGGCCTCGCTCCTGGCCGGCCTCCTGACCGTCGCCCTGCTCGAGTTCCCGATCATGAGCCGGGCCATCGACGAGGTCATGCGCCTGGTCCCGCGCGAGCTCAAGGAGGCCTCGGCCTCGCTCGGCGCGACCCGCTTCGAGACGGCGGTCAAGGTCCTGGTCCGCCAGGCGGCCCCGGGCATCCTGACCGGCGTCCTACTGGCCTTCGGCCGGGGCATCGGCGACGCCGCGTCGGTCCTGTTCACGGCCGGGTTCACCGACCGCGTCCCCGGCGGCCTCCTGGACCCTGCGGCCACCCTGCCGCTGGCCATTTTCTTCCAGCTCGGGACCCCGTTCCCCGAGGTCCGCGAGCGGGCCTACGCCTCGGCCGCGGTCCTGACCCTGATCATCCTTCTCATCAGCCTGGCCGGCCGGGCGCTGGGCCGAAAGGTGACCCGTCATGTCGTCAAGTGAAAGGCGGCCGCTCCGATGAACGGCGAGACCCCCATCAGCATCCGGAACCTGAGCGTCTTCTACGGCGACCTGCAGGTCCTCAAGAACGTGAGCCTAGACATCCCGGCCCGGAAGATCACGGTCATCATCGGGCCGTCGGGCTGCGGCAAGACGACGCTGCTCAAGTCGCTCAACCGGCTCCTGGACACGGCCGAAGGGGCCCGCGTTCGCGGCCAGGTCCTCGTCGACGGCGAGGACATCTACGCGCCCCGGACCGAGGTCACGCGGATCCGCAAGAAGATGGGCCTGCTCTCTCAGAAGCCCCAGGTCCTGCCGATGTCGATCGCCGACAACGTCGCCTACGGGCCCCGCCTCCACGGCCTGCGGGCCCGGAAGGAGCTCGACCGGCGGGTCGAGCATTACCTCCGGGTCGCCGGGCTGTGGGACGAGGTCCGCGACCGGCTGCGCGAGCCCGCCTCGGCGCTCTCGGTCGGGCAGCAGCAGCGGCTCTGCCTGGCCCGCGGCCTGGCCGTCGAGCCCGAGATCATCCTCGGCGACGAGCCGACCTCGGCCCTCGACCCGCAGTCGAGCCAGAACGTCGAGCGGCGGCTGCTCGAGCTCAAGCGCGACTACACGGTCGTCGTCGTCACCCACATCCTCCGCCAGGCCCGCCGCATCGCCGACCATCTCGCCTTCCTCTATCTGGGCGAGCTGGTCGAGCAGGGCCCCGCGGCCGAGGTCTTCGCCGACCCGCGCGACCCGCGGACGCGGGCCTACCTCACCGGCGAGATCAGCTGAGCGGGACCGCGTCCCCCTTCTCTTACTTATCTAATTGTATTGACATTTTTGCGGCTCCGTCCTAACTTCAAAAGGACGCAGGCGGCGCGAGGTCCGTGTTCGGGCCGCCGGACGTTACCGGTCCGAAGCGGCCCGCCGCGCGGGCTTTCCGACGACCCACACGACCTCGAGGAGGCAAATGACAACGGGAGACTCGGCGACCAAAGGCTGAAGCGCCGGGCCGCCCCGCGGGGGACGTCCCGGAAAGGGAAGACCGGAGAATGACAAAGGAGAAAAGGAGCCAGATGAAGAAGTTGAGTGTTCTTGTCCTCATCGTCTGCCTGGCGACCGTCGGCGCGGCGTTCGCCCAGTTGACGCCCGAAGGCCGGATCAACGGCAAGGTCGTCGACACCCAGGGCAACCCCCTGCCCGGCGTCAACATCGAGGCCGTCAGTCCCAAGCTCGTCGGCAAGGCCGTGGCCGTGACCGACGGCGCGGGCGTTTACCGCCTGATGGCCCTGCCTTCGGGGACCTACGAGGTCACCTACTCGCTGCAGGGCTTCAAGACGCTCATCCGCAAGGGCATCCTGCTCGAGCTGTCCCAGACCCTGGCCGTCAACGTGACGCTCGAAGAGGCGACCATCGAGGAGCAGGTCACGGTCGTCGGCCAGAGCCCGCTCATCGACGTCAAGAGCACGGTCAAGGGCCAGGTCATGACCAAGGAGACCTACCTGGCGCTGCCGCGCGGCAGGTCCTTCGATTCGCTCATCAACACCATCCCCGGCGTCCAGAACGAGAGCATCGCCGGCGGCATCTCGGTCGACGGCGCTTCGGGCGCCGAGAACGTCTTCTACGTCGACGGCGCCGACGTGACCAACTTCCACCTCGGCACCGAGGGCCAGAACGTCGTCCTCGAGCTCCTGGACGAGGTCAAGGTCACGGCCTCGGGCTACAACGCCGAGTTCGGCGGCTCGATGGGCGGCGTCGTCAATGTCATAACCCGCACCGGCGGCAACGAGTTCCACGGCGACGCCATCATGTTCTACGAGAACAACTCGCGGCTGATGCGCGGATATGCCCGGGACTACCTCCGTCAGAACCCGCTCGACGACTACGACTACCAGTACGTCAACAATGATACCCTCTATTTCGACAGCGCCAAAAAGCGGGACAACTACGACCGCTACGAGGGCATCCTCAGCCTGGGCGGCTACATCATCAAGGATAAGCTCTGGTTCTTCGGGTCCATCAACGGGACGACCAACCGGACCCTGGCCATGCGCGATTTCGAGCTCGGGGCCGGGCCGTACTCCCAATACAAGACCAAGAACGACGGCCTGAACGGCTCCATCAAGCTGACGGCCGCGCCCATCACCGGGCTGCGCCTGTCGGCCAGCTTCGTCAACAACTTCACCCGCTACCGGGGCGCGCTGCCCAGCCTCGTCGGCAACGACGACAGCAGCTACGAATGGTCCCAGGAGGGCATGGACTATCCCAACTGGACCGGCACCCTGACGGCCGACTATTCCCTCGGCAACAACCTGCTCCTGAGCTACCGCGGCGGCTGGCACATGCAGAACGAGAACAACCAGCAGCTGCTGCCGCCGGACAGCTCGACCTATTATTTCGCCTATTCCAACTCCCGCTACGACGACGACCCGTTCTACGTCGCCAATCCGCAGCTGATCGAGGCCTCCGGGTATTCGACGAACTGGAACTACTTCGAGACCAAGAAGTACCGGCAGGACAAGGTCAGCAACAACCTGGATGCGACGCTGTACACGAACTGGCAGGGCGAGCATTCGATCAAGGCGGGCTTCGGCTATTATTACCTGCACGAAGACGTCTATGACGCCTCGACCCATCCCCGGGTCTGGCTGTATTGGGGCCGGACCTATACCGGCCTGGGCTTCCCCGTCGGCGCCGGCGCCGACCCGTCGAGCGACTACTACGGCCAGTACGGCTACTACTATGTCCGCGGCTCGTACACCTCGCCCTACGGCGGCGTCTGGAACATCCACGCCAACAACTTCTCGGCTTACCTCCAGGACTCCTGGACGATCGGCGGCAAGCTCACCCTGAACTTCGGCGTCCGGGCCGAGAGCCAGTACATCCCGGCCATGACCACCGATACGTCCTACGTGTCCTACAACGCCAAGCCGGTCAAGTTCGACTTCGGCCAGATGCTGGCTCCCCGCTTCGGCGCCGTCTATGACGTCTTCGGCGACTCCAGCCTGAAGATCTTCGGCAGCTTCGGCATCTACTACGACGTCATGAAGCTCTACATGGCCGAGCTGACCTTCGGCGGCTGGAAACGGAAACAGGATTATTACTCCCTCGAGACCCCCGACTGGCGCCTGATCGCGGCCAGCGGCGACCTCGCCGACGCCGCCAGCCAGGGCGCCGGCGGCACTTACGCCGGCACCGTCGACTTCCTCCCGCCGTCCTTCGACCGGGTCGACCCCGACCTCAAGCCGACGGCCCAGCGGGAGATCTCCCTGGGCGCCGAAAAGAAGCTGGTCGAGAACCTGTCCCTGTCCGTCCGCCTGGTCCAGAAGCATCTCATCCGGACCATCGAGGACGTCGGCGTTTACGTCATGAACGGGGACACCCTCGAGCAGCAGTTCTACGTCACCAACCCCGGCTTCGGCGTTTCCCGGCCGATCTCCGAGGGCGGCTTGTTCTCCGACGACTACTGGCGCTGCCCCAAGGCCACGCGCGAGTATTACGGCGTCAACGTCTCCCTGGAAAAACGGTTCAGCAACAACTGGCAGGGCGGTTTCAACTACACCTGGAGCCGCCTGACCGGCAGCTACACCGGCCTGGCCAGCGCCGACGAGGACGGCCGCATCGGCCCGAACGTCGAGCAGGACTACGACCGCTGGTTCATGGGCTACGACGCCCTCGGCAACCAGCTCGACGGCGTCCTGCCGCAGGACCGGACCCACTACTTCAAGGCCTACGGCTCCTACCTCTTCCCGTTCGGCCTGACCGTCGGCGTCGTCGCCTACGGCCGCAGCGGCCTGCCGCTGACGACCAAGCTTTACTACGACGGCAAGTACTTCTATCCCAACGGCCGCGGCGACCTCGGACGGCTGCCGTTCACGTTCTGGGCCGACCTGTTCATGGAGTACAGCCTCAAGCTCGGCGACCGCTACAAGGCGGCCATCAACCTCCAGGTCGACAACGTGACCAACACCAAGACCGTCCAAAGCCGGGTCACGGACTACAACCTGGACGGTTTCTCCGGCTACGACACCGAGATCCTGAACGGCGAGTTCGCCACGCACTACCCCGAGTACACCGCGGCGGACGACACCGTTCATCCCGCGTTCAACCAGTGGTCTTCGCGTTTCGGCGCCTGGTCGGCGCGGCTCGGGCTCAAGTTCTCGTTCTGATCAGGACGATCCCCGGGGATCCGACACGCACGGCCCGCCCCCTCCGGGGGGCGGGCCTTTTTATTTGGGGCGCATCTCCCGATCCCGCTACGCGACCTCCGCTCTCCGCCGGTTCTTGACAAAGCCTCCCGTCGGACTTAACCTTTGGAGGAAGTCGGCAGATTGAATAAGGGGACCCGCGGCCCTGCCCGTCGGCGGCGCCGTCAGGAGATCCGTCCGCGCCCGCCGAAATGGCGTCCCCCGTGCGGAGGGTGAATGCAGCAGGCTCACAATTCCCGAAGGTAAAGGCTCGCGGCGGGGTCCGCCCGGAGCCCGTCGCAGGGAAAAGGGATGAGAGGAAAGAAAGGGGAGGATCTCAGCGAATGAACAAAAAGGCTTTCATTCTTGTCCTCATCGCCTGCGCGTCCATGGCCGGGCTGGCGTTCGCCCAGCTGACGCCCGAAGGCCGGATCAACGGCAAGGTCGTCGACACCCAGGGCGGCCCCCTGCCCGGGGTCAACGTCGAGGCCGCCAGCCCCAGGCTCATCGGCAAGGCCATGGCCGTGACCGACGGGGCCGGCGTCTACCGCCTGATGGCCCTGCCGTCGGGCCCGTATGAGATCACCTATTCGCTCCGGGGCTTCAAGACGCTCGTCCGCAAGGGCATCGTGCTCGAGCTGTCCCAGACCCTGGCCGTCAACGTCACGCTCGAGGAGGCGACCCTCGAGGAGCAGGTCACGGTCGTCGGCCAGAGCCCGCTCATCGACGTCAAGAGCACGGTCAAGGGCCAGGTCATGACCAAGGACATCTATCTCGCGCTGCCGCGCGGCCGGTCCTTCGATTCGCTCATCAGCACCATCCCCGGCGTCCAGAACGAGAGCGTCACCGCGGGGATCTCCGTCGACGGCGCCTCGGGCGTCGAGAACGTTTTCTTCGCCGACGGCGCGGACATCACCAACTTCCACCTGGGGACCAAGGGCCAGAACGTCGTCCTCGAGCTTCTCGACGAGGTCAAGGTCACGGCCTCCGGCTACAACGCCGAGTTCGGCGGCTCCATGGGCGGCGTCATCAACATCATCACCCGCTCCGGAGGCAACGAGTTCCACGGCGACGTCATCGGCTATTATGAGAACAACACCCGGCTGATGCAGGGCTACACCCGCGGTTACCTCCAGCAGAACCTGGACGATTACACCGTCTGGGAATACGCGAACAACGATACGCTCTACTTCGACCACGGCAAGGACCGGGACAAGTACAACCGCTACGAGCTGGTCCTGAGCCTGGGCGGCTACATCGTCAAGGACAAGCTCTGGTTCTTCCTTTCGGCGAACCCGGCCTTCGACCGGAGGATCGCGTCCCGGGATTTCAACTACGGGGCCGGGCCCTTTGCCAGCTTCCGGAACAGGAACACCGATCTGGGGGGATCGCTCCGGATATCGGCCGCTCCGTTCAAGGGATTCCGCCTGTCGGGCAGCTTCATCGAGAATTACAACAAGTACCGCGGCGCCATCCCGAGCGTCCGGGGCTATGACGATTCGTCCTATGAGTGGGGCAAGGAAGGCTATGATTATCCCAATTGGACGGCCGCGCTGACGGCGGACTATTCCCTGGGCAACAGCCTGCTCGTGAGCCTGCGGAGCGGCTGGCACTGGGCGAACACGACGGACCAGCAGATCCTGCCGCCGGACAGGTCGA
Organism: Acidobacteriota bacterium; assembly: GCA_039683095.1. Lineage (NCBI taxonomy): Bacteria > Pseudomonadati > Acidobacteriota > Acidobacteriota bacterium. Next base: position 1,181,125 of record JBDKSB010000012.1, on the reverse strand, counting down.
CGTTCTACTTCAGCTATTCCAACCTCCGCTACGAGGACGAGCCGTTCTACGTCGAAAATCCGGGTCTTCTTCATTCCCGCTACTGGACCGACTCCGGCGTCCTGAGGGAGACGAAACGTGACATCGAGGAGAAGGTCAGCAACAACCTGGATGTTTCCTACTATCTGAACTGGATGGGGGAGCACGCCCTCAAGGCCGGCTTCGGCTATACCTACCTTCATGAGGATAACGATTCCACGGCGACGCATCCGCGGGTCTACCTGAACTGGGGGAGGACCACGACCGCTCTGGGCGCCCCGATCGGCGTCGGGGCGGACCCGTTCCTCGAGGACGGCGAGACGCCCAACCCGGCCTACGGCCAGTACGGCTACTACTACATCCGCGGCTCCTGGACACAGCCCATCAACGGAGGATCCTGGAAGATCCACGCCAACAATTTCTCGGCCTACCTCCAGGATTCCTGGACGATCAAGGGCAAGCTCACGGTCAACTTCGGGCTCCGGGCCGAGAGCCAGTACATCCCGTCGATGACGACCGAAGCCTATCCCAATTTCACGGACAAGCCGGTCAAGTTCGACTTCGGCCAGATGCTGGCCCCCCGGCTCGGCGTCGTCTACGACGTGTTCGGGGATTCCAAGCTGAAGATCTTCGGCAGCTTCGGCATCTACTACGACGTCATGAAGCTCTACATGGCCGAGCTGACCTTCGGCGGCTGGAAGCGCGTCCAGGATTATTATTCCCTGAACACCCTCGATTACCGCCTGATCGCGGCCAGCGGCGCCTTCAACGACCGGGCCAGCCAGGAGGCCGGCGGCAGCTACATCGGATCGCTCGATTTCCTGCCGCCGTCGTTCGGCCGGGTCGACCCGAACCTGAAGCCGACGGCCCAGCGGGAGATCTCCTTCGGGGCCGAGAAGAAGCTGGCCGAGGACCTTTCGATCTCCGCCCGCTTCGTCAACAAGCACCTCATCCGGACGATCGAGGACGTCGGGGCCTGGGCGATCACGACCAATCCCGACGGGACGCGGGAATGGACGGAGACCTTTTACGTCACCAACCCCGGCTACGGCTGGTCGCTGCCCGTGAGCCAGGGAGGAAAGTTCCCCGACAAATGGACGGACCCCGGCGAAGACGAGGTGACCGGGACCGAGGATGACGGGCTGACGTATACGATCTGGCCCAATCCCAAAGCCACGCGGGAGTACCTCGGGCTGAACATCTCCCTGGAAAAGAGGTTCAGCCACAACTGGCAGGGCGGGATCAACTACACCCTGAGCCGCGTCTCGGGGAATTATTCCGGCCTGGCCAGCTCCGACGAGGTCAGCGGCGGCGAAGGCCGCATCGGCCCGAACGTTGAACAGTACTATGATGATTTCTACATCATGTACGACGCCAAGGGATATGTCCTCAAGGGGCCCCTGGCCCAGGACCGGACGCACTACGTCAAGGCCTATGGCTCCTACTCCTTCCCGTTCGGGCTGACCGTGGGCCTCGTGGCCTACGGACGAAGCGGGCTGCCCCTGACGACGAAGCTCTATCTCAACGACCGTTACATCTATCCCGAGAACCGCGGGGACCGGGGCCGCCTGCCCTTCACCTTCTGGGCCGACCTCTATCTGGATTACACCCTCAAGCTCGGCGACAAGTACCGCGCCTCCATCAACCTCCAGATCGACAACGCGACCAACACCAAGACGGTCCAGAGCTACGAGATGACGCTCAACCTGGACGGCATCTACGCGACCAATACGCAGATCCTCGACGGGACCCTGGCCAGGGATTACCTGGTCATGGTCGCGGACGCCGGGGACTCGGACTACGGGTACAACAAATGGGCGACCCGGTTCGGTTCCTGGTCCGCCCGGCTCGGGCTCAAGTTCTCCTTCTGACCGGACGATCCTCCGGGATCAGGCGCGACGGGCCCGCCTCCCGCGCGGGGGGCGGGCCCCTTTTCTTGACTATTTCCCAAAATGTCTTAATCTGGACTCCCCATGGATAAAACGGACCGTCCCCTCCCGGAGACCGGGCCGCGCCGGCGCCGGCTGGCCCGGCCGATCGGAGCCGGGCTGGCCTTGGCCCTGCTCGTCGCGGCGGCCGCCGCGTTCCTCGCCAAGGGGCGGGGACCGTTCCGGCCCGGAGCCGCCGCCGGTCACAACATCCTGCTCATCACCCTGGATACGACGCGGCCCGACCATCTGGGCTGCTATGGGTACGCCCAGGCGAAGACCCCCAACATCGACCGCCTGGCCGGCGAGGGGATCCGCTTCGCCCGCGTCTATTGCCCGGCCCCGCTGACCCTGCCCTCGCACAGCACCATCATGACCGGCCTCTATCCGGCCACGCACGGCGTCCGCAACAACGGCCACGATCTCCCGGCCAAATGGAAAACGCTGGCCGAGATCCTCAAGGCGAAGGGCTTCGCCACGGCGGCCTTCGTCTCGTCCTTCTCGGTCGATTCCCGGTTCGGCCTCGGCCGCGGCTTCGACGTCTACGACGACACGTTCGACGTCCAGGCGCCCCTGAAGGGGGCCAACGCCGAGCGCCGGGCTGAGGCGACCTTCGCCCGCTTCTCGCGCTGGTTCGAGAAGCGGGACGGGGCGCGGTTCTTCGCCTGGATCCACTATTACGATCCGCACCTGCCCTACGACCCGCCCTCGCCCTACAAGGAAGAAGCGGCCGGCCGGCCGTACGACGGCGAGATCGCCTATATGGACCGCTATGTCGGCGCCGCGCTGGACGCCCTCGCCTCCAGGGGCCTCCTCGACAAGACCCTCATCGTCGTGGCCGGCGACCACGGCGAGGGTCTGGGCGACAAGGTCGAGCGCGGGCACGGCATCTTCCTTTACGATGAGACCGTGCGCGTTCCCCTGATCGTCCGCGATCCCGCCTCCTTCCCGAAGCCCAGGGTGGTCGAAGGCGCGGCCCGGCTGGCGGACGTGGCCCCGACCATCCTGGAAACGCTCGGCTTCGCCGGCGATGCGGCCGCGATGGAAGGGCGGAGCCTCGTCCCCTGGATCAAGGACCCGGCCCGGCCGGGCCTGGCCTGCCTCGTCGAGAGCTTCTACCCGCGGGAGAACTTCGGCTGGTCGGAGCTGGCCGGGATCGTCGCCGGCCCCTGGAAATACATCCAGGCCCCGCGGCCCGAGCTCTATGACCTGCGGAACGACCCGGCGGAGAAGGCCGACCTGGCTGGCGCGACGCCGGCCAAGGCGGCCGAAATGCGGCAGGCGCTCGAGCGGGAGCTGCTCGGCCTGACCGCCGGGTCAGGCCCGGGCCCCGGCCCGGCGGCCGTCGGGTCCGGAGACCGGGAGCGGCTCCGCTCACTGGGCTACGTCAACTTCGCTCCGGCCGCGCCGGGCGGCGCCGCGCCAGATCCGAAAGACATGATCGGCCTGCTGCGGCTCATCCAGGAGGCCCAGGCCTTCGAGGCCGCGGGCCGCTTCGCCGAGGCCGAACAGGCCTTCGAGCGGGTCGTGGCCGAGATCCCCGACTCGCCCGAGGGCTACGTCGACCTGGCCCTGGCCCAGGCCCGGCAGAGCCGTTTCGACCTGGCCCTGCGGACGCTCGTCCGCGGCCTGGCCCGCCTGCCCGATTCCGAGGTCCTCCTCGTCCGTCTCGGCCACACCTACCTTGTCAGCGGCAAGCCGCGGGAAGCCCTGGAAGCCATGGATAAGGTCCTGGCCCTGAACCCGCAGAACCTCGACGCCCTGACCGTCGCCGCCGGCATCCTGGACGCGACGAACCGGAAGGCCGAGGCCCGGGCCTTCTATGAACGGGCCCTGGCCGTGGAACCGGAGAGCCGTCATCTCCGGATGAGCTATGCCGGGAACCTGGCCTCGACCGGGTCGTTGAAGGAAGCCATCGCCGTCTACGAGAAGCTGGCGGCCGATTTCCCGGAGGAGCAGGCCTTCTACCAGTTCGCCGGGATCGCCCACTCCTACCTCGGCGAATACGACCAGGCCATCTCGCTGCTGCGCCAGGCCGTGGCCATCCGGCCGACGCCGGTCGGGTTCTTCAACCTGGCCGTGGCCTACGAGAAGCGCGGCGACCTCCGCGAAGCGGCTGAGGCGCTGCGCATGTATCTCCGGAACGCCCAGGGCGAGAGCGCGGCCAATGTCGCCAAGGCCCGGGCCGAGCTGGAGAGCCTGCAAAAGAAGGTCGGCTCCAACGGGCCCTGACCGCCCTCACGCCGCTCCGACCCGCTTCAATCCCGCCCGCAACGCGTCGCGCAGCGCGGTGATCTCGGCCGCGTCCGCCGCGGCGCTCTCCCGGCCCCGCCGCAACACGCTGAAACGACGGCCGTTGCGGGCGTGGGCGTAGCGGAAGCTGACGCCCGGATGGCCGAAGAACAGGGTCATCATGGTCTCGGCCATCCGCGTCAGCGGCGGCCGGTCCAGGTGCGAGAACGGGAAGCGAGCCTCGACCGCCGTGCCCCGGCCGGGCGCCGAAGCGATGGTCAGGCGGCCGCCGCAGAGCTCGGCCGTCTGGGCCAGCAGAGGCAGCCCGAGGCCGGTCCTCTTCCGCCCGGTCGTGAAGAACGGGTCGAGGGCCCGGGCCCGGTCCGCCGCCGGCATGCCCCGGCCGTCGTCGGCGACCCGGATGGTCAGCACATCGCGCCGCTCGTTTTCGTTGACCGATATGAGGACGCGCGTCGCGCCCGCGGCCACCGCGTTCTCGGCGAGATCGAGGATGTGGAGCGAGAGGTCCTCCATCATGGAGCGAGGACCTCCCGTCCGGACTCGCCGGCCAGGGCCAGGCGGATCTCCCCGAGCGACGGGCCGGCCACGAGGAATTCGGTGACGGCCGCGCCGATCTCCTCGGGCCTGTGGGCGTCGGAGAAGCGGACGATGGGCAGGGACCCGATGGAGCCGAGGCTTGCCCGGGCCTCGGCCGCCGTCGTCCGGGGCGAGACCTCGACGGCCTCGAGCCCGAGTCCGGGCGGGATGAAGCCGAGCTGGCCGATGATGCCGAAGGCCTCGCGGTCGACGTGGCAGGCGATGGCCAGCCCGCCGTGGGCGTGGATGAGCTCGACGGCGTCCCGGACCGGGAACCGCGTCGCCCCGAACAGGCCCCGGGGGCAGAAGCCCATGACATAGTCGTCCGCGTCGACGAGGACCTGGTCCTCGATGAACTTCGCTTTCGACGGGACGTCGGGCAGGTTGCGGTAGACCTCGGCCTGGAAAGGGCCGAGGTCGGCGCCGGCGTCGAAGAGCCCGAGGACGTGGACCTCCTCGGCGGTCGTCAGCTCGATGCCGGGCAGGACGGCCAGCCCGGTTCCGCCGGCCGCGGCCGTGGCGGCGGCGGCGTTCTCGGTCGTGTTGTGGTCGGTGACGGCGATGAGGTCGAGCCCGGCCGCCCGGGCCCGCTCGACGACCGCCCGCGGCGACATCGACAGCTCGCCGCAGGGGGACAGGCAGGTGTGGATGTGGAGGTCGGCCCGCAGACGGCGCAGGGACATCAACTTCCCTTGAGGCCGAGTCCGTACAGCCGCCCGGCCAGCTCGAACGTGCCCGAACCGGCGCCGAGAATGGGCACTTTCTCGCGGGCGGCCTGCTCCAGGGTCTCGGGAGCCGGCTCGCGGCCGTTGACGACGACGATGGCGGCCAGCTCCTTGAGGACCGCGACGGCGACGATGTTCGGATGGACCTGCATGGTCACCCAGAGGTCGTCCTTGCGGGCGTGGCCGATGACGTCGCTGAGGAGGTCGCTCGCGTAGCCGCCGCGGACAGGCCGGTCGAGCGCGACGCCGGCCGTGAAGACCTTGAGCTCGAGACGCGGGACCAGATCGGACAGGATCATCGTTTCTCCTTCTTCGTCTTGGCCGTCTCGGCGAACGGGCAGTCCTCCAGCCGGGCGTAGCCGCGGACGATATCGTCGGCCAGGGTCCGGCAGTCGGGCGCGCCGCAGATGCCGCAGTCCTTCTGGGGCAGGCCGGCGTCGATCTTGTCCCGGAGCTTGGCCTTGCGGATGGCCGTGGCCGGATCGAGGTCCAGGGGCCGGGCTTCGGCAGGCGGCACGGGGTGGTCGAACGACAGGAAGTTCCGGTGATAGAGCCGGCTGACGTCCTTCTGGTCCACGACGGCGTGCTCGCCGGCGGCCGCGACGAGCTCCAGGATCCGGCTCTTGGCCAGGAAGCGGTTCTCGACTTCGAGGGGCCCCCCGACGCAGCCGTCCGGACAGACCGTGCACTCGAGCAGGTCGATGTCCTGGAGGAGCCCGCCCTCGACCTGATCGAGGACGCGCATGGTGTCCTGGATGCCGGACACGGCCACGGCCCGATGGCTTTTGAGCCCCCGGATCTCGCCCCCGGACAGGGACCAGCCCATGCCGATGCCGCTGAAGAGCGTCTCCGGGAAAAGGTGCCGCATCAGGGAGTCCTCCTCGCTCTTGCGCAGGGCCTTGACGACCTGCGGGAAGATGTCCCGGATCGAGATGGCCCCGTCGAGGTAGGACTTGGCCAGGGAGGCCGGACTGTTGATGGAGACGATCTTGGCCGGGCACGGGGTGATGTGGATGATCCCGATCCGTTCCGCGGGGAGGCCGAGCGACTTGGGCAGGATCGTGCGCAGGATCTTGGCCGCGATCTCCCGGGGCGGCTCGATGGGCAGGATCTGGCCGCAGAGCGACGCGTAGCGCCGCTGGATGATGCGGACCACGACCGGGCAGGTCGAGGTGATGTACGGCCGCGGCCGGGGGTGGTCGTTGAGGTACTCCTCGGTCGCCGCGCAGTTGAGCTCGCAGATGGAGCTGAGGTCGTAGACCTCGTCGAAGCCGATGCGGCGCAGGGCCGAGAGGATCTCGTTGGGCAGGACGGAGGAGCCGAACTGGCCGTAGAGCACCGTCGAGGGGATGGCGACCTTGTAATCGAAGGCGTCTAGCGCGGCGAACGAGGTGGTGTGGGAGTGGATGGCGTCGCGCGGGCAGATCCGGAGGCATTCGGCGCAGTCGATGCAGAGCTGGCCGATGATGCGGGCCCGGCCGTCCTGGACCCGGATGGCCCGGGTCGGGCAGGCGGACAGGCAGCGGACGCAGCCGATGCACTTGTCCTTGGTGATGTGGATGGCGTGGAAGTTCTTTTCGGTCTTGGTCTCGTTCATGATGGTCCGTGTCCGTTCGTCCGGATGATGATGTCGAGGCGCGTCCCCCGGCCCACCTCCGAGTCGATGGCAAAGACGTCGGCGTTCCTCTTGATGTTCGGCAGGCCCATGCCGGCGCCGAAGCCGAGCTCCCGCATCTCTGCCGTCGCCGTCGAATAGCCTTCCGTCATGGCCAGTTCGACGTCGGCGATGCCGGGGCCGCGATCGTCGATGGTCAGGCGGACTTCCTCCGAGGAGACGGCCAGGTTCATCCGGGCCTCGCTCGCGTACATGATCACGTTCATCTCCGCCTCGTAGGCCACGATGGCCGCGCGGCGGATCGTCGCGGTGGCCAGCCCGAGGTCCTTCAGCAGCTCCTTGATTTCACAGGCGGCGGCTCCGGCGTTGGCGAAGTCCCCGCCCTTGACGGGGAACTCCCGGCGGAAGACGGGCTCAGCGGCGGGCATGGCCTCCGTCCTGTAAGAGGCCGGCGATCCGCGAGCAGGCCTCGAACATCGTCATCTTGGTGGCGATGAGGGGGAGGTTCTTCGTCCCGGCCTCGCGGACTACCTCCGGCGCCGGGCGCTTGCCCTGGACGAAGACGACGCCGGCGAGATCGGCCACCGAACAGGTGCAGACGACGTGAGAATTGGCCAGCCCCGTCAGCAGGAGAGAGCCGGGCTCGGCGGAGGTCAGGACGTCGCTCATGAGATCGGAGGCGAAAACCTTGCCGAAGGCCGCCTCGGGGGCGGTTGCCGGGGTGAGGAGCTCGCCGTCGAGAAGGGCCAGAACGTCCTTGAGAACGATCATCGGGGCCTCCGACCGTGCCGAATCACCCGGAGATCTTCATTATATCCGGAACCGGAGCTAAAACAAAGCCGGGGCGGCCATCGCCATCGCGGGGAGGGCGGCTCGAAGCCGTCCGGCCGGGACGTCTCCGAGAAGCGTCCCGGGAGGGACGCGGGGGAAAAGGGCGGATTAAAAAAATCGGCGGAGGAAGGACCCAGCCCTCCTCCGCCGATCGGAGGTAATTCAGCCGATGCCGCCGCCTACTTGCCCTTGAGGATCTTCTGGACCTCTTCCTTGTCCACGTCGGTGATGTACGGGATGCCGCTGATATCGGCCGCCTCCCTGGTCAGGGAGGCGATGTCGTCGCGGTTGATGTAGTCGAGCGTGAACTTGCGCTCGCCGGCCATCATCTGGCGGAGGCCCTGGCTGAGGCGCTTGAAGTAGGTGTAGACGCCGATGGCCCCGGACGGGAGCTCCTCGAACCGGGCCCCGAAGCGCCGCCGCAGCTCGGGCGCGGTGACGAAGATCTCGTCCCGGCTGCTGCCGAAGCGCTCGACGTAGACCGGGATCTGCCCGTCGGCGATGCGGCCGCCGATCGTCTTGCCGACCATGGCCGCGGCCAGGGGCGAGCGGGCCATGCCGACGGCCTTGACGTAGGGCGCGCCGAGGGCCAGGGCCTTGAAGATCTGGTCCTCGAAGGTGATGCCGCCGGCGAAGGCCAGGTCGGGCACGTACTCGCCCTGCTTGGCCAGCTGGTCGGCGAACTTCCAGGTCAGGGACCAGATCTCGACGGTCGGGATGCCCCACTCGTTCATCATCCGCCAGGGGCTCATGCCCGTGCCGCCGCCGGCGCCGTCGACCGTCAGGAGGTCGAGCTTGGCCTTGGAGGCGTACTTCACGGCCCGGGCCAGGTCGGCCGGCCGGTAAGCGCCCGTCTTCAGGAAGACGTGCTTGGCCCCGATCCTGCGCAGCTCCTCGACCCGTTTAATGAAGTCGCCCTCGTCGACCATGCCCATGCGGGAGTGGCGCTCGAACTCCTTGAAGCTGCCCTTCTCGAAGGCGGCGATGACGTTGGGGTCCTCGGGGTCGGGCAGGACGATGTAGCCCTTCTTTTTCAGGGCCTGGGCCTTGGTGACGGTCTTGAGCTTGACCTCGCCGCCGATATCCTTGGCCCCCTGGCCCCACTTGAGCTCGACGGTCTCGATGCCCAGCTTCTCGATGGCGTACTCCTGGGTGCCCAGCCGCGTGTCCTCGACGTTGGCCTGGACGACGACGTCGCCGTAGCCGTCCTGCCAATCACGGTAGGACCTGATGCGGAACTCCATGTCCGGCGAGCGGACGACCCGGCCGTTCTTGAGCTCCGTCTCGTCGTCCATGCCGCAGACGTTCTCGCCGATCGTCAGGATCGACCCGGCGATGGCCGCGCCGCCGCCGAGGCCGGCCCAGTTCTGCCGGGCCACGTTGGTCGAGCCCATGCCGGAGATGATGAACGGGACCTTGAGCTTGATGTCCTTGTTGCGGCCGATCTTCGTCTCGACCGTGACCTTCTCGAAGGTCGCCTTGTCGCTGTCGGCCTCGACGCCGCAGGCCCCCTTGGCCGTGCCCATGATGCTGAAGTGGGACAGGTCGACGGGATAGTCCTTCTCGCAGCCGGCCGTGATGATGCCGAACGGCTGGGGATAGAGGACCTCGGCGCCTCGGTAGGCGGATTTGCCGATCTCGCACATCCCGATGCAGCCGTCGACGCAGGTCACGCACATGCCGCTGAAGGGGCTGATCGACCCTTCGGTCCTGTTCTTGGTCAGGGTGGCGGCGCTTCTGTTGATTTTCGTGAGACTCGGCATGATGTTACCTCCTCATATGCCTTTAGGGTTTCTTTTCTTGAACGCAGGTGCCACAGCGGCCCGCATCGTACATCCAACATTGCAGATCGTCGTAGTGCTCCAGGCAGGTCGGTTCCATGGTCAGGCAGCCGTTGCACAGAGCCGTTTCGGCGTTCGGGCCCTGGCAGCGCAGCTGACAGGCGGGACAGATGTACATGCAGGCCCCGCACAGCCGGCAGACCTCCGAGCGCATGTCGAAGGGCGTCGAGATCTTTCTCTTGTGGCCCCGCTGCTGGAAGCCGATGGCCGAGGCGTCCATCTGCTCGGCGCAGATGCGAGTGCACAGGCCGCAGAGAACGCACTCGCCGTTGCGGGGGGTGAACCGGACCCGCGTCACCCCGAACCGTGAGGCCATATCCTGGAGGACCTTGGACCCCGGGGCCATGGCCAGCATGAGCTCGATCATCATCCGCCGGGACGCCCAGACCCTGGCGGAATCGGTCCGGACGACGAGCCCCTCCTCGGCGGGATAGGTGCAGGACGAGACGAGCTTGCTCCTCAGGCCCTCGCCGATCTCGACGACGCAGAGCCGACACCCCCCGAAGGGCGTCAGCCCCTCGTTGTAGCAGAGGGTCGGGATCTCCAGGCCGTAGAACCTGGCCGCGTCGAGGATGGTCGACCCCTCCTCCGCCTTCACTTCCAACCCATTCATGCGAAAGGTGATCATGGTCCCTCTCAAACGATCTGAATGGCTTCGTCGCGCTGCTCTTCGATGGCCTCGAACTTGCAGGCCTCCTTGCAGGCGCCGCACTTGATGCATTTCGACTGGTCGATCAGGTGGACATCCTTGAGAGTGCCCTTGATGCAGTCGTTCGGGCAGGCCTTCTTGCAGGATTGACAGCCGGTGCACTTCTCGGCGAGGACGACGTAGCGGATGAGGCTCTTGCAGACGCCGGCTGGGCATCTCTTGTCGAGGATGTGGGCCTCGTACTCGTGGCGGAAGTAGCGCAGGGTCGTCAGGACGGGATTGCCCGCCGTCTGGCCGAGGGCGCACATCGAGGCGTCCTTGCAGATCGTGGCCAGCTCCTCGAGCAGGGCAAGATCGCTTTCCCGGCCCTTGCCCTCGGTGATGCCCTTGACGATCTCGTACATCCTCTGCGTGCCTTCCCGGCAGGACACGCACTTGCCGCACGACTCGTCCTGCAGGAAATTGAGGAAGTACTTGGCCACGTCGACCATGCAGGTCCGGTCGTCCATGACGATCATGCCGCCCGAGCCCATCATGGCCCCGGCCGCGGTCAGGCTCTCGTAGTCGACGGGCAGGTCGAGCATCTTGGCCGGCAGGCAGCCGCCGGAGGGGCCGCCGATCTGGATGGCCTTGAAATCCCGCTTATCGGGGATGCCGCCGCCGATGCCGTAGACGATCTCGCGAAGGGTGATCCCCATCGGGACCTCGACCAGCCCGGTATTGGCGATCTTGCCGACGAGCGCGAAGATCTTGGTCCCCTTGCTTGTCTCCGTCCCCAGCCCCTGGAACCAGTCCGCGCCCCGGCGGATGATGTTGGGGACGGTGGCCCAGGTCTCGACGTTGTTGATGACCGTCGGCTGGCCCCATAGCCCCCTCTGGGCCGGATAGGGGGGTCTCTGCCGCGGCATGGCGATCTCGCCCTCGACGGAGGCGATCAGGGCCGTCTCCTCGCCGGAGACGAAGGCTCCGGCGCCCTGGACGATCTCGAGATCGAAATCGAAGCCGGTCCCCAGGATGTCCTGGCCGAGCAGGCCGTTCTCCCGGGCCTGGGCGATGGCGATCTCCATGCGCTTGAGCGCCAGCGGATATTCATGGCGGATGTAGACGAATCCTTTGGCCGCCCCGATGGCTCTGGCCCCGATGACCATACCTTCGAGAACGGCGTGGGGATCGGCCTCGAGGACGGAGCGGTCCATGAAGGCCCCCGGGTCGCCTTCGTCGCCGTTGCAGATGATGTACTTCGGCGACCTTTTCTCCTTGGCGCAGAGGGCCCACTTCCTGCCCGTGGGGAAGCCGGCGCCGCCCCGGCCGCGGAGGCCGGAGAAAAGGATCTCGTCGATGATCTCCTGGGGCTTCATCCCGGAGAGGGCCTTGGCCATGGCCTCGTAGCCGTCGAAGGCGATATATTCCTCGATCCTCTCCGGGTCGATCCGGCCCCGGTTGCGCAGCACGATCAGCCGCTGGTGCTTGAAGAACTCGATGTCCTTCATCTTCGGGACGGGCTGTTTCTCGTCCGGCGGCACGTACATCAGCTTCTGGACGGGGCGGCCCTTGAGGAGGTGCTCCTCGACGAGATGGGGGACATCCTCGACGCTGAGGAGCTGGTAGAAGATGCCGTCGGGCTGGACCATGACGATCGGCCCCCGCTCGCAGAAGCCGTTGCAGCCCGTGGCCACGACCTGGACCTCGTCTTCGAGGCCCTTCTTCTTGATCTCGGCCTCGAGGGCCTCCTTGATCCTGAACGATCCGCAGGAGACGCAGCCGGTGCCGGCGCAGACCAGAAGGTGAGCTCGGTAGTGTTTCACGACGCCCCCTAATACATGGTTTCGCAGCCGACGGCCAGCACCAGGTCGGCGGCCATCTGCCCGCCGAGGATGTGCTGAACGAAGATCTTGTGCAGCTTCTCCGGGGTCAGGTAACCGTATTTCACGGGGGGATGGTTCTTGAGCTCGACGGTCATCATCGGCTCGGCGTTGCACAGCCCGGCGCACCCCGACGTCGTGACGATGACGTCCTGGATCTGGGCCTTCTCGATCTCCCCGAGAAGGGCATCCATGATGTCGCGGGCGCCGGCGGCGATGCCGCACGTGCCCATGTGGACCGTGACGCGGGCCCGGCCTTCGCTCTCCCGGATGGCCATCATCGATTTTGTCCTTTCCCGGATCTTGGCCAGGTCTTGAATGCGGAGTTTCTTTGTTCCGGCCATCAGATGTCCTTCCTTTCCGTCATGACGCTTCCGGCGCCTGGTATTTGCCGAGGATCGGTCCGATATTGCGGATCGTGGCGCGGCCGTGATACTCGCCGTCGACGACGACGACCGGCCCGATGGCGCAGCAGCCAAGGCAGGCGACCGTCTCCAGGGTGAACAGTCCGTCCTTCGTCGTCTCTCCGGCCGGGATGTCGAGCTTGCGCTCGAGCTCCTCCAGGATCTTCGGTCCGCCCCGGACGTGGCAGGCCGTGCCGAGACAGACGAGGCAGGTGTGCTTGCCCCGCGGCTTCAGGCTGAAGGCCCGGTAGAACGTGGCTACGCCGACGACGTTGATGAGGGGCATGTCCAGGGCCTTGGCGACGTGTCGCAGGGCTTCCGGGGGAAGGTAGTTGAAGCTCTCCTGGACGTCGAGAAGGATGGCGATGAGGTTCTTCTTGAGGCCCCTGTGCTTGTCGACGATCGACTGGACCTTCGTAGTGTCGATGTCCAAATCATCCCTCCGGTACGTGGATTGTCCTTGCAAGCGCAAAACGGGAAGATCGGCGCGGGTCCCCCCTGAAGGGGGTCAGGCAGGAGGCGGGGGGAAGCGAGGCGGGGCACGGCGGCTTTCGGCCGTCGGCCGGCCTCACAGGCGGGCGACTATGGTCTATAAAAATAAAAATCTCCTACGGCAGTGCCAGGAGACCTACAGACCACGTAATAAGACGGCACTTATAGCAGAACTGATTTGGCCTTGTCAAGTGCGCGGCCGAAAACTAGGCGCCGTCGGTCTCGAGCTCGATCTTGTCGACGACGAGGTCGCGGCCCTCGACGATCTCGACCCGCCTCGAGCCGCAGGCGGAGCAGGAGAAGTCCGTGTCCTCGCGGACGGTCGAGCCGCCGCAGTCCGGGCAGCGGAGCTTCACCGGGACGACGACGATCTCGAGCCGCGCGCCCTCGGCCAGCGTTCCCTTCCGATAGGCCTCGAAGGCCGATTCGAGGAGATCGGGCACGGCCCCCGACATGACGCCGACCTTGAGGACGACGGCCGTGACCCGGGTCGCGCCGTGCGCCCTGGCCTGCTCCTCGAGGATCGCGAACATCGAGGCGACGAGCGACAGCTCATGCATGGCCGGACCTGAGGCGCTCGAGGGCGTCGACGAGCCAGGCGGCGAGCTCGTCGAGCCCCTCGCCGCGGAGCGCGGACACGGTGAAGACGCGGAGCGCGGGCTTGATCGCCCGGGCCTCGGCCGAGGCCCGGGCCGGGTCGAACGGCAGGTAAGGCAGGAGATCGGCCTTGGTCAGGACGAGCGCGTCGGCCGACAGGAAAGCTTGGGGGTACTTGGCCGGCTTGTCGTCCCCTTCGGGGGACGAGAGCAGGACCAGGCGGACCTGCTCGCCGAGGTCGTAGGAGGCAGGGCAGACGAGGTTGCCCACGTTCTCGATGAACAGGAAGTCGATGTCGGCCGGGATCCCGGCGAGGACCTTGCCGATCATGCGGGCCTCGAGGTGGCAGGCGCCGCCGGTCGTGATCTGCCAGGCCGGGACGCCCTTGGCCCGGATGCGCTCGGCGTCCCGCTCGGTCTCGATGTCGCCCTCGATGACGGCCAGGCGGAACCGGCCCCGGAAGCGGTCGGCCAGGGCCTCGAGCAGGGTCGTCTTGCCCGAGCCCGGCGAGCTCAGCAGATTGACGGCCAGGATGCCGCGGCCGCGGAGCTCGCCGCGGATGGCCGCGGCGGCCTGCTTGTTCGTGGCCAGGAGATCGTGGACGACGGTCAGGGTCTTGACGGTCATGGGCGTTCCCCTTTCAGGAAGGCCTCCAGGAAGCCGAGGGCCAGGCCGAGGTCGCGCTCGCCCCGTTCGGTCAGCCCTTCGCCGACGGCGAAGCTGTGACCGCGGACGGCCAGGAGCCAGGCCTCGGGCGTCTGGCCGTAGAGCGCGGCCGCGAGCGCCAGGACCGCGGCCGGATCGAGGGCATGGCTCATGGCCGGCAGCCCTGCCCCGGGCTCGAGGCGCCCGAAGCGGAAGGGCTTGCGCAGTCCCCGAACGGCGTCGACGAAGACGACGACGTCATGCCCGGCGCAGGCCAGGGCGTCCTCGATGTTGAGCTGGTAGTTGGCATCGCACGCGACGCCGCGCAGGCGGCGCTTCCTCAGGCGTTCGGCCGCGGCGACCCCCAGGCCGTCGTCCCGGCGTCCCGGATTGCCGATCCCCAGGACGAGCGTGCGCGGGGCCGTGGCGCGGCGCGGGCTCAGCGGACCTTCCTCTGGAGGACCCGGCCCGCCGCATCGACGAGAGCGACCTCGAGCGGCATCCGGCCCAGCGCGTGCGTGGCGCAGCTGAGGCAGGGATCGTAGGCCCGGATGGCCACCTCGACGCGGTTGAGCATGCCCTCCGTGATCTCGGGCTTCTCCGAGAGCACGTTCATGGCGACCCATTGGACGGCCCGGTTCATCGGCTCGTTGTTGTTGGTCGTGGAGACGATGAGGTTGGCCATCGTGATCTGGTCGTCGCCGTTGACGCGGTAATGGTGGAACAGGGTGCCGCGCGGCGCCTCGATCAGGCCGATGCCCTCGGGAGCGCGCGGACCGGTCTTGACCAGCTTCGAGCCCTGGAGGTCCTTGTCGAGCAGGAGCTCCTTGACCACCTCGGCCGCGTGGAGCAGCTCGATGAGCCGGGCCCAGTGGCTGTGGAGCGACATGTTGTTGGGCTTGCCGTCGGTGTAGGCCTTGTAGGTCTCGAACTCCTTCTGGGCCAGCGGCGAGGGGATATAGTCGCAGGTGTTGAGCCGGGCCAGCGGGCCGACGCGGTACCAGCCGGCGGCCTTGCCCAGCGACCGCAGGTAGGGGAACTTCATGTAGCTCCAGGGCCGGGTCTCCTCGCCGATGTACTCGAGGTAGTCCTGGTAATCGACGTCGTCGAGGACCTTGCGGCCGTCGGCGTCGACGGCCCGCAGGACGCCGTGGTAGAAGTCGAGGGCCCCGTCCTTGCGGACCAGGCTGAGGTGGTTCGAGGGGAAGACGGCGAAGCCGTCGACCAGGTCCTTGTGCCTGGCCTGGTAGCCCTTGAACAGGTCGACGGCGGCCTGGCACCATTCGATCACCCGGTCGATCGTCAGCCCGTCGGGGGCCTTGAGGAAGCGGTCGCGCTCTTCGGGGGAGAGGTTCTTGTTGATCCCGCCCGGGACGGCGCCCGTGCCGTGGACCTTCTTGCCGGCCGTGGCCAGGATGATCTCCTGGCCGAACTTGCGCAGCAGGACGGCCCGCGTGGCCAGGTCCTTGTCCAGGCCGATGATGCCGATGACGTTGCGGACGGCCGGGTCGGCGTCCAGGCCCAGCAGGAGGTCGGGCGACGCCAGGTAGAAGAAATGCAGGGCGTGGGACTGGACCATCTGGCCGTAGTGCATGAGCCGGCGCATCTTCTCCGCCGTGACCGGCAGCTTGCCGGGCCCGGCCCCGACCACGACATCCATGGCCTTGGCCGCGGCCAGGTGGTGGCTGACGGGGCAGATGCCGCAGAGCCGCTGGACCAGGACCGGCGCCTCCCAGTAGGGGCGGCCCTGGACGAAGCGCTCGAAGCCGCGGAACTCGACGACGTGGAAGCGGGACTCCGTGACCCGGCCGGCGTCATCGAGCCGGATGGTGACCTTGCCGTGCCCTTCGACCCTGGTGACGGGTTCTATGGTGATCTTCTTGCCCATGGCTGTTCACTCTTCAGTCGAATTTGACCAGATCGTAGGTCAGGTGCAGGGGCCGGCCCTCGATGAGCGCGGTCAGGGCCTCCCAGATGAGGTCGGCCGAGGGCGGGCAGCCCGGCAGGAACGCGTCGATCTTGACGATCTCGTGGCAGGGATAGACCTTGTCCAGGATGATCGGCAGGTCCTCGTCGTTGGGGATGAGGCGGTCCTCGGGGGCGATCGTGGGCGAGTTCAGGTAGGCCTCCTCGAGGCACTCCTTGAGCGGGATGCCGTTGCGCAGGGCCGGCAGGCCGCCCATGATGGCGCATTCGCCGACCGAAACGAGGACCTTGCAGTTCTTGCGGAAGTCCCGCAGGACATGGACGTTCTCGCTGTTGCAGCAGCCGCCCTCGATGAGGCCGATGTCGACGGGCTTGGTGAACTCCTTGATGTCGTCGATCGGCGACTTGTTGAACTCGACCAGCTCGACCAGCTTGAGGATGCGCTCGTCGATGTCCAGGAGGGACATGTGGCAGCCGAAACAGCCGGCCAGCGAGGCGGTGGCGATGACGGGTTTGCCCACGGCGTTACCTCCCGATCCCCTTCTCGATGTCGGCGCCGATCGGCGTGCGGTCGAACCTGCGCTTGCCGATGGGCTTGGCGAAGCCCGTCCCCTTGCGCAGTATGGCGCCCACGGGGCAGATGTCCATGGCCCGCCGGGCCTCTTCCTCGGACAGCCTGGCGGCCAGCTTCCGGTCGATCTCGATGGCCACGCGGGCGCCCCGGCGGACCGAGGCGAAGATCTTCCGCCCGTCCCTGGCCCGGACGCCGCGGACGCAGCGCAGGCACTGGACGCAGCGGTTGCGGTCGAGCATGACCAGCGGGGTCCCGGCCTCGACCGTCCGGACAGGCCAGAGATAGGGGAAGCGCGGGACCATCATCCGGTAGCGGTAGGCCAGGGCCTGGAGCTCGCAGTTGCCGCTCTTCTCGCAGGAAGGGCAGAGGTGGTTGCCCTCGGCGAAGAGCATCTCGATGAGCGACTTGCGCATGTCCTCGAGGTCCGGGGCCGTGTTCTCGACGGCCATGCCCTCGGTCACCGGCTGGGTGCAGGCGGCCATGTAGCGGCCGGCGACGCGGACGGTGCAGATCCGGCAGCTGCCGGCGGGCTTGAGCCCCTCATAGTGGCAGAGGACCGGGATGTAGACGCCGTTGGCCTTGGCCGCCTCGACGATCGTCTGGCCCGGCTTGGCCAGGCAGGCCCGGCCGTCGATGGTGAAGCGGATCTCAGTCATGGAGGGACTCCTTGCACTCGGGCTCGCGGCCGGCCGCGGCGCAGCCGTCCCGGATGGCCGTTGCGAGGTCGAACTCGCTGACGAACGCCTCCCCCTTGCGGATCCTGGCCTCGTAGAGCTCGGGGAAGCTTTTCATGGTTGTCAGGATGGGGTTGGGCGAGGTCTGGCCGAGGCCGCAGCGGCTGGTCGATTTGACCAGCTTGCCCCAGGCCTCGATCTCGCGGAGGTCCTCGGCGGTGCCCAGGCCCCGGGCGATCTTCCCGAATTTTTTCCTGAGCAGGACGTTGCCGGCCCGGCAGGGGACGCACCAGCCGCAGGACTCCTCGACGAAGAAGTCCATGAAGTTCTCGACGATCTCGAAGATGTCGCGCCGGGGCCCGAAGACGATGACCGAGCCGCCCGTGGCCAGGTCGGAGAAGCAGATCCGGCGGCCGAACCCGGCCGGCGCGACGCACGTGCCCGAGGGGCCGCCGACCTGGACGGCCTTGGCCCCGGCCCCGCCGGCCATCTCCAGGAGATCGGCGACGGTCAGGCCGTACTCGACCTCGTAGACGCCCGGCCGGGCGCAATCGCCGGACACGCTCAGGAGCTTCGTGCCGGCCGACTGGGTCGTGCCCAGGGCCTTGAACCAGGCCGCGCCGCCGGCCAGGATCCTGGCGGCGGTGGCCAGGGTCTCGACGTTGTTGACGGTCGTCGGCAGCCCCTGGTAGCCGGACGAGACCGGGAAGGGCGGCCGGTCGCGCGGCTCACCGCGCTTGCCCTCGGCCGATTCGAGCAGGGCCGACTCCTCGCCGCAGACGTAGGCGCCGGCGCCCGACTTGATGACGATGTCGAAATCGAAGCCCTTCAGGCCGGCCGCGCTCCGGCCCAGCAGGCCGTCCTTGCGGAGGCCGGCCAGGACGGCCTCGAGGTGGTCCCGGAGGTAGGCGTATTCGGACCGGAGATAGAGGATGCCGGTCCTGGCCCCGACGGCGTAGCCGGCCACGGCCATGCCCTCGAACAGGAGCCTCGGCAGCTCGGTCAGGATGACCCGGTCCTTGAACGTCCCGGGCTCGCCCTCGTCGGCGTTGCAGACGACGTAATGCTGGGCCGCCTTCTCCCGCCGGCAGAACTCCCATTTGAGGCCGGTCGGGAAGCCTGCGCCGCCGCGGCCGAGGAGGCCGGATCTCTTGACCTCGTCGATGACCTGCTCGGGGGTCATGGCCACGGCCTGGCGCAGGGCCGCGCCGGTCTCGTGGGCGCCGAACAGGACCGGGCCGCGCCGGCGGATGTTGTTGACGACCATGGAGCGGACCAGGTCAGACTGGTTGGCCCCGTCGCCGAAGGCGGCGACCTGGTCCCGGGCCGGCGTGCCGGCCCGCAGGCCGCGGATGATGGCCCGGGCCTTGTCCGGGGTCAGGGCCGTGAAGACGGTCCCGTCGACGATGGCCGAGGGCTCCTGGTCGTTCATGCCGATGCACGAGGTCGGGAAGAGGCCGATCGCGCCGTCGGCGCTGACCTCGCCGAAGCGGCAGCCGGCCTCGTCCTCGAAGGCCCGGGCCACGGCCGTCCGCCCCATCATCCGCGAGGTGATGGAATCGTTCAGGTAGACCGTGGACCGGCCCCGGGGGGCCAGGGAGAAGAAATGGTAGAACGTCACCGCCCCGCGGACCTCGGCTTCGGCGAGCTTCAGGTGAGCGGCGATGCGCCCGACGGCTTCGTCGGAGACGTGCCCCGCGGCGGCCTGGACGTCGCGGATGACGTCGAGCAGGGCCGCCGGGTCCTTCGGGTGCCTGAGAACGGGATCCTTGTCTTGCGCCATGTTCAATACCCCGTATCGGAGTTTTCGAGCGTGGTAGTGTAGCATAAAAAACAGGCCGGGAAAACCAGGATCGCTGGCCCGGATAAAAAGGCTTGATTTTCCCCCCTCGAACACGATATCATCCTCCCAGAGAAGTCTCGAAACGAATAGTGAAGGAGGAGACATGAGGAAAAGAACACTGGTCGCACTCGGCGTTTTCGTCGCATTCATCTTTATCCAGGGATGCACGCCGGCGCCCGAGAAAACCCTCCTCAAAAAGTACTTCAACGCCGTCATGATGAACGACAACGATACGATGTCGAGCATGGCCCTCGACCCGCTCCAGCCGGAGCTGGGCTCCTGGTCCGTCATCAACATCGGCCCGGACAAGATCGAACCGGCCAAGCTGCCCGATCTGAATAAGGCCGAGATCGAATCCAAGAAGCTCCAGGACGCCCAGATCGGCCCGACCCTCGACTCGGACGCGGCCGTCAAGGACGCCCAGTTCGAGATGGATACGACCCGCTCGGCCGGCGCCAAGGCCGCCCTCAAGAAGAAGGTCGAGGAGCTCCAGGCCAAGTACGACGTCGAGAACGGCAAGATGCAGGAGCTCAAGAAGACCTACAGCGCCGCCAAAGCCGCCGCCTCCTCCGAAGAGGAGATGACGATGTTCTCCCTGGGCGTGCGCGAGCTGCCGAACGTCCGCGAGCTGACGGGCAGCGTCCACTCCAAGGACGTCGATATCTCCATCACCAACCGGGCCGGCGTGACCAAGAAATACAAACTGCTCCTCAAGCAGTACCTGCTCAAAGACGAGGCCAACAATATCCCGCATCGCGGCCGCTGGGTCATCATCAAGTTCGAGCCCCTCGCCTGAGGGGCTCGGCGTCCGGCCGGGGGCTGTTGACTCTTTCTCCCCCGTCACTATAATAGTGCTTTTTTCGGGCCGTTAGCTCAGCGGTAGAGCACCGGCCTTTTAAGCCGGGTGTCGCTGGTTCGAATCCAGCACGGCTCACGTATGTGCCCCTGTCGTCTAGAGGCCCAGGACACCGCCCTTTCAAGGCAGCAACACGGGTTCGAATCCCGTCGGGGGCGCTTTTCCTCTGTTGAATCCGGAAAGTCCCTCTCTCCGGCTATGCTCGGGAATCACCTCTGGCTCCCCGGCCCCGGGAACCGGTTACACGGTTCCCCCCGCTTCGCGGGTCCCCTCTCCAGCACGGGGATCTGCGAGGTGAATTCCCTCACCGCCTCGAGAGGGACTGCCGGAAACGGGACAGGAGGTCAGCGGCCGCGACGGAGGAGAAAGGTCTCTGACCTCCGCTCGCGTCGCTAAAAGCCAAGAAACACCTTGATCCCGATATTTCGCAGAAGTCCAGCTTCGAGTCGCTCAGCTGGACTTCTGCCGCCTCCGCTCGCTTCGCAAAACCAGATGGCAACAGGCTATCAGGCAGACGACTTTATCAAGATATTTCGCAGGAACCCGCCTTCGTGACGCTCAGGCGGGTTTCTGCCGCCTCCGCTCGCGTCGCTAAAAGCCAAGAAACACCTTGATCCCGATATTTCGCAGAAGTCCAGCTTCGAGTCGCTCAGCTGGACTTCTGCCGCCTCCGCTCGCTTCGCTCGCTACGGGATGGGCGGTGCAGGGATCGAACCTGCGACCCTCGGCTTGTAAAACCGACGCTCTGCCGCTGAGCTAACCGCCCGCGGACGCCCCAAGGGTAGAGAATCGGCCCGGGCCTGTCAAGGCGCGCTAATTTGACTTAAAACCGGTCCTATGTTAAATTTGCTGTTCCTTTTTCGTATCTCCTCCGAAGGGTAGGTCGACATGCACGCTGTGATCCTGACGGGCGGCAAGCAATACCGCGTCAAGGAAGGGGACGTCCTGGCCGTCGAGAAGCTCGATCTCGAGCCGGGGCGGAAGGCCCAATTCGAGCGCGTCCTCCTCATCGAGGACGGCGGCACGGTCCAGGTCGGGACCCCGGTTCTCGACAACGCCATGGTCCTTGGCCTGGTCCTCGAGAATTTCAAGGACGAGAAGGTCCTGGTCTTCAAGAAGAAGAGAAGGAAACAGTTCCGCCGGACCCGCGGCCACCGGCAGCAGCTGACCAAGGTCCGCATCACCCGGATCGCGGCGGACCGGTCCGTCGTCACGGCCGCGGACCTGGCCGAAGAGAAGATCATCCCGGTCGAAAAGCCCGCCCCGGCGCCCAAGCCGAAGGCGGACGCGCAGAAGCCGGCCGCGGCGGCCGAGAAGCCCGCCAAGGCGGCGGCCAAGGCCAAGCCGGCCAAGAAGGAAGCGGCCAAGCCGAAAGCCGAAAAGAAGGCGGCCCCGGCCAAGCCCAAGAAAGCCAGCAAGGAGTAAGCCATGGCCCATAAGAAAGCCGGCGGAGCCGGAAAGAACGGCCGCGACAGCGCGGGAAAGAGGCTCGGCGTCAAACGCCATGGCGGCCAGAAGGTCAACGCCGGGTCCATCATCATCCGTCAGCGGGGCACCCCCATCAAGCCCGGCCTCAACGTCGGCCGGGCCAAGGACGACACCCTTTTCGCCACGGTCACGGGAACGGTCCAGTTCTCCGACAAGGGCCGCAAGGGGAAGATCGTCACCGTCGTGCCCGCCTGAGGACAAGCGGCGCCGCCGTTGTTCGTTGACCAGGTCACCGTCACGTTGAAGGCCGGCCGCGGCGGCGACGGCTGCGTCAGCTTCCGCCGCGAAGCCCGGGTGCCGAAAGGCGGCCCGGACGGCGGCCATGGCGGGGACGGGGGCAGCATCGTCCTGACCGCCGACGAGAACATCAGCTCGCTGGCCTATTTCCGTTTCCACCCCATCATCAAGGCCAAGAACGGCGCGCCCGGCGAGGGTGGCAACCGGCAGGGCAAGCGCGGCTCCGAGGTCCGCCTCGGCGTGCCCGTCGGCACCGTGATACGGGAGGCCGACGGCGGCGCGGTCCTCGCCGACCTGGACGTCCACGGCCGGTCCTGCGTCGTGGCCCGCGGCGGCCGGGGCGGGCGGGGCAACGCCTCGTACGCGACGCCGACGCACCAGACGCCGCGCGAGTGGCAGCCCGGCCGGCCCGGCGAGGAGAAGGAGCTCTTCCTCGAGCTCAAGCTCATCGCCGATGTCGGCCTGATCGGCTTCCCCAACGCCGGGAAATCTACGCTCATCTCCCGCATCTCCGCGGCCAGGCCGGTCATCGCCGACTACCCGTTCACGACCCTGACGCCCAATCTCGGCGTCGTCGATATCGGCGAGTACCGCTCGTTCATCGTCGCCGACGTCCCCGGGCTGATCGAGGGGGCCAACCGGGGCCAGGGCCTGGGCATACGCTTCCTGCGCCACATCGAGCGGACCAAGCTGCTCATCCATATCGTCGACGTCTCGCCCTATTCGGGGCGGGACCCGGTCGAGGACTTCAAGGTCATCATGAAGGAGCTCGAGGCCTTCTCGCCAGCGGTCGCGGCCCGGCCCCAGATCCTGGCCGCCAACAAGGTCGATCTGCTCGGGGACGACGCGTCGCGCCTGGCCCGGCTGCGGCGCCTGGCCGCCCGCCGGAAGATCCCGTTCTTCGCCGTCTCGGCGCTCAAGGAGGAGGGCCTGAAGCCCCTGGTCGAGGCCGCGGCCCGGAAGCTGGCGGAGCTCGAGGCGGCGCCCGGGACCGGGGAGCCCGGGGCCAAGGGACCGGAGGGACGGCCCTGATGGAGACGATCGGCCTCTTTGGGGGCACCTTCGATCCCATCCACTGCGGCCATCTGAAGGCCGCGTCGGAGGTCCGCCGGCGGACGCGGCTCGGCCGCATCCTCTTCATCCCGTCCTATCTGCCGCCGCACAAGGCGGCGGGCGGGGCGGCCTCGCCGGCCGACCGCCTGCGGATGGTCGAGATCGCCGTCCGGCGCCGGGCCGGATTCGAGGCTTCGCCGCTCGAGGTCGAGGCGCGCGGCCGGTCCTACTCCATCCTGACCCTGCGCCAGGTCCGCCGCCTCAACTCCGGGGCCCGGCTGTTCTTCATCCTCGGGGTCGACGCCTTCCTCGACATCGGGACGTGGCACGAGTACGAGAAGGTCCTCCAGGAGTGCTTTTTCCTGGTGATGGCCCGGCCCGGCTTCGATCTCGAGCGGGCCCGGGACGTCCTCGGCGGCCGCCTCCGCAGCGGGATTGGGCCCCTGGCCGGGGCGGGACCGCTGGACGGCGCCGCCCCGCCGCGCTGCCGGGTCCTGCTCGTCCCGATCCCGGCCCTCGACGTGTCGTCGACGGAGGTCCGGGAGCGGGTCCGCCGCGGCCGGCCCCTGGACGGGTTCGTGCCGCCGGCCGTCGCCGCCTACATCCGCGAACATAAACTCTACAGAGGTCGATAGGAGCCATGGCCGAAGAAAAGAAAAAACGGTTCACCAAGAGGAGCCTGCCCGCGCCGGTGCGCGCCGCCGTCGAGGCCGCCCTGGGCCGGAAGGCCGAGGGCCTCTGCGCCCTCGACCTGCGCGAGCTCTCGTCGTTCACCGACTTCTTCGTCATCGCCCACGGGAACTCGTCCCGCCAGAACGCGGCCATCGCCGAGGCCGTCGAGCAGGCCCTCAAGCCGTCCGGCTACCGGCCCCTGGGCGTCGAAGGGCGCGATGCGGCCGACTGGATCCTCGTCGATTACGGTTCGTTCGTCGTCCACGTCTTTTCCCGGGCGGCGCGGGACCGCTACGGCCTCGAGCAGCTCTGGGGCGACGCGCCCCGCCTCGAATTCTAGTTGCGGCGTTCCCGGGGCCCGTTCGCGCCCGATCTCGCGGGCCCGTGACGGCGGAAATAGGGGGTTGACAAGCCAGGAACGAATCGCTATTGTCTAAAGGCGTTTTCGGCGATGCGCCTGAAACTTCTCTGGCCCGGCAAGACGAAGAATCCCGAGTTGCGGGGGTTGCAGGGCTTTTACGAGGCGCGCATCAGGTCCCTCGCGACGCTCGAGGTCATCGAGACGCGCGAGAGCAGGGGGCTGGGGGAAAAGCACGCCGAAAAGATCAAGGACCTTGAAGCGCGCAGCCTCGAACGCCATCTCGACGGCGCGTACGTGATCTGTCTCGACGATCGCGGCCGGGAGATGTCGTCGGCGGAATTCGCCCGCTTCCTCCGCGGCCGGGAGAGAGAGTCGGGAACGCCGCTGGCCTTCGTCGTCGGCGGCTTCCTCGGGCTCGCGGACCGCATCGTGGAGAGGGCGGACATGAGATTGTCACTGTCGCGGCTGACCTTCTCGCACGAACTGGCGCGCGTTGTTCTGCTCGAGCAGATCTACCGGGCCCTGACCATCGTCGGGGGCCGGCATTATGCCAAATGAAGGGATTGTCCGATGCCTCGTAAGCTGAACAAGAAAGAGAAAGACGAGTTCCGGGCCAAGCTCCGCGCGAGGAAGGAGAGCATCACCCGAAAGCTCACCGATACCATCAGCGAGAGCAAGGAGATGGAGTCCAATGTCGCCCAGGACTTGGTCGACAAGGCGGAAACCTCTTATACCAAGGAATTCCTGCTGAGCCTGTCGGACGGCGACCGGGAGCAGCTCCTGCTCATCGACGAGGCCCTCAAGCGGCTCGATCACGGCGATTTCGGGATCTGCCAGGTCTGCGGCAAGGACATCGGCATGAAGAGGCTCGAAGCCATCCCCTGGACGCCCTACTGCATCGACGACCAGGAAAAGGCCGAAAAAGAACGCGAAATGCCGTGACCCCGTCGCTCCGGACCCGGGCGGCCTGGCTGGCCCGGCTGGCCGAGCTGCTGTTCTTCCCCTCATTCTGCCGTCTCTGCCATGAACCTCTCGATCGCCCCGGGGAAAAGGTCGTCTGCGCCGCCTGCCTGGAGAAGCTGGGTCCGCGCCGGGGCCCCGTTTGCCCCCGTTGCGGGCGGTTCCTCCAGGACGGACCGGAAGATCATCTCTGTGCCCGGTGCCTGGGGCAGGCGCCGGCCTTCTCGCGGCACCGGTCCTGCGGCGCCTACGGCGGGACCCTCAAGGACGTCATCCTCCTCTTCAAGTACAGGCGCTGCGCGCCGCTCAGCCGGCCGCTGGCCCGCTACGCCGAGGTCTGCCTCGGCTCGGACGGGCCGCTCTGGCTGGACGCCGAGGCCCTCGTCCCCGTGCCCCTTCACCCGGCCCGGCGGCGCGAGCGGGGCTTCAACCAGGCCCGCCTGCTGGCCCGCGACCTGGCCGCCCTCCGGGGCATCGACGTCGTCGCGGGGGCGCTCGTCAAGACCCGGAACGTCCCGGCCCAGGCCGGCCTAAGGGCCGGCGACCGCGAGAGGAACGTCCGCGGCGTCTACGCCGTCCGGCGGCCCGACCGGGTCAGGGGCCGAACGCTGGTGCTGATCGACGACGTCACCACGACCGGAGCGACCATCCGGGAATGCGCCAGAGTGCTGAAGGAGGCCGGGGCCAAGGAAGTCAGGGCCATTACCCTGGCCCAGGCATAAGAAAGGTTCTTCTCCAGGTTCCGGGAAGCGCCTCTCTCCGGCTTTGCTCGGGATATGCCTCTTGCTCCCCGGCCGGCCCGGAGCGGACTCTGGGGAGCGGAGGTCAGAAGCATGGCTCCGAGTCGCTCCGCCATGCTTCTGATGGTCGCTTCGAGGGCTTCGCTCCCTGCCGTACATCCCTCGCCGCCTCGGAGGTTTCTCGGAAATGGGAGAAGAATAAAAAAAGGCGGCCCCGCGGGTAGCGGGAGCCGCCTGGCGAGAGGATGCGAACCAGTTACTTCTTGGGTTTCTCGGCCTGCGCCTGGACGGGCGTCACGATCTTGACCTTGCGGGGCTTGAGCTCGGACCGCTTCGGCAAGTGGATCTTGAGGACGCCGTTCTCCTGCTCGGCCTCGATCTTGTCCTGATCGACATAGCTGGGCAGGGCGAAGGAGCGGTAGAACGAGCCGTAGGACCGCTCGACACGGTGGTAATTCTCTTCCTTGGTCTCCTTCTCGAACTTGCGCTCGCCGCGAAGGGTCAGGTTGTTGTCCTCGACCTTGATCTCGACGTCTTTAGCGTCGACGCCGGGGATCTCGGCGCTGAGGACGACCTCGTTCTCGGTCTCATAAATGTCGACCGAAGGGGCCCAGGCGTGGGCCATGAGGTCCTTTTCCTCGCCCTTGGACACCGACATGTCCTCGAAAAGCCGGTTCATCCTGTCCCTGAGGGTTCCCATATCCCTGTAGGGATCCCATCTGATAATAGCCATCTGAAGCCTCCTCGTTATATCTTAGTGTGACACCAATATAATATCTTAGTGCTATTTTGTCAAGTATTGGAAAAAAATATTCTTCGGGCTTGCTTATATTGGGAAAAAGGGGAAATCGAGGGATAGCCTGGTCTTCTTCAGGCGCCGTCGACCAGAACCGTGGCTTCGCCCCTGGGGGGCCGGGGGCCTGCCGCCGCGGCCAGCTCGGCGGCGGAGCCTCTCAGGAACTCCTCATGGATCTTGGTCAGCTCCCGGGCCACGACCACCCGCCTGTCCCCGAGGACTTCGATGACCGCCGCCAGGAATTCTGGCAGCCGCCGGGTCGGGAGATAGAAGACGAGCGTGGCCTCTTCGCGCGCCAGCCCTTCGAGGAGCTTGCGCAGCCCGGCGGCCTTCGGGGGAGGAAAGCCGGCGAAAAGGAAGCGGTGCGTGGGCAGTCCGGCCGCGGACAGGGCCGCCGTCACGGCCGAAGGGCCCGGGATGGGCACGACCTGGAGCCCCTTTTTGAGGGCTTCGCGGATCAGCGGGAAGCCGGGATCGGAGATGCCCGGCGTGCCGGCGTCGGAGACGAGCGCGACGTCGCGGCCGGCCTCGAGCAGCCCGATGATCTCCGGGATGCGCCGGCCCTCGCGCGGCTGGAAATAGCTGATCAGCGGCTTCTTGATGCCGTAGCGGTTCAGTATCTTGACCGTCTGCCGGGTGTCTTCGCAGGCGATGGCCGCGACCTCGCCGAGGACGCGAAGGGCCCTCAGCGTGATGTCCTCGAGGTTGCCGATGGGCGTTCCGACGACGAAAAGGCGGCCGGGCACGGGCTATCTCCCCCGATCGTAGGGATAGAGGAAATCGTGGCCCACTGAGCGCGTCGAAAGCTTGGCGATCGGCGGCAGGAGCCGCTTGAACTGAGAGCCCCGGACCCGCCGCAGGACGCGGTCGACGGCGGCCGCCGAGTGCCCGGCCGCGATGATCTCCCGGCGGGCCTGGCGGCCCTCGACGAGGGCATAGAGGATGTCGTCGATCTCGTCGTAGGCCAGGCCGATGTCGCCCTCGTCCGTCTGGCCGGGCCAGAGGCCGGCCGTCGGGGCCTTGCGCCGGATCGCGGCCGGGATGCGCAGGTGGGTGGCCAGTTCCCGGACCTGCGTTTTGTAGAGGTCGCCCATGGGGTTGATGGCGCAGGCCATGTCGCCGTAGATCGTGCCGTAGCCGAGGAGGAGCTCGGTCTTGTTGCTTGTCCCCAGGACGAGCCCGCCGTCGCGGGCCGAGTGGTCGTAGAGGATGGACATGCGCTCGCGGGCCATCTTGTTGCCCTTGCGTACCCGGCTCGCCCCCGGATGCGCGGCGAAGTAGATGTCGATCTGCGGGGTGATATCGATCGTCTCGGACCGGATGCCGAGGCGGCGGGCCAGGGCGGCCGCGTCGCGGACATCCCCCTGGAAGGCCCGGCCGTAGGGCATGATCAGGCCGAGGACATTGTCCGGGCCGAGGGCCCGGGCGGCCAGGGCGGCGCAGACCGCGGAGTCGAGCCCGCCGGAGAGGCCGACGAGGCCCCGGCCGCAGCCGCACCGGCCGAACTCGTCCCGGATGAACCGGACCAGGACCTTTTCGACGAAGGACGGATTAATCTTCGGAGGCACGGACTATCCTTTCGAGCGATCGCCAGACCGCTTCGGGCTTCTCGTCCCGCTTGAAAAGCCAGGTCCGGCGGGCCCTGGCCACGGCGGCGGGATCGACGGAACAGAAGACCAGGTCGGGATCGACGGACGAGGCCCGGACGACGAGCCGGCCGCCGGGCGCGAAGACGAACGAGCCGCCGGCGAACGTGACGCCGTCCTCGCTGCCGGCCCGGTTGGCGTAGACGACGTAGGCCGTCGAGAAGAAGGACACGGCCTCGCCCATGAGCTCCCACATCCGGCCGGTCTCGAAGGCGTCGCCGCCTCCGACGCCGCGGCCCGGGGCGGCCGAGATGCAGATGATAACCTCGGCCCCGGCGGCGTAGTGGGCGTAGCTCGAGCCGAGCTGGAGGAAATCGCGGCAGACCAGGAGCCCGGCCCGGCCGAACGGCGCGTCGAAGGCCCGGAAGTCGCGCCCCTGAGCGAAGAACTTGGCTTCCTCGAACATGCCGCCGGTCGGCAAGAAGACCTTGCGATGGACGTGGACGATCCGGCCGCCGGAGATGAAGGCCGCGGCATTGTAAAAGAGCCCCCGCTCGGACGGGCTCTCCTGGACGAAGCCGACGACGGCCGAGATCCCCTTGGTCCGGGCCGCGAGGCGGCGGAAGCGGGGGTCGGCGGCCGGGTCCAGGGCGACCTCCTCGACCAGGTCCTTGAGGGTGTAGCCGGTCAGGCTGAGCTCGGGGAAGACGACGAGCCCGGCCTTTTGCCTTTTCGCCTTCTCCAGGACGTCCAGGTGGAGGTCGAGGTTGGCCTCGACGTCCCCGAGCTTGGGCGCGATCTGCGCGATGGCGATCTTCATGGGCATTAATTAACACAATCCCCCGGCCCGTTCAAACGCGGCCCTTTTCCCCGATGTTGAAATCTCCGGACGTCTGGACTATAGTTGGGCCTTCCGGAATCTGGAGGGCCATGAGCCACATCGCCGTCGAACTG
Organism: Acidobacteriota bacterium; assembly: GCA_039683095.1. Taxonomy (NCBI): domain Bacteria; kingdom Pseudomonadati; phylum Acidobacteriota; species Acidobacteriota bacterium. The sequence continues at coordinate 1,151,969 of JBDKSB010000012.1, read as the reverse complement.
CGGGACGTCTTCTTCGAGAAGAAGACCGGGCGCCTGGTCTATCGGCGCGGCGACATCCTCAAGTATTTCTTCTTCGAGAAGGGCGCGATCGCCCAGGTCAAGACGAACCAGCCGGACGAGCGCCTGGGCGAGATCCTGTTCAAGCTCGAGCGCATCCCCAAGGAAGCCCACGCCAAGCTCGATCAGTACATCGAGCCCGGCAAGAACATCGGCGAGGTCCTCAAGACCCAGGGCGTGATCTCCGAAGAGGACCTGGCCGAGGCGCTGGGCCATCAGATCCGCGAAAGCGTCCTCAATGCCTTCGGCTTCTTCGACGCCGAGCTCGAATTCCAGCCCCACGAGAGCTTCGGCGCCGCGGTCCCCGAGTCGCAGGTCAGCGTGCCCCTGCTCATCGAGTACGGCATCCGCCGCATGCAGGCCCATCCGCTCCTGCAGGCCTTCCTGGCCAACCGGACGCCGGCGCTCGGCCGCAAGACCTACGCCTATCTGCTGACCATCGAGGAGAAGGAGATCCTGGAGAAGATCAACGGCGCCGACACCGCGGAGGTTATCCTCAAGTCGCTGACGATGCCGCCCGACCAGTTCTGGAAGAGCCTGTACCTGTTCTACTGCCTCGGCATCGTCGATTTCGAGGGCGAGGCCTCCTCCCGGGCCAGGCTGGACGTCAAGGAGCGCATCAAGCCGCCGAGCCAGGCCCACGAGGACGTCCCGCGGGAGATCGCCGAGGTCCTGAGCCTGCGCGATACCCTGCCGGCGATGACTCTCTACCAGATCCTGGACGTCCCCAAGACGGCCACGGAAGAGGACATCAAGAAGGCCTATTTCCAGCTGGCCCGCCGCTTCCATCCCGACCGTTTCGACCGCGGCATCGCGGCCCGGTTCAAGTCCCAGATCCACGAGGTCTTCGACGGCATCAACAACGCCTACCGGGTCCTGAGCAACAAGGACTCCCGGCGGGCCTACGACGCCAAGTCCGGCCCGGTCGCCGCCCAGGAGGACGCCCAGGACGTCCTGCGCAAGGCGGACACGAAGTTCCGCCAGGGCAAGACCCTTCACGGCCAGGCGCGCTACGACGAGGCCGTGGCCTATCTCGAGGAAGCCGTCCGGATGCGCCGGGACAAGGCCGATTATTACCTCCTGCTGGCCATGTGCGAAGCCCGGCTGCCGGCCTACGTCAGGAAGGCCGAGCAGGATTTCCTCAAAGCCATCGAGCTCGAGCCCTGGAACCCCGAGGCCTACGTCGGGCTGGGACTGCTCTACAAGGCCGAGGGATTGCAGACCAAGGCCCTCAAGCAGCTCGAGAAGGCCGTCTCAGTCGACCCCGACCATGCCACCGCCCGGGAGGCCCTCGACGACCTGGCCGGGCGCCGGTCCAAGGGGCCGAAGAGCATCTTCAAGCTTGACCTGTTCGGCTCGAAGAAGAAAAAGAAGTAGCTAGGCCTCGCGGCCGACGAGCTCCCGGAATTCCTTCTCGCCGACGATCCTCACGCCGAGCTCCCGGGCCCGGTCGAGCTTGGAGCCCGGCGATTCCCCCACGATCAGGGCGGTTGTCTTCCGCGTCACGGAGGACCCGACCTCCGCGCCCCGGGCCTCGAGGAGATCGCGCGCCTCGTCGCGGCTGAGGCCGGCCAGCGCGCCGGTGATGACGAAGACCTGGCCGGCCAGGGGCCTGGGCCCGGCCGCCGCGGCCGCCGTGCGGTCGGCGACGCCGGCCCGGCGGAGCCGGTCGATGAGCTCGCGGTTCTCCGGCTGGGCGAAGAAGAAGAGGACGCTTTCGGCCACCTTGGGCCCGACGTCCTCGACCTGGACGAGATCGTCCGGGCCGGCCTTCTCCAGGGCCGCGAGCGACCCGAAGCGCGCGGCCAGCGTCTGGGCCAGCCGCTCCCCGACGTGCCGGATGCCCAGGGCGAAAAGGAGCCGGGCCAGGCCGCGCGATTTCGAGGCCTCGATCTCGTCGAGGAGGTTCCCGGCGCTCTTGGCCCCCAGGCGCTCGAGGGCGGCCAGCTTGTCGAGCTCCAGGCCGTATAGATCGGGGATGGAGCGGACGAGCTTCGATGCCAGGAGCTGGTCGACGACGGCCTCCCCCAGCCCGTTGATGTCCATGGCCCGCCGCCCGGCGAAGTGGAGGATCGATTCCCTGATCCGGGCCGGGCACGACGCGTTCTCGCAGCGCGAGATGACCTCGCCCTCGGGCTTGAAGACCTTCGAGCCGCAGACGGGGCAGCGCCTGGGCCAGGCGAACCGCCTGGCGCCGCGGGGCCGCCGGTCCATCATCACCGAGACGACCTGGGGGATGACGTCGCCGCTCCGCTCGATGAGGACGTGATCGCCGACCCGGATGTCCTTGCGCCGCAGCTCTTCCTCGTTGTGAAGGGTCGAGCGGCTGATGGTCACCCCGGCCAGCTTGACCGGCTCGAGAACGGCCACGGGCGTCAGGGCGCCGGTGCGGCCGACCTGGACGACGATGTCGTTGACCCGGGTCGTGGCCTGCCGGGCCGGGAACTTGTAGGCGAAGGCCCAGCGCGGCGACTTGGCCGTCGCCCCCAGGTCCCGGCGCTCGTCCGCGTCGTCGACCTTGATGACGACGCCGTCGGCGTCGAAATCGAGCGTGTCCCGCTTGGCCGTCCATTCCCGGTAATAGGCGAGGACGTCGTCGATCGTCCGGCACAGGCGCGAGTGGGGGTTGGTCGGGAAGCCGAGCTCCTTCAGCTTGAGCAGGGAGCCCCACTGGGTCGGCTCCTCGCGGCCGTCGATGAACAGGTAATAGAGAAAGGCCCGGAGGTTCCGGCCGGCGACCAGCCGCGGATCGAGGAGGCGGACGGACCCGGCCGCCGCATTGCGGGTGTTGGCGAACAGCGGCTCGCCGGCCTCCTCGCGGTCCCGGTTGAGGGCCTGGAAGGACTTGAAGGGGAGATAGATCTCGCCGCGGGCCTCGACCTCGCCGGGGGCGTCGATGGCCAGGGGCAGGGAGCGGATGGTCCGGACGTTGGCGGTCACGTCGTCGCCGCGGACGCCGTCGCCCCGGGTGACGGCCTGGGCCAGCTTACCGCCGCGATAGACGAGGGCGATGCCGAGGCCGTCGATCTTGAGCTCGGCCGTGTAGGCGACGGTCCGCCCCGGGAGCAGCTTGCGGACGCGCTCGTCGAACTCGCGGAGGTCGTCCTCGCCGTAGCCGTTGTCGATGCTCATCATCGGCGTCCGGTGGACGACCGTGGCGAAGCCCTCGACGGGCTTTTCGCCGACCCGCTGGGTCGGGGACTCCGGCGTCACCAGCTCGGGGAAGCGGGCCTCGAGGCCGCGGAGCTCGCCGACGAGCCGGTCGAACTCCTCGTCGGAGATCTGGGGGTCGTTGTCGACGTAGTACTTCCGCTCGTGGTAAACGATCTGGCGGCGGAGCGCTTCGGCCCGGGCGCGCTCCCTGGGCCCGGCGGGAGAGGAGGACACCTGAACCCTCCTTCTATCGATGACTCTCCGCCGCCGGCCCCGGGCGGGGCCGGGACGGCGGACGTCGCGGACCGGTCGGGCGCTTGCGCCCTACTTGCCCATCCTGGACTTGACCTGGGCGACGAGGGCGTTGAACTTGGCCAGGACGTCCTTCTGGCTGGCCTGGATCTGGGCGATGGCCTGGTTCTCGGCTTCGATGTTGCCGTTGAGAGTCTTGAGCAGCCGCTTGTCGCTCTCCGAGAGATCATCCTCGGTCTTGCCCGAGAACTTCTGGTCGATCGTCTTGTTGAACTCCTCGACGGCCTTCTTGTGCTCCTCGATCTTGGCGTAGCTCGAGGCCAGGTCCTTGTCCTGGCCGACGAAGAGGTTCTGGGCCATGCCGAAGAAGTTCTTCTGCTGGGCCGGGATGAGCAGCCCGGCCTCGATGTTGGCGGTCACGGCCTCCATCGTCTTGGACGGATCGGTCTTGACCTGGGCGTTGAGGAGGACGGCGATGTTCTGGGCCAGCGAAGCGGTCCTTTTCCTGGCGTATCCTTCCTTGTAGATGGCCAGGGCCTCGCCGACCTTGCCCTGCTTGTAGAGGGTCTGGCCGAGGAGCGCGGCGCTTTCCGGGCCCTGGTCGGAGGCGTAGAACTGCCGGAAGACCTGCTCGGCCTCGGCGAACTTGCCGTTCTTGTACAGGGACCCGGCCAGGCCGTTGAGAAGCTTGGAGATGTTCGGGTCCTTGTAAGTGCCGTAGGCCTTGATGTAATACTCCGCGGCCTTGCCGACGTTGCCGGACTTCTCGGCGAACTGGCCGATCATGACCAGGCCGGCGGCCTGGAGCTGGCCGGAGAGCTTGGCGTCGCTCAGGCCCTTGCCGTAATCGATGAGCTTCTGGGCCGCGGCGTCGGCCTTGTCGGCCTGCCCGGCCTTGTTGTAGAGGGCCGGGATGGTGGCCAGGAGCTGCATCTTGGTCCCGTTGTCGAGGCCTTCCATGGTCAGGGCCTTCTCGCCGGCCGCAGCGGCCTTGGCCGGATCGGTCGAGGCGCAGGGCGTCAGGCAGTAATAGGCATGGGCCCAATGCTCGTTGGTCGTGCCCTGCCCGGCGTACTTGGCCAGATAGGCCTCGAGGGCCTTGGCCTTCTGGCAGTTATCCGAAAGCTGCATGGCCGTGAGGTAATCCTGGTCCGCGCTCTGCGCGGCGGCCAATCCGACGAGGACGAGAACCAAGGTCACGGTCGTGAACAGTGTCCTTTTCATTGCTAACCTCGCACAAAAAATTGCCCGAATGATATTCCCCATTCGCGGTCTTTGTCAATAAGCGGCTGGGAGCGTCGGCGCACGCCTGAATTATAGCAAAAAATATGCCAGCAAGGGGGACTGGGGTATAATATCGGCCATGGACCCGAAATCGGCCCTCAGGCGGGCCTTTCTAGAGAAGCTGGGCCCGGCCCTGTCCGAGAACGTGCCTCTCTCGGCCATGTCCAGTTTCGGCATCGGCGGCCCGGCCGACCTCTTTATCGAGGCCAGGACGGAAGCCGAGCTCGAAACGGCCGTTTCCCTGGCGGTCTCCTGGAAATATCCTTTCTACGTGATCGGCGGGGGGAACAACATCCTTTTCGACGACGCCGGCTACAGGGGGCTCATCGTCCGCAACCGCCTGGAGGGCGTCTCTCGGGGCGAAGGCCGGCTGACGGTTCTTTCCGGGACGGGCCTGCCCTGCGTCCTGCGCGAGGCCCTCGGGGCCTCCCTGACCGGCCTCGAGTTCCTGGCCGGGATCCCCGGGACCGTGGGCGGCGCCGTTTACGGGAACGCGGGCGCCTACGGCTCGAGCATCGGCGACGCGGTCGAGACGGCGGTCGTCCTCAGGCCGGGAGGCGAACGGAAGACCCTGGCCAGGGCGGACCTCGGCTTCGGCTACCGGGATTCGGCCCTCAAGAAGGCCTCCGGCATCGTCCTCTCGGCGACCCTGTTGTGTTCTCCTGGGGACGCCCGGGGATCCGAGGCCAGGATCAGGGATATACTGGAAAAGCGGCGGGTCAAGCATCCGCCCCTTGGCACGGCCTGCGCCGGCAGCTACTTCAAGAATTTTTGCCCCGCTTCCGGGGAGCGGGTCGCCGCCGGGCAGCTCCTCGAACGGGCCGGCGCCCGCGGCCTGTCGGTCGGGGACGCGGCGGTCTACGAGGGCCACTGCAATTTCATCGTCAACAGGGGGAACGCCCGGGCCGCCGACGTCCTGGCCCTGGCCGCCGAGCTCAAGGACAGGGTCGAGCGGATATCCGGCATCCGGCTCGAGGAAGAGGTCATCTATCTTCGAGCAGACGCCTCATTGCTCTGACCCGCCCGGGCGGCAAGCCCCTTTTCGCGGCCAGGCTGAGGATCCTCCCGCCCAGGACGGCATAGACCTCTCTTTCCCGTGGCGCCCCCTTGAGGGCTTCCAGGTGCCGGCGCACCGTCTTCAGGTCCCCCCTTAGGATCGGCCCGGTCAGGGCCTTTTCCAGGCCAAGCGATTTTACGTTCTGTAAAGTTCCTTGCAGGAGGGGAGCGAGGGTCGCGGCGGCGGCCTCGGCGTCGAGCCCCGTCCGCTCGAGCAGCCCGGCGGCCGTCGACTCCAGGGCGACGAGGGCGTTGGACGCGAGGACGCAGGCGGCGTGGTAGAGGGCCTTGTCCCCGGCCGCGACGAGGAGGACGCGGCCGCGGAGCGCGCGCACGATCGTCTCCGCGGCCTCGACCGCCGCGGCGCCGCCTTCGACCCCCCAGGTGATCCCGGCGAAGACCGACGCGGGCAGGTCTTTGCGGGGAAAGGCCTGGACGGGATGCAGGGAGGCCGCGCTGGCGCCGCGCCGGGCCAGGGGGCCGAGGACTGAGGACGGCAGGAGCCCGCTCGTATGCAGGACGACCCGGCCGGCCCACGGCCCGCCCGCGCGGGCGAGGGAGGCGGCGGCGCGGCCGACGGCGTCGTCGGGCACGGCGATGATGACCAGGCCCCTGGCCGCGGCCGCCGCGGCGAGCGAGGCGGAAACCCGGCCCCGGCCGATGATGCGCCGGCTCTCGCGGGCCGCCCGGACGTCCCGGTCGGCGACGACCTCGAGCTCCCAGCCGCGCCGGACCAGGGCCGCGGCCAGCGACGTTCCCAGCCGGCCCGCCCCCACGATGGAGAACTTCTTCATGGCTTGGTCCTGAACATCTCGTCCCACAGATCGATCTCGAGATCCGTCGGCGTTTCCGTCCGCTTGTCGAGCTCGCGCCGCTTCCTGCCTTCCTTGAGGGCCGTCTTGAGCTCGCGGGCGAAGACGTCCGAGGTCACGGCGACCAGTCCCTTTTTCTTGGCCGCCTCGCGGATGTCCCGGTCGGAGCTGACGACGAAGAAGCGACGACGGTCGGCCTGGGCGGCGATCATGTCCAGGATGACGTCGTCGGCGCTGCGGCCCTCGCCGGGATAATGGATGACGAACTTCGGGTTGACGGCGATGTCGGTCGGCGTCGTCTCGGGGTTGCCGTCGAAGACGAGATGGATGCGGGCCCGGGTGACGCGCTGGTAGGCCAGGAGCCGGGCGACGAGGCCCTCGCGGCCCGAGCGTTCGCGCAGCTCGTGCGGAGCGATGCGGCCGAGGAGATTGTTGCCGTCGATGAGATAGGCCATGGCGCGCCGCCGTCCGGGCCTCCGCCCGTCACCCCGGGGGCCAGCCGAGGGATCGCCCGCCGAGGATGTGGAAATGGATGTGGAAGACCGATTGGCCGGCCTCCGCTCCCGTGTTGAGGACGATCCGGTAGCCCTTCCCGGAGACGCCCTTGTCGCGGGCGATCGTCCGGGCCCGCAGCAGGATCTCGCCGAGGAGAGCCTGCCGCTCCCCGGGGATGTCGTCGAGCGAGGAGAAGTGCTCCTTGGGGATGACCAGGAAGTGGACCGGCGCCTGAGGCCGGACGTCCTCGAAGGCTAAGACGCGGTCGTCCTCGAACAGGACCTTGGCCGGAATCTCGCCCCGGACGATGCGGCAGAAGAGGCAGCCGGAGGCGGAGGCGCTCACGGCCCGAGCCTCTCGATCGAGGCCCCGAGGCCGCGGAGCTTCTCCTCGATCCGCTCGTAGCCGCGGTCCAGGTGCTCGATCTCGGTCACGGTCGTCTCGCCGGAGGCGACGAGCCCCGCCAGGACGAGGGCGGCGGAGGCCCGCAGGTCCGTGGCCACCACCTCGGCCCCGGAGAGCGGGGTCCGGCCCTTGACGACGGCCTTGTCGCCCTGGACCTCGATCGAGGCGCCGAGGCGGACGAGCTCGTTGACGTGGGAGAAGCGGCGGTCGAAGATGGTCTCGGTGATGATCGAGGTGCCGGGGGCCTGGGTCAGGAGGACCATGAACTGGGCCTGCATGTCGGTCGGGAAGCCGGGATAGGGCGAGGTGGTGATGTCCTGGGGCCGGACCTCGGCTGCGCCGACGACGCGGAGGGCGTCCTCGCCCTCGGGCTCGATCGCGGCCCCCGAGGCCCGGAGCTTGTCGATGACGCTCTCGACGTGCCCGGCGACGGCGCCGCGGATGAGGAGGTCGCCGCGGGTCAGGGCCCCGGCGACGAGGAAGGTGCCGGTCTCGATGCGGTCGGGGATGATGGCGTGCTCCGCCCCGCCGAGCTCCCGGACGCCGTGGATGCGGGCGGTGTCCGCTTCGGGCCAGTCGATCCTGGCGCCCATCTTGTTGAGCAGCACGGCCAGGTCCGTGACCTCGGGCTCGCGGGCGCAGTTGCGCAGGATGGTCTCGCCCTTGGCCAGGGCGGCGGCCATGAGCAGGTTCTCCGTGCCCGTGACCGTCTTCTTCTCGAACTCGATCTCGGCGCCGTGCAGGCGGCCGGCCTCGGCCCGGATGTAGCCGTGCTCGAGGGAGATGGCCGCGCCGAGCTTCTGCAGCCCGGCGATGTGGAGGTTGACCGGGCGCGAGCCGATGGCGCAGCCGCCGGGCAGGGCCACGACGGCCTTGCCGAAGCGGGCCGTGAGCGGGCCGAGCACGAGCACGGAGGCGCGCATGGCCCGAACGAGCTCGTAGGAGGCCTCGTCCGAGCCGAGCCGCGGCACGCGCAGCGCGACCGCGTCGCCGGCGGAGCGGTGCGAGCCGCCGAGATCGTCGACGAGCGTCAGCATGGTCTCGACGTCCCGGACCCGGGGCACGTTGGTGAGCCGGACCTCCTCGCTCGTCAGCAGCGAGGCGGCGATGGCCGGCAGGACGGCGTTCTTGGCCCCGCTCATGCGGACCTCGCCCTTGAGCCGGAGGCCGTGGTTGCCGCGGATGACGAGCTTGGCCATCGGGCCGATTGTAAAGGATGCGCCGGGGGAATTCAACCGGCCGCGCGGAGGGGGGCGGGGATCCTTGACAGCCCCCGCGGCTGCCGGTAGTATTCCTCCTTGTCCGGGGCCTCCGGCCTCGCTCCGGAGGTCCATTCGTTGAGGCGAGGAGGGCGACCATGAAGATGCTCCTGGGCGGCGAGTGGGTGGACCGCGAGAAGAAGATCGAGGTCCGGGATCCCTTCGACAACTCCCTGGTCGACACGGTGCCGCGCGGCGGCGCGGCCGACGTGGACAAGGCCATCGCCGCGGCGGCCGAGGGCTTCGAGGTCTCGCGGAAGATGAGCGTCTACGACCGGGCCCAGATCCTGTTCAAGACGGCCCGGATCGTGGAAAGCCGCCTCGACGATTTCGCCACGACGATCGCGCGGGAGGGCTCGAAGACCATCCGCGAGGCCCGCAAGGAAGCCCGGCGCTGCGTCAACACCCTGACGGCCTCGGCCGAGGAGTCCAAGCGCATCCAGGGCGAGACCATCCCCTTCAGCTCGTTCCCGGGCGGCGAGAAGCGGCGCGGCTATTACGAGCGCGTGCCCATCGGCATCGTCCTGGCCATCACGCCCTTCAACGACCCTCTGAACCTGGTCGCCCACAAGCTGGGCCCGGCCGTCGCGGCCGGCAATTCCGTCGTGCTCAAGCCGGCCACGGTCACGCCGCTGTCGGGGGTCAAGCTGGTCCAGGCCTTCATGGAAGCCGGCCTGCCGCCGCTCGTCATGCAGGTCATCACCGGCTACGGGGGCGAGATCGGCGACGCGATGGTGGCCGACCCGCGGCCGCGCATGATCTCGTTCACGGGCGGCGTCGAGGCGGGGCTGCGCATCACCAAGCTCGCCGGCCTGAAGAAGATCGGCATGGAGCTCGGCTCCAATTCGCCGGTCATCGTCTGGAAGGACGCCGACCTGGAGTGGGCGGCCGAGACCTGCGTCTCCGGCGCCTTCTGGGCCGCCGGCCAGAACTGCATCGGCGTCCAGCGCATCTACGTCCACCGGGACGTCTACGAGCCTTTCAAGAAGCGCTTCGTGGACATCACCAGGGGCTACAAGATCGGCGACAAGCTCAAGGAAGAGACGGACATGGGCCCGATGATCACGGAGGGCGAGGCCCAGCGGCTCGAAGGCTGGGTCCGGGAGGCGGAGAAGGCCGGGGCCAGGGTCCTGGCGGGCGGACGGCGCACGGGCGCCCTCCTCGAGCCGACCGTTCTCGAGGGCGTGCCGAAGACGGCCAAGGTCCATGCCGAAGAGGTCTTCGGCCCGACCGTCAACCTCTACCCGGTGGACGACGCCGACCAGGCCCTGGCCGAGGCCAACAGCATCGACTACGGCCTTCACGCCGCCCTGTTCACCCGGGACGTCGACATGGCCTTCAAGCTGGCCTACGGCCTGGATTGCGGCGGGGTCATGATCAACGACTCGACCGATTACCGGCTGGATTCCATGCCCTTCGGGGGCATCAAGAGCTCCGGCCTCGGCCGCGAGGGCATCAAGTTCTCCCTCCAGGAGATGACCGAGCCCAAGGTCATCTGCTGGTACCTGCCGAAGTCCTGAGCCCTAGGCTTCGGCCATGTGCGGGTAGTCGATCGTCCGCGGCGGGTCGAAGTTCTCCTTGATCGTCCGCGGGCTCGTCCAGCGGATGAGGTTGAGGGCGCTGCCGGCCTTGTCGTTCGTGCCGCTCATCCTGCCCCCGCCGAAAGGCTGCCGCCCGACGCAGGCTCCCGTGGTCTTGTCGTTGACATAGAAGTTGCCGGCCGCATGGGCCAGCCGCTCCAGGGCCAGGCGGATCGCCTCGCGGCCCGTCGAAAAGACGGCGCCGGTCAGGGCGTAGGGGCTGGTCGAATCGATGAGATCGAGCGTCCGCTCGAATTCCCCGTCGGGATAGACATGGACGGTCAGGACGGGGCCGAAGATCTCCTCTTCCATGGTCCTGAACCTCGGGTCGGCCGTTTCGATGACCGTGGGCCGGACGAAATAGCCGCGGCTGTCATCATAGGTCCCCCCGATGACGATATCCGCCTCCCTGGAAGCGCGGGCATATTCGATGTAGTTCACGATGTTGTCGAAGGCGGGCTTGTCGATGACGGCGCCCATGAACGTCCTGAAGTCGGTCACGTCCCCGACCAGGACGCCTGAAGCCAGGTCCGCCAGCCGGCTCCTGATCCCCGGCCACATGGACCGCGGGATGTAGGCCCGGCTGGTGGCCGAGCATTTCTGGCCCTGGTACTCGAAGGCTCCCCGGAAAAGGGCCGTCACGACGGCCTCCGGGTCGGCGTCCGGGGCGGCGACGACGAAGTCCTTGCCCCCCGTTTCCCCGACGAGCCGCGGATAATTCCGGTAGGCGGCGTTCTTGACGTTGACGCCGACCCGGTGCCAGATCGCCTCGAAGGTCCCGTTCGATCCGGTGAAATGGACGCCGGCCAGGTCCCGGTGATCGATGACCGGGTCGCCGACGTCCGCCCCGCGCCCCGGGACCATATTGATGACGCCCGGGGGCAGGCCGGCCTCGGTCAGGATGCGCATGAAAACGGAGGCGCTGAGGACGGCCGTGCTGGCCGGCTTCCAGACCGCGGTGTTGCCCATCATGGCCGGGGCCGTCGGCAGATTGCCGCCGATGGCCGTGAAGTTGAACGGGGTCACGGCGAAGACGAAGCCGTCCAGGGCCCGGTAGTCGAGGCGGGTCCAGGTCCCGGGAGCCTGGTCCTCGGGCTGATCGGCGTAGATGCGGCTCATGAAGGCCACGTTGAAGCGCAGGTAATCGGCCAGCTCGCAGGCCGCGTCGATCTCGGCCTGGAAGACGTTCTTGCTCTGGCCGAGCATCGTGGCCGCGACGATATCGCAGCGGTACCGCCCGGCCAGGAGGTCGGCGGCCCGGAGGAAAATGGCCGCCCGGTCCTGCCAGCGTGTCCTTTCCCAGTCCCGCTTGGCCTTCAGGGCCGCCTCGACGGCCGCCAGGGCCTCCTCCCGGCCCGCCGTGTGGTACGACCCGAGAAGCGCGGACCGGTCGTGGGGGCAGCGGATCTCCGTCATTCGGCCCGTCGTGACGCCGGCTCCGCCGATGACCAGCGGGATCTCGACCGGGCGGTCGAGCGCGCTCTTCAGCGCTTCTTTCAACAGGCGCTTGTCCTCGGAGCCCGGACCGTAGTCCCGGACAGCCTCGCTCTCGGGCTTCGGCACCGTGCATCGGTTCGCTTCCATGGCTCCCTCCGTCGATCGGACTTCAGGCCTGACAGGCGGAAGTTAGCATGGACATGGCTATAAAAAAAGCGCATAATATTTATGATAAGCATGAATAAGGTTCATACGAGGCTCGACCTCTACCAGCTGCGGACCTTTTACGCCCTGTCCCAGACCCTCAGCTTCACCCGGGCCGCCGGCCGGATCCATGTCAGCCAATCGGCCGTCAGCCACGCCATCCGGAAGCTCGAGACGAGCGCCGGGTGCGAGCTGGTCGCGCGGCGGGGCAGGCGCCTGGCCCTGACGGCCGAGGGCCAGGAGCTGGCGCGCAGCTGCCGGGCCATCTTCGGCGAGCTCGAGAAGGCCGAGGATGCGCTGTCGACGGGCGTCCGGCGCGTCCGGACGATCCGGCTGGGGGCGACGGTCGAATTCGGGACGCTGGTCCTCGTCCGGCACCTGAAGCCCTTCCTGGCCCGCAACCCGGACATCCGTGTCGATCTCCGGTTCACCAACGATCCCCTGCCGGCCCTGATAAGCGACGACGTCGACCTGATCGTCGACTGCCGCCAGCACGCCCTGGCCGGGCTCGAACGGACGGATCTCTTCCGGGAGGAATACGCCGTCGTCGCCGCCCCGTCCTACCTGAGGGGCCGGACCGTCGCGGCGGCCAAGGACCTCGAGGGGCAGACGATCATCTCCCTGGACAAGAACGCCGCCTGGTGGGGCCGGTTCGTGCACGAGATCCCCCGGGAGGAGCAGCCGGCCTTCAAGCGGGAATCGGTCATCGAGATCGACCATATCCGCGGCATCATCAACGCTGCGGCCGAAGGGCTCGGCATCGCCCTCCTCCCCAAGTACGCCATCGTCCCGGATCTCCGCCGCCGCCGGCTGGTCAATCTTTTTCCGGGCATCCGCGTCAAGGAGGACCTCTTCTCCATCTACCAGAAAAAAAAGAAGGCGGGCCTCGACGCCAACCGCCGTTTTGTCGACTATCTCAAGGGCATCCGGCCCGAGGAGTTCGGCTGAGCCGGTCCCGTCCCGGGACGGCGAAGCCTTGACATCCGCCGGAGACGGGGCCGATAATGCCGCGCGAGAGGAGCAGTCCCATGTCCATCGATGCGCCGTTCCCTGAGCTGGACGAGTTCGTCGCCATGATCGGCGAGGCCGGCCAGCGCCTGTCCCAGATCGATTCCTGCGAGGGCGCCGCGGGCAACATCTCGGCCTACGCCAGCTGGCCGATCGAGGCTCGGCGCCGCTTCCCGAACGCGGAGGCGATCGACCTGCCGGTCGCCGCGCCGGCCCTGGCCGGGGGCTCGCTGCTCGTGACCGGATCCGGCCGCCGGCTGCGCGAGATCCTCCACGACCCGGCGGCCAACCTGGGGATCGTCACCGTCGACGAGGGCGGCCTGACCGGCCGGCTCTACACGTCGCCGCGGCGCCTGTTCGCCCGGCTCACCAGCGAGCTCAACTCCCACCTGGCCGTGCACCAGGACCAGGTCGCGGCGACGGGCACGAACTTCCATGCCGTGGTCCACGCCCAGCCGGTGTTCCTGACCTACCTGAGCCACATCCCACTCTATAGGTCCGAGGACGAGTTGAGCCGCCGCCTGCTGCGCTGGCAGCCGGAGACGGTCGTGAACCTGCCGGAAGGGCTCGGCTCCATCCGCTTCCAGGTCCCCGGCTCGGCCGGGCTCGTGGCCGCGACGTCCGCCGCGCTGCGCTCCCACCGGATCGCGGTCTGGAGCAAGCACGGCGTCATCGCCCGCTCGGACAGGTCCGTCACCCGCGCCGTGGACCGGATCGAGTACGCTGAGACGGCGGCCCGCTACGAGTACCTGAACCTGACGATCGGCGAGGCGGGCGAAGGCCTGAACGACGCGGAGATCGGCGAGATCTGCGGCGCGTTCGGCATCGCCGGATCGATCTTCGCCCGGCGGGGCTGACGGCCTTCCGGCCGTCCCGGTCCCGGTTCCCGCGCCCGCCGGCGCTGTTGGCGCCGCCGGCGGCGGGCCTAGAGCGCCTTCAGGGCCTGGTCGAGGTCGGCGATGATGTCGTCGGGATGCTCGGCGCCGACGCAGAGCCGGATGAGCTGGGGCGGAACGTCGGCCGCGCGCCGGGCCTCCTCGCCCTGCTGCTGATGGGTCGAGATGGCCGGGATGGTGGCCACGCTCTTGATCCGGCCCAGGTCGGTGGCCCGGTAGATCATCTTGAACCGGTCGAAGACCCTGCGGGCGTTCTCCGGCGGCCCGTCGACCCGGAAGCTCATCAGGTGGCCGTAGCGGTTGATCTCGCGGCCCGTCCCGTCGTCGGAATCGACCAGCTTCATGTACCTGGCGGCCATCTCGTGAAGATGGTAGCTGGGCAGGCCGAGGTAGTCGACCTGGTAGACCTTCGGGTGCTTCTGGAGGTGCTCGGCGATCGTCTGGCAATTGGCGCTGACGAGGTCCATCTTCGAGCGCAGGGTCCGCAGGTCGTTCAGGGCGAAGAGGGCGTTGACCGGCGCCGAAGCCGGCCCGTTGTCCCGGTAGGGCAGGAACTTGACGTATTCGGCGTAGCTGTCCTTGAACAGGGGATGGTCGTTCCTGACCTTGGTCGTGATGGGCTTGCGGCTGATGAGCGCTCCGCCGATGGCGAAGCCGCCGGACGTGATCGACTTCGTCAGCGAGTGGACGACGATGTCGGCGCCGTGGGCGATCGGCCGCATCAGGGCCGGCGTCGCGCAGGTGGCGTCGACGATGACCGGGATCTCCCAGGAGTGGGCGAGGTCGGCCAGGGCCTTGATGTCGGCGAAGGACTGCTGGGGATTGGAAGGCATCTCCATGTAGAGGAAGCGGGTGTCCTCGTCGATCTTCGACTTCCAGTCCTGGATGTCCCAGGGGTGCCTGACCCAGCGGCACTCGATGCCGCGCTCCTGCATCTTACGGAGCGAGAAGTGCTGGAACGTTCCGCCGTAGACCTGGATGCAGGAGACGAAATTGATGCGCTCAGGGCCCTCCTTTTGCTTGACCAGGAGGGGATCGACCGCGGACATGATGGCCCCCATGCCCGAGGCCGTGACGCAGCAGGACGTGTCCCAGCCCGTGCGGTAGCCCTCGAGCAGGGCCATGACCCATTCGAGATAATAGGTGGTCGGGTTGGCGATCCGCGTGTAGCACCAGGTCGGGACGAGGTAGGCCAGGGCTGCCTCGAGCTCGTCGGAATCGGCGTAGGCCTGGGACGTGGACAGGTACAGGGGCTCGATGACGGCCCCCTGGTTCCTCTTGAGCGCCTCTTCGACGGTGTAGAGCCCGTGGACGGCGATGGTGTCGAAGCGCATCGCCTTCATCCGGGCCAGGGCGGCGTCGCGCTCGGCCAGGAGCTCTTTGGCGGCCTCGACGTACTTCATGACGCCGGGCGAATAGGTCGGGGCGGTACTCATGGGACCTCCTGTGGGGATCGGATGGCAGACGACGGCCTCGAGGGCCGGGAGAGCGTTCTTAGGGCAAACGGCATGACACAGCCAAAGCTGCGTCCCTAGCATATAAAGAAGGCAGGGGAAGAGTCAAGCCGGCCGTCTGGGGGACCGCCCCCCCCGGCGTTTCAGCCCCGGTGGACCGCCAATATATCTGAGAGTATCGCGAATCCGGTCTCGATCTTGCCTGCCCCGGCGCCCTGGATGGTGACCTTGCCCATGAGGTCGGTGTCGAAGGTCAGGGCGTTCTGCGCGCCCATGACGCCGGCCAGGGGGTCGGAGAGCGGCAGCTTCTGGGGGGAGACGCCGGCCCTGACGGCGCCGTTCTCGAGCCGGGTCTGGCCGATGAGCTTGTAGCGGAAGCCCTGGGCCTTGGCGGCCTCGACGTCGGCCTTGGTGATCGAGGAGATGCCCTTGCAGGGGACGTCGGACGTCTTGAGGGAGCCGCCGAGCAGGACGTTCGACAGGATGACGACCTTGGCCAGGGCGTCGAAGCCCTCGACATCGGCCGTCGGGTCGGCCTCGGCGTAGCCGAGCTTCTGGGCCAGGGCCAGGGCCGGTCCGTAATCCATGCCCTCGGTCTCCATCTTGCTCAGGATGAAGTTGGTCGTTCCGTTGAGGATGCCCTTGACTTCGCGGACGGAGTTGCCGGCCAGGCCGCATTCGACCAGGTGGAAGACCGGCGTGCCGCTCATGACCGTGCCTTCGATGCGGAACTGGACGCCGTTCCGGCTGGCCAGCTCGTGGAGCTCGCGGTAATGGAGGGCGGCCGGGCCCTTGTTCGAGGTGACGACGTGCTTGCCGAGTTCCAGGGCCTTCCTGATGTAGCTCGTGGCCGGCTCGCCGGTCTTGATGTCGGTGTAGGTCATCTCGGCGATGATGTCGGCGTCCGTTTGGCCGATCATGTCCAGCGGGTCGAGAGGCTCGGTCCGGCCCCCGGCGGCCCGGGGATACTCGGCCAGGCCCTTGCCCGCGGCGAGGAGGGCCAGGACGGCGGGGATGTCGATGCCCCCGGGGACCAGGAGCGTGCCCTTGAGCTTGTCGGCGATGGCCACGACCCTGGCCTCGAAGCCGAAGGCGTCGCGGAGATAGTCCTTCTTGTCGTGCAGGATCTGGAGCAGCCCCTGACCGACGGTGCCGCAGCCGATGAGCCCGATCTTGTGTTCCATGGGTGTCCTCCTCGCGGATCTCGTAAGCGTCATGATAGCAAATTCGGTGACGGGCGGGCAACCCAAGGACAAAATGGGGGACACGATACCTATTTCCTATTTTCCCGCCTGTATAAAAGGCGGGACATGATGCACTTTCCCGGTTAAGCGGCCGACCCACACAAAACGGAAGAGGGTATGGCAGGAGCGCCATATCATGGGGAAAAGGCATCATGGTACGGGTTTCGATAAAAGAGGAAAACAGGAAACAGGCATCATGTCCCCCGTTTTTGATAGAATGAAGCTTGAAACAAGGCCGGGGACAAGAGCCCGGCGAGGAGGTGCAGCAATGAAGAAAACCATCTCAGTCCTGGCCGTCGCGCTGTTCGCCGCGTCTCTCGCGGCCTTCGCCCAGACGGCGCCGAAGAAGCTCAAGGTCTTCATCTCGGTCGACATGGAGGGCGTGAGCGGGCTCATCAACTGGGACGAGACGTCCCAGGGCGGGCCGGATTACCCGCTCTTCCGGAGGCTCATGACCGAGGAGGCCAACGCGGCCATCAGCGGCGCGCTCGACGCCGGGGCGACCGAGATCGTCGTCCGCGACGCCCACGACAGCGCCCGCAACATCCTGCCCGACCTGCTGCGGCCGGAGGCCAAGCTCATCCGGGAGTGGAACGGCCCCCTGAGCATGATGGAGGGGATCGACCGGTCTTTCGACGCGGTCGTCTTCGTCGGCAACCACGCCCGGGCGGGCACGCCGAACGCCGTCCTCAAGCACACGATGAGCCTGTCGCTCTTTGACCTCATCCTGAACGGGGTGCGGCTGCCCGAGGCCGCCTGGAACGCGGCCATCGCCGGGTACTTCGACGTCCCCGTCGTCTTCCTTTCCGGCGACAAGGCCATCTGCCAGCAGATCCAGGAGATCATCGGCCCGATCGAGACCGCGGCCGTCAAAGAGGGCCTGGGCCCGGCGGCGGTGATGCTCCACCCGGCCAAGGCCCAGGAGATGATCCGCAAGGGCGTCGCCGCCGGCCTGCGGAACCTGAAGGCGGCCAAGCCCTACAAGCCGGCCGCGCCGTACAAGCTCGAGCTCGTGTTCACCGACGAGAACCTGGCCCGGCGGGCCTCCCTCATCCCCGGCGCGGACAGGACCGGCGAGCGGTCGGTGGCCTTCACGTCCTCCGACTTCATGGACATCGTCAAGTACTTCCGCCTGGCCCGGATCTGAACGAAAAAAAGGGCCGCCGTCCCGGAGGACGGCGGCCCTGTGACGATCCTTGCCGCGAGGGCCGGCTTCGCCGGTCCGCTTACTTCGCTTCCGGAGCGGCGGCGGCCTGTTCCTTGATGAAGTTCTCCAGCCACTCGGTCGTGACGGACTTCGGCCGCTCGATCGGCAGCCCGAGGGCGCGGTCCCAGACGAGCTGGGCCAGGACGCCGAGGGCGCGCGACACGCCGAAGAAGACCGTGTAGAAGTCGAACTGGTTGGCGCCGTAGTAATAGAGAAGGACGCCGGAGTGGGCGTCGACGTTCGGCCACGGGTTCTTGGTCTTGCCGTGCTTGGTCAGGACGTCGGGCGCGACCTCGTAGATGAGGCTGACGATCTTGAACAGGTCGTAGTCCGGCAGATGCTTGAGGGCGAACTCGCGCTGGGCGACGTAGCGGGGGTCGGTCTTGCGCAGGACGGCGTGGCCGTAGCCGGGGATGACCCGCCCGCCGTTGAGCGTGTCCCACATGAACTTTTCCATCTGCTCCTTGCTCGGGACGCCGCCGAATTCCTTCATGAGGTCCATGATCCAGGCCAGGACCTCCTGGTTGGCCAGGCCGTGGAGCGGGCCGGCCAGGCCGTCCATGCCGGCCGACAGGGAGTAGTAGGCGTCCGACAGGGCCGAGCCGACCAGGTGGGTCGTGTGGGCCGACACGTTGCCGCCCTCGTGGTCGCTGTGGATGCAGAGGTACAGCCGCATCAGGTCCTTGAACGCAGGGTCGCTGCTGACGCCGAGCATGTGGGCCAGGTTGGCGCCCCAGTCGAGCTTCAGGTCGGGGGCGATGTGCTTGCCGTTGAAGTATGTGCGCCGGAAGATGTACGCGGCGATGTTCGGGAGCTTGGCGATGATGTTCATCACGTCCTCGAACATCGCGTCCCAGTACTGGGTCTTCGGCATCTTCTCCTTGTAGCGGCGGGCGAACTCCGACTCCCTCTGGAGCTGCAGGATGGCCAGCGAGAACTGGGTCATCGGGTGCGTGTCCTTGGGGATGGCGTTCATGACGTCGATGAGGTACTGGGGCAGGACGCTCCTCGACCGCCATTCCTCGGTGATCGCGACGCAGTCCTCGTAGGTCGGGATCTCGCCGAGGAGGAGGAGGTAGAAGATGCCCTCGGGCAGGGGCTCGGAGCCGCCGGGGGCCTTGGGCAGCTTCTCGCGCAGCTCGGGGATCGAGTAGCCCCGGAAGCGGATGCCCTCGAACTTGTCCAGCAGGGAGACGTCCCAGAGCATCGAGATGATATCGCGGGCGCCGCCGACGACCTGGCCGACATCGACCTTCGAGACGTTGACCGTGCCGTGTTCCTTGGCCAGCGCCTGGACCCGCGCCTTCATCGGGCCCACTTTCAAATAGAACTTTTCCTTCAAAGTCGCCATTCCACTGAACCTCCTAATGTGATGTGTTTGAATAGTGCTGCTGCCCCTTGGGGGCGCCTCATATTAGCATGGGGACAGGGGCGGGTGTCAATCATGGGATGCGGCCTTGCCATAGCTATTACAGCGGCTTGCGCGGGATGCGCTCGTCGGCCATGGCCGCCTGGTAAGCGAAGAAGGCTTCGACCACGGCGTTCTTCATCAGGTCCTCGGCCCGCAGCGTGTCGTAGAAGTCCAGGTTGGTATGCCCGTAGGTGCCTCCGATGCGGTCCTGGATGAACTGGAAACCGGGCAGGCCGGCCGCGTCGAAGGGAACGTGGTCGGTGCTGCCGACGCTCTGGATCGAAAGGGCCGTCAGGCCGAAATCCCGGAAGGGCTCCATCCAGGCCGCGAAGAGGCGGCGGACCCGCTCGTTGCCCTGGAGGTAGACGCCCCGGAACTGGCCGGCGCCGTAGTCCTGGTTGAAGTAAGCGGAGAGCTTGTCGTAGTCCGGCTTGGCCCCGATCTTCGGGTCCCTGGGGTTGCCGAAGTGGGCGTTGACGTATTCGCGCGAGCCGTTCAGGCCCTGCTCCTCGCCGGCCCAGAAGGCGACGCGGATCGTCCGGCGCGGCTTGACCCCGATCGCCTTGAGGATGCGGGCCGCCTCGAGGGCCACGGCGCAGCCGGCCGCGGTGTCGCTGGCCCCGGCGGCCTCGTGCCAGCTGTCGAAATGGGCCCCGAGCATGACCACCTCGCCGGCCAGGTCGGCGCCCGGGATCTCGCCGAGGACGTTCGCGGCCTTCTCGACCTTGTCGCCGACGCGGTTGCGGACCTCGATCTCGACCTTGACCGCGAGGCCGCGCTTGATGATCCGGTACATCCGGTTGTAATGCTCCGGCGTCACGGCGACGATGGGCAGCGTCTGGAGCGTCTTCTCGCGCGACCAGTGGTCCTCGTTGGCGCCGGGCCGGGAGAAGCCGACGGCCGACCCCATCTGGCCGCCCGAGCACTGCAGGACGGCGACGACGCCTTCGGCCTTGAAGAAGTCCATCCTCTCTTCGGGCTTGACCAGGTCGGGGTTCGGCGCGGGCGGCGTGACCGGGGCGCGCTGCGGCCGCGGCACGACGGTCTCCTCTATCTGCTTCAGGTCGTCCGCGGTCAGCCGCGGAACGCCCTGGGTCAGGGCGGCCATGTCGAGCGTGTAGGGCGGCGTCGAGAGCACGATCGCGCCCTTGAGCCGTCCCCTGTAGCGGTCGAGGTCCTTCCTGACCTGGATGTCCGCGGCGATGACCACGGGCGCGGCGACCTTGCCCTTCGTCCCCGACGTGTAGGCCAGCGGGAAGCCGGTCATCGGCTGATAATCCGGCTCGAGCATGTGCAGCGAGAAGTACTCGTTGTCCCAGGCCGCGCCGTAGTCCATGAACGGCTCGATGGCGACGTTCTCGAGCCCGAGGGCTTCCATCTTGCCCTTGGCCCAGAGCTGGGCCCGGGTCATGTCCCGGGACAGGGTCAGGCGCCCGCCGAGGACGTCGGTCATGTAGCCGACGATGTCCATGACCTGGGAGCGCTGCAGGCCTTCCTCGCGGATCCTGGCGGCCATGTCCCAATCGACGGCGGGGGCCTGGTCCGAGGCGAACGCGCCGATCGCGCAGAGGAGCGCGGCGGCGGCAAGGGTGCGTGCGATTGGCTTCATTGAAAACCTCCGATCAGAGTTATGCGAACCCTCCATTCTCCACATTCAAGGGCCCCTCCGCAACGTCGAATGACAAAGCCGCCGCCGGCGCGGAAAGAAAGATTGTCCGGCGGCCCGGGCCGTGCTACTATCCGCTCAACGCCCGGAGTATCAATTGAGAGCAGAGGAGGGTCGCATGCCCCGCCTGAGACATCTTGCCGCCGTCATCCTGGCCCTGTCGCTTTCCGGCGCCGTCGCGGCGTTCGCCCAGGACGCCCCGCCCCCGGATGAGCAGGTCAAGGACAGACTCGGCTTCATCGCCGGGACCCTCGGGGCCGGCCAGCCGGCCGCGCGGAGATGGTGGTTCGGCTGGATCGGCGCCTATGCCGCCGGCGCCGCCGCCGGCGGCGTCCTGGCGGCGTCTCATTGGGACGACACCAAGACGGAGGGCACCGAGACCGTCGCCGACCGCGATTTCGCCGAAGGCATGCTGGTCAGCGGGGCGACGTTCGCCCTCGGCGCCGCGGCCCTGGCCCTCGATCCGTTCACTCCGGCCTCGGCGGCGCGGAAGCTGGAGCGCCTGCCGGAAACGTCGGCCGAGGAACGCCTGGCCAAGCTGCGGCAGGCCGAAGAGCTGCTGCGGAAATGCGCCGCGCGGGAGAGGAGAGGCCGGAGCCTGGCCACGCACCTGCTGAACGCCGGGGCCAACGCGGCGGCGGCCGTAGTGATCAAGGCCGGCTTCCGCCAGAGCTGGGGCAGCGCGCTGGTCACGTTCGTGAGCGGGGAGGCCGTCTCGCTGCTCAACATCTTCAGCCAGCCGATGCGGGCGACCCGCGACCTGAAAAAGTACGAAGCGGGGTTTGCCGCCGGCAGAGCCGCGGCCCTCCGCCCCGAGGCCCGGTGGAGCCTGGGCCTCTGGCCGGGCGGCCTCAGCTTCCGGCTCGAATTCTGACCGCCGCCGCCTGTCCGGACCCTGCGGCGGCCCGCCCTGCGGCCCGTCCGGCCCGCCTTGACTTGGCGCCCTCCGGGCGATATCTTCGGCTTGTCCGAATCACCGTCCGACGTTCGGGGAGGGCATCATGACTGCTTCGACGAAACGGCTCGCGGGCTTCGCCGCCGCAGGCCTTCTGGCATGCGGCCTGCCGCTCGCCCTGGCTGCCCAGGTGCGGCTGCCCGCCGTCATCGGCGACCACATGGTCATCCAGCAGGAAAAGCCCGTGACGATCTGGGGCTGGGCGGGACGGGGCGAGGCGGTCACGATCCTGCTCAGCGGCCAGGAGCGCAAGGCCGTCGCCGCCGCCGACGGGACGTGGCGCGTCGTCTTCGATCCGCTCAAGGCGGGCGACGCGCCGCTCGAGATGACCGTCCGCGGCGCCAGGGGCGCGGCCGTCATCGTCAAGGACATCCTAGTCGGCGAGGTCTGGCTCTGCTCGGGCCAATCCAACATGGAGATGTCCTTCGCCTGGATGTCGAATCCGGCGCCCGAGGTGCTGCGGGCGGACAACCCGAACATGCGCCTGTTCTTCGTCCCCAAGCGGACGGCCGGCCGGCCGATGGACGATGTCGCCGCCAAGTGGGAGCCGTGCGCGCCCGACTCGGTCCGGACGTTCTCGGCGGTCGCCTACTATTTCGGCATCGAGCTCAACAAGCGGCTCGGCGTTCCGGTCGGGCTGATCGACTCGGCCTGGGGCGGAACCGATATCGAGCCCTGGACGCCGCCGGTCGGGTTCGCCGCGGTGCCCGAGGTGACGCCCCTGCTCGAGAAGCAGACGGCGAAGTACGCGGCCTATCGGGACGCTCTCGCCAAGGTCCTGCCCGCCTGGGAGGCCTGGGCCCGCGAGGGCCGCAAGGCGCTGGCGGCCAAGGCCGCCCTGCCGGCCGAGCCGGAGCCGGGCTTGCCCTCCGATCCCTATGACGACCCGCAGGCCCCGACGACCCTTTATAACGGCATGATCCACGCCCTGACGCCCTTCGCCATCCGCGGCGCGATCTGGTACCAGGGCGAGAACAACCGCAACGACTGCCTTTTCTACGAGAAGAAGATGGAGGCGCTCATCCAGGGCTGGCGCGCCGTCTGGCAGCAGGGGGACTTCCCCTTTTATTACGTCCAGCTCGCGCCCTACAACTACCCCTACAACCGGGAGACGCCGGCGGGCGACGTCCCCGATTTCCTCCGGCTGCCCTTGATTTGGGAGGCCCAGAGGAAGGCCCTGAGCATCCCCAACACGGGCATGGTCGTGACCACCGACATCGCCACGCTTTACGACATCCACCCGCCCTATAAGAAGGACGTCGGCTACCGGCTGTCGCTCTGGGCCCGGGCCAATACCTACGGCGAGAAGACGCTCGTTTACTCGGGGCCGCTCTACCGGTCGATGACCGTCGACGGGGCACTGATCCGCCTGTCCTTCGATCACGTCGGCGGCGGTCTCGTCGCGAACGACGGCCAGCCGCTCAAATGGTTCGAGATCGCCGGCGAAGACCATATCTTCTACAAGGCCGAGGCTGAGATCGCTGGTGACACGGTCGTCGTCTGGAGCCCGCGCGTCCCGGCGCCGAAAGCGGTCCGCTTCGGCTGGGACCAGCTGGCCGTGCCCAACCTGGCCAACAAGGAAGGCCTGCCCGCCTCTCCCTTCCGCACTGACAACTGGTAAAAATGGGGGACACAATACCTATTTCCTATTTTCTCCCCTGTAAATGAATCGGGACATGGTACCTATTTTTTACCCTGGAAAAATGGGGAAATAGGTATTGTGTCCCCCATTTTGAAACCCCGCCGGCGCAGTTCCGTATTTTTGCTCGGGCATGATCAGCCTTTAACCCGGGGGGCGGGGCCTTGATTTTTCGGTCCCGGCCCCGTATTGTTACGGACGGAACCCCGTCCGAAGGAGGAACACATGGGCGCTTTCGTACTTCTGCTGGTCATCATCGCGGCCGTGGCCCTGATCGCGGTCGGCATGTACAACAGCCTGATCACGCTGCGCAACCGCTGCGACAACGCCTGGTCGCAGATCGACGTCCAGCTGCGCCGCCGCTACGACCTCATCCCCAACCTGGTCGAAACCGTCAAGGGCTACGCCAAGCACGAAAGCGGCGTCTTCGAGCGGGTGACCCAGGCCCGGACGGCGGCCGTCAACGCCCAGGGCGTCAAGGCCCAGGGCGAGGCCGACAACGTCCTGACCGGGGCCCTGAAGTCCCTCTTCGCCGTGGCCGAGGCTTACCCCGAGCTCAAGGCCAATCAGAACTTCCTGATGCTCCAGGAAGAGCTGGCCGGGACCGAGAGCAAGGTCGCCTACGCCCGGCAGTTCTACAACGACACCGTCATGAAGTTCAACATGCGCCAGCAGGTTTTCCCCTCGAACATCATCGCCAACATGTTCGGCTTCAAGACCCGCGAATACTTCCAGATCGAGGAAGAGGTGGCCAAGGGCCCGGTCAAGGTCCAGTTCTGAGTTGTACGAACAGATCTCCCGCAACAAATGGAAGTCGGCCGGCCTGGTCGTCTTCTTCGTGGCCTTCATCTTCGTCCTGGTCTGGTTCTTCGAGTACGAGACCGGCTGGGGCAAGGGCGGCCTGGCCCTGGCCATGCTCATCGCCATGGGCTCGGCGGCCGTAGGCTACTACTCGAGCGACAGGATCGTCCTCGGCATCAGCCGGGCCCGGCCCGCGACCAAGGAGGAGTTCCCCTACCTTTATAACGTCGTCGAGGGCCTGGCCATCGCCGCCGGCATGCCCGCGCCCAAGTGCTACGTCATCGACGACACGGCCCCCAACGCCTTCGCCGCCGGCCGCAAGCCCGAAACGGCCGTGATCTGCGTCACGACCGGCCTCCTGGCCAAGCTCAACCGGGTCGAGCTCGAGGGCGTCGTCGCCCACGAGATGTCCCACATCAGGAACTACGACGTCCGTCTCCAGACCCTGGTCGTGGTCATGGCCGGCGTCGTGGCCCTGCTCAGCGACTGGATGCTCCGGTCATTCTGGTGGGGCGGCGGCCGCCGGCGCGGGCGGAGCCGCAGCGGATCGGGCGGGGCCGAGGGCATCCTCGTCCTCGTCGGCCTGGCCCTGGCCATCCTATCGCCGCTCATCGCCACCATCATCCAGCTGGCCGTCTCGCGCAAGCGCGAGTTCCTGGCCGACGCCAACGGGGCCATGCTGACCCGCTACCCGGCCGGCCTGGCCTCGGCCCTGCGCAAGATCTCGGCCGACGCCGAGCCGCTCGAGGCGGCCAACAAGGCCACGGCCCACCTCTACATCGTCAACCCGCTCAAGAACCTCAAGGGCGGGGCCGGCGTCAACCGGCTCTTCAGCACCCACCCGCCCATCGAGGAGCGCATCGCCGCCCTCGAAAAGATGTGACCTTATTAAAGGGAAAGGTTAAGCGCTATACTTATCAAGATTTCTTTAATGAGGGAACAGCGATAGATCAATGAGCCGCACCCACGGCCACATTCACGACCGCACCAGTGAGCGCACCCCCGCCCCTACCTCCGCCCCCACCCCCGCCCATGCCCCCGCTCACGATCACGTCGGCGATCAGCAGCGCCCGCTCCGCGTCGCCCTGCTGATCACTGCTTTCGTCCTCGTCGCCGAGGTCATCGGCGGCCTGGCCAGCCGCAGCCTGGCCCTGCTGGCCGACGCCGGGCACATGCTGACCGACGCCGGGGCGCTCGGCCTCAGCCTCTTCGCCTTCTGGCTCTCGTCCCGTCCCGCCCCGGCCGGCCGCACCTTCGGCTGGCGCCGCTTCGAGATCTTCGCCGCCGCCGCGAACGGGATCGCCCTCTGGGTCATCGCCGCTGTGATCGGCTACGAGGCCTACCTCAGGCTGAGGGCGCCCCAGCCGGTCAAGAGCGGCCTGATGCTCGCCGTCGCCGTCCTCGGCCTGGCCGCCAACATCGCCTCCGGCGCGGTCCTCTACCGGAGCCGCGAGCGGAGCCTCAACGTCCGCGGCGCCTTCCTCCATGTGATGGCCGATGCGCTCGGCAGCATCGGCGTCCTGGCCGCCGCCCTGCTCATCGCCCTGACCGGCTCCCCCGTCTGGGACCCGATCGTCAGCGCCGCGGTCTGCGTGCTCATACTCTGGAGCTCGGCCCAGTTCATCCGCGACTCCTTCCGCGTCTTCATGGAGAGCGCCCCGGCCGGTATCGACGTGGCGGCGGTCGCCGCGAGCCTGGCCGCGGTCCCGGGCATCGTCGAGGTCCATGACCTCCACGTCTGGACCATCACCTCGGGTTTCGTGTCGCTGAGCGCTCACCTCAGGGTTCAAGCCGGCTCGGAGCCGCGGGAGGTCCTGCGCCGGGCCCAGGAGGAGATCTCGTCGCGCTTCGGCATCCTCCACTCGACCTTCCAGATCGAGCCCGCGGCCGACCCCGCCTGCGCCACGAACTCGTGCGACGAAAAGCCGCCTACCTCCGCTTGAGGAGCCGGCGCAGCTCCGGCAGCCGGCGCGTGTTGATGACGTCGTCCGGCTCGATCCAGCCGCGGCGCGCCTGCCCGATCCCGAACCTCATCAGGTCGAGGTCGTCCGTGCTGTGGGCGTCGGTCGAGACGGCGATCCTCAGCCCCAGCCCCTTGGCCATCTGGCAGTGGACGTCGTCGAGGTCGAGCCGGTCGGGGTGGGCGTTGAGCTCGAGGAAGCAGCCGCGCTCGACGGCCGCCCGCATGACCTTCTCCAGGTCGATCTCGTAGCCCTCCCGCTCGTTGATCAACCGTCCCGTCGGATGGCAGAAGATGTTGACCCGGGGGTTGTCCAGGGCCCGGATGACGCGCTCGGTCTGCTTGTCCTTCGGCAGGTTGAAGTTGTAATGAACGGAGCAGGAGACGAGATCGAGCTCGCCCAGGATCGCGTCGGACAGGTCGAGCGAGCCGTCGACGAGGATGTCGCACTCGATCGACTTCAGCAGGGTGATGCCCTTGAGCCGGGCGTTGAGCTTGTCGATCTCCTTGACGGCCCTGGCCAGCCGGGCCTCGTCCAGGCCGTGGGCCATGGTCACGCGCTTCGAATGGTCGGTGACGGCCAGGTACTCGTAGCCCCGCTTCTTCGCCGCCTCGGCCATCTCCTCGGCGGTGTAGCGGCCGTCGGTGGCCTTGGTGTGGGCGTGGAGGTCGCCCCGGATGTCCCGGAGCTCGACGAGGTGCGGCAGCCGGCCCTCGAGGGCGGCCTGGATCTCGCCCCGGTCCTCCCGCAGCTCGGGCTCGATGTAGGGCATGCCGAAGAGCTTGTAGATCTCCTCCTCGGTCCGGCCGGCGATCATCTTGTCGCCCCGGAAGACGCCGTACTCGTTGACCTTGAGCTTGCGCTTGACGCCCATCAGCCGGACGGCGATGTTGTGGGCCTTGGAGCCCGTGAAGTAGTGCAGGGCCGCCCCCCACGACTCGAGCGGCACGACCCGGAGGTCGACCTGGAGCCCGCCGCGCAGGACGACGGACGATTTCGTGTCCCCCTCGGCCAGCACCTGGGACACGTCGTCATTGTGGACGAAGCGGTCCATGACGTCCCGGCTCTTTTCGGCCGCGACCAGGATGTCGACGTCGCCCACGGTCTCGGCCTGGCGGCGGTAGCTGCCGGCGATGGCGATCTCCTCGACGCCCCGGGCCTTCTTCAGCTCCCCGAAGAGGGGCGTGACCATCTGCTCGGCCATGGCCCGCTTGAATCGCTCCGGCCCGCGCTCGGTGACCTTC
Source organism: Acidobacteriota bacterium (assembly GCA_039683095.1). Classification (NCBI taxonomy): domain Bacteria; kingdom Pseudomonadati; phylum Acidobacteriota; species Acidobacteriota bacterium. The sequence continues at coordinate 1,124,489 of JBDKSB010000012.1, read as the reverse complement.
GTCTTGCCGAGCTCCTCGAGCAGGGCCCGCTCGGTCTTCTCGCTGAACCCGGGGAGATCGCGGATCTTCCCCTCGGAGGCGGCCTTCCTGAGGTCGGCGAGCGAGGAGACGTTGAGCGCTTTATGGAGCGCGGCGATCTTCTTCGGGCCCAGGCCGCGGACCTTCATCAGGGCGCTGAGGCCCTCGGGCAGCTCCTTTTTCATCTCCTCGAGGAGCGGCAGCTTCTTCGTGGCCACGATCGTCCGGATCTTGTCGGCCAGGTCCTTGCCGATGCCGGGGATGCCGTCGAGGCCCTTATCCTCGGCGGCGAGGTCCGCGACGCTCCGCGACAGGCCGGCGACGGTCCGGGCGGCGTTGCGGTAGGCCCGGACGCGGAACTGGTTCTCGCCCTTGATCTCGAGCAGGTCGGCCAGCTCGTCAAAGATCGCGGCAACGTCGTTGTTGTGGATGGGCATGGCTCGGGGGAAGGCCGCCGGTCAGGCTGTCACTTCTTCAGATGGGACGCGGCCTCGTCGATGCCCTTCTTGAGCTCCCTGGCGGCGCGCTTGAGGCCCTCGGCCACGTCCGCTCCGGCCACTTTGCCGGCCCTGGTCCATTCGCCCATTTTCGCCTCGAGCTGCTTCTGGGTGGCCTCTAGCCCCTTGACGGTCTTTTCGAGGTCCTGCTTCGCCTCGGCCGTGAGCTTGCCGCCGGCGACCTTGAGCTCGGCCAGGCGGGCCTTGATGGCGTCCATGTCGACGCCGAGCGACTTCAGGAAATCGTCTTTCTTCGTGGGTTCTGCCATGATGATCCCCTCCCTCCGTCCAGTTTACCAGAAATCCCCCTGCGCAGGCGAGGGCCCGGGGGATTGCCCCCGCTCCGCCGGTTCAGGGGCTGTCCCAGCGGGCGAGCGTCACTCCTGGATCTGAACGGGACCGGCCCCCTCGGCCGGATGTGAGGGGCTTTGGGCACTGACCCCACCAGGGAGTGTCACTCTTGGCTGAAAGGGACTGCAGTTCGGAGGGGGACTGCCTCTCCGTGGGGAAAGCCTTGAAAGTAATGAACGCTTTCTCTATAATATGCGGGCCCTCGCGGGGTCGTAGTTCAGCTGGTTAGAACGCCGGCCTGTCACGCCGGAGGTCGCGAGTTCGAGTCTCGTCGGCCCCGCCATTCCATCTCAAACGCGCCGTCCTCCAGTTTTCCCCCTGATTTCGGAGGGGGATAAGGGGGTTAATAACCAAAAACAGAGTCTTGAGGGGCGCGTTTGTGCCCAGAACGCTTGTTTTGAAGCGTTCTGCAATGAAAGAAAGCGGCTTCGGCCGTCAGTAAGCCTTGGATCATACCTGGCGTCTCGGCCAAAATAGGAAATGGGATTTTCGATGCCCGCAGGGGTTTATTATTGCAGGCCCAATAAGGCAAAGGGTCGCTTCGCGGCCCATCTGAAGCAGATCGGGCTCGAGCCGGACAAGAAGAGCGCTCGGAGGGCGGCTACAGCTCTCATGGAGATCCGCCGGCGGAGCCGGGTGGTCGGCGTCTTCCCCTCGGCCCCGAATCTGCGAACATCCCTTGACATGACCGCTCCGGGTTTGACGCAGTTCCAGGTCCAGAGGATAATTCCAGCATGAGCACGGATCGAAGGTCATTCATGAGGGCGGGGTGTCTGGCGGGCCTGTGCGCCTGCCTCGGCCCTGGGGTGACGGCGGGCGCGGCCGCCGCGGAGATCGGCGCGCAGCCGGCGGAACCGAAGCCGGCCAGCCTGTCCCAAAAATGGATCGCGGCCCTGCTGCCCCAGCTTGCGGGCGGCGACCGGGAATACGCCCAACGCGTCCTGAAGAGCTGCGCCCAGTCCCATTACGACGACCTGGGTATGCAGGCGGTCGTGGACCGCTTCCGCGGCAGGATGGACGAGTTCCTGGACTTCCCCCGCAAGGAATGGGGGTGGATCATCGACTATGACCGCGGCCGGGGCGTCGTCGAGGTCGACGAGAACAAGAGCGCATGCGTTTGTCCGCTGGTCCCCAAGGACCATGGTGCCGGGCTGGGGATGCTCTGCTATTGCTCCGAAGGATTCGCCGAGCGCTTGTTTTCGGCAGTCTCCGGTTCCCCGGTTCGGGCCGAGGTCGTCGCGTCGATCCTCCGCGGCCAGAAAAGCTGCCGATACAGGATCGACCTCAAACCCTCCGGGGCCTGAATCCCGCGACTGCTCCCGCCGTCCCGTCGCGACGCCGCCCGATTCGAGCGGGCCCCGGCGGCGTCAGCGTCCCCCCCGTTTCGGCGGCTGGCCCTGTCCCAGGACCGCGTCCACCTCGGGCATGAGCTCGCTGATGGCGATGCGCTGGGGGCACTTCTCTTCGCAGGACCGGCAGCCGGTGCAGGCCGCGGCCCTCTCGCCCTCGGGCATGAACCGGGCATAAGTGGCGCGGGGGATGGCCGGATCGTCATAGATGACGCAGTCGTTGTAGAGCTCGAAGTTCCGTGGGATGTTGACGCCGCTCGGGCACGGGCGGCAATAGCCGCACCGGGTGCAGGGGATGGCCGCGCGCTCCCGGAGAGCCTTCCGGGCCCGGTCGATAACGGCCTGGTCGCCGGCATTCAGCCCGCCGACCTCCGAACGGTCCGCGGCGCGCAGGTTCTCCTCGACCTCCGTCATGGCCGTCATCCCGCTGAGGACCGTCGAGACCTCGGCCTGGTCCCACGTCCACTGCAGGGCCCACTCGGCGGGCGACCAGCCGCGGCCCGAGGCGCGGAAGACGTCCGCCGCCGCTCGCGGCGGAGAGGCCAGCCGCCCTCCCAGCAGGGGCTCCATGACCACGACCGCGAGGCCCTTCGAGGCGGCGTATCGCAGGCCGGCCGTCCCGGCCTGGTTCTCGATATCCATGTAGTTATACTGGATCTGGCACGCGCTCCAGCCGTCGTAGCCGTCGATGATCCGCCTGAAAACGTCGGCCTTGTCGTGGAAGGAGAACCCGATATGGCCGATGCGCCCGTCCCTGACCGCGGCCTCGGCCTTCTCCAGAAGGCCGTGCTTGAGGACGATGTTTTCCCAGCGCTCGGCCCCCAACGCGTGGAACAGGTAGAGATCGATGCGGTCGGTTCCGAGGCGGGCGAGCTGCTCGCCGAGGCGGGCGTCGAAATCCTCCGGCTTGGCGATCTGCCAGACGGGGGACTTGGTGGCGAGCAGGACCTTGGCGCGATACCCGTCCCGCAGGGCCTTTCCGGTGACGACCTCGCTCCGGCCGTCATGGTACGGGTAGGCCGTGTCGATATAGTCCACGCCGCGATCGATCGCCCGCCGGATCATGCGCACGGTCTCGGCTTCGTCGATGTTCCCGCTCTGGGGCGCCCCGTCCAGCGTCGGCAGGCGCATGCAGCCGAAGCCGAGGGCCGAAACTTTCGTGCCCAGCTTCCCGAACTCCCGATATTGCATCCGGCGTCCCTTTGTCCAAGCGAACAGAGAACGATTATATCATCCCGGGGAACCGGAGCCTGGCCCGCGGCGGGCGAGTTGACAGCCGGCCCGCCGGTAGTATTATGAGAATGCGCATTCGGGGCTTCATGGGGAATCGCTAAAGGAGGAGGTAACGCCATGACTTCTCTCATCAAACAGAAAGGCCTGCCGCTGCTCGTCGTCCTGCTCGTCGGCCTGATCGGCTGCTCGAGCGGCGGCGACACGGGCCGGCTGTCCCTGAGCATGATCGACAAGCCGTCGGACGACTACCTGGCGGTCTATGTCACGATCGCGGAGATCGACGTCCACGCGGCCGGCGATGCGGAAGGGGCCTGGACGGCCATCGCCACGCCCAACAAGACCATCGACCTGCTGGCCCTGGCCAACGGCGTCCGGGAGGAGCTGGCCCTGGCGGACCTCGCCGCCGGCCGCTATTCCCAGATGCGCCTGATCATCGGCACGACCGCGGACAGCGGCCTCAACATCCTCGGCGGCAGCCATCCCTACGCGAACTACGTCATCGACGCCGGCGAGGCGGCCCGCGAGATGAAGATCCCGAGCGGCCTGCAGACCGGGGTCAAGCTCGTCCAGGGATTCACGATCAACGCGAACAGCACGACCGAGCTGACCTTCGACTTCGACGCCTCCCGGTCGGTCGTCGTGGCCGGCCGCAGCGGCCACTACCTGCTGAAGCCGACCATCCAGGTCATCGACACGGCCGTGGCCACGGTCATCAACGGGACGGTGACCCGGCAGGCCGACGGCGGCTTCGTGGGCGGCGCCCTCGTCAGCGTCCAGGCCTATGACGCCGCGGCCGCCGATCCGAAGGACCAGGTCGCGGTGCTGACGTCGACCCTGACCGACGACACCGATGCGGCCCGGGGCCGGTACAAGTTCTTCTTCGCGGTGGACGCGGCCACGACGATCAACCTGGTCGCGAGCAAGGAAGGCCTGGCGTCCTCCGCGCTCCGGTTCCTGATCGAGAACGGCAACGCTTACACCAAGGACTTCGCGCTCGCCGATGCCGCCGATGCCGGCGCCGTCGACCTGACGATCGAGGGCGCGAACGCGGACGCGCCCGTGACCCTGTCCTTCCGCCGGCAGGTCGTCCTGGACGGCGAGACGGTCATGATCGAGGTGCTGTCGAAAAATTACGTGAACGGCGCCTATCCGCCGGACGAGGCCTATCGGGTCCCCCTGCCCGCGGGCGATTACACGGTCGTCGCCTCGACCGCGGACAAGGCTACCCTGATGCTGACCGTCTCGGTGGCCAAGGACGCCCACTCGGCGCTCGACGTCAAGTTCCTCTGAAGACAAGGCGGACTCTGCTATAATACGGCCTTTATCCGCGTGATATAAGGTCGCAAGAGAAGCATGAAGAAACCGAGTCTGCGCCTGACCGGGAAAGGCTATTATTACGCCTTCCTGGCCGGGGCCAAGCGCATACTGGAGAACCAGAAGGAACTCAACCGCATCAACGTCTTCCCCGTGCCCGACGCCGACACCGGGTCCAACCTGGCCTCGACCGTCCGGGCCATCATCGAGCGCGTCCGGCCGCACCGGTCGTTCAAGGTGACGTCGACGGCCATCGCGGCCGCGGCCCTGGAGGGCGCCCGCGGCAACTCGGGCGTCATCTTCGCCCAGTTCCTCTACGGCATGGCCGCCGAGGCCGCCGACTCGCCCGAGATGTCGCTGGCCCGGTTCGGCCAGTCCGTCCGCGGCGCCGTCCGCTACATGTACGAGGCCATCGCCGAGCCCCGCGAGGGCACGATGATCACGGTCATCCGCCGCTGGGCCGAGTCCATGGCCTCGCACAAGGACGAGCCCGAGGAAAACGGCCGCTTCCTCAGGGCCCTGACCAAGGCCCAGGCCCGGGCTGTCGAGGCGCTCCAGGAGACCCGGCTCAAGCTCGAGGCGATGCGTCGGGCCAACGTCGTCGACGCCGGCTCCAAGGGCGTCGTCCTGTTCCTCGAGGGCATGCTCGACTTCCTGGCCAAGCCGTCGCACAAGAAGCTGCCCTCGGCCGCGCGGGGGGCGCTCGTCATCGAGCCGGCGGTCGAGGTCCCTGCCGGCTCGGTCGGCCGCCGCTATTGCACCGAGGCCCTGATCAAGCCCCGGCCCGGTCGGCCGCTCGACCCGGAGGCCCTCAAGCGCGAGGTCGCGGCCTTCGGCGACTCGCTCGTCCTGGCCGGCTCGCCGGAGGCGCTCCGGTTCCACGTCCACACCGATAGGCCGGCCGAGCTCTTCCAGCGCGTCCGCGGCGCCGGGATCATCGCCTTCCAGAAGGCCGACGACATGCTCCGGCAGTACGAGGCCGCCCACGCCCGGAAGTGGCCGATCGCCCTGGTGACCGATTCGACCTGCGACCTGCCCCGGGAGATCCTCGATCGTTTCCAGGTCCACGTGGTGCCCCTGCATGTGAGCTTCGGCGACAGCTTCTACCTCGACAAGGTCACCATCACCACGGACCAGTTCTACGGCCTGCTCGAAACGGAGCCGGAACTCCCCAAGACGGCCCAGCCGACGCCCCAGGCCTTCGAAAGCCTGTACGCGAACCTGGCCGCCCACTACGACTCGATCATCGCCATCCACATCGCCCAGAAGCTGAGCGGCACGTATTCGAACAGCCTCACGGCCGCCCGCCGGGTGTCCCGGCAAACGGGCAAGGCCATCACGGTCATCGACTCGCGGACCCTGTCCGGCGGCCTCGGGCTCCTGGTCCTCCGGACGGCCAGGCTCATCGAGGAAGGGCGGCCCCACGACGAGATCGCGGCCGACGCCGAGCGGGCGATCCGCGGGTCCAGGCTCCTGGTCGGCGTCCGGACGCTGAAGGCCATGGTCCGCAGCGGCCGGGTCCGTCCGCTGGCCGGCGCGGCCGGCAGGCTCCTGAACCTCAAGCCGATCGTCTCCCTGAACGAGGAGGGGGAGGCCAGGCTCTCGGACAAGGCCTTCAGCCAGAAGGGCAGCCTGCGCAAGATCCTGCGGCGCCTGAGGGCGGAGGCCCGCACGGGCCGCATCCGGGACTTCTGCATCCTTCACGTCCACAACCCGAAAGACGCCCTCGCTTACGCCGCGGAGGTCGAGGCCGTTTTCGGCGGCCCGCCCGCCTTCATCATGGACGCCTCCCCGGCGATCGGGACTAACGCCGGGGCGGGCACCGTAGCGGTCGCTTTCCTTCTCGAGGAGTGACGCGGGGGCCTCGGGGCGCAAAGCCGGGCCGGCCCCGAAGGCCTACGCGGCGCCGCGATGCGGCGAAAGGGTTCCCGCCCCATTTGACAAACCCGCCTCGGAGACCTATTACTTAAATCGGCATCAGGGGATTAACCGTCCGCTCGGTCAGGGCGAATGAGATCCAGGGCGCAGTCCGGCCGCTAAAGGCCGTTCGCATCTTTGGAGAGGAGGTCAGTCCTATGATCAGGGGGAAACCGGAAAAGGGCTTGACGGTTTGGAGGCCGTTCGGCGACGTGGAGGAGCTGGGCCGGCGCCTGGACGATGCCTTCGGCTGGCCGTTCCTGCCGGCGGCCTGGCGGCGCCTTCCGGCGGAGGAGGGAGGCTGGTGGCCCGTCCTCGACGTGACGGAAAAGGACGACAAGTACGTCGTCAAGGTCGAGCTGCCCGGCGTCAAGAAGGAAGACGTGGATGTCTCCGTGGCCGGCGACGTCCTGACCGTCTCCGGCGAGAAACACGGCGAGTCCGAGGTCAACAAGAAGGGATACCATTACACCGAGAGCTCCTGCGGCAGCTTCTCCCGGTCGATTGCCCTGCCCGCGACGGTGGACGCCGGCAAGATCGACGCCAACTTTGATAAGGGGATCCTCGAGATCACCCTGCCGAAGTCGGCCGAGGTCAAGCAGAAGAAGATCCCCGTGGGCGGGAAGCCGTAGGCCGGCGCCGCGCGAACAACGCGGCGCTTCCATGAAACGGGATTGAGCGCCTCTCCCGGACGCGGGGGACGGCGCGAAGGGGGGGATATGAAAAGCGACAAGGAACTGCAGACGGACGTCATGAACGAGCTCGACTGGGAGCCGCGCGTCGATCCGGCGGAGATCGGGGTGGCCGTTAAGGACGGCATCGTGACGCTGAGCGGACACGTCGACACCTACCCGGAGAAATGGGCGGCTGAGCGGGCGGCCGGGCGGGTCTCCGGAGTCAAGGCGGTGGTCGAGGAGATCGACGTCAAGCTGCCCGGGATCTATGAACGGTCGGACCAGGACATCGCCCGGGCGGCGGCGAACGTCCTCGACTGGAATTCGTACGTTCCCCGCGACCGCGTCAAGGTGCAGGTGCAGGGCGGGTGGGTGACCCTGAGCGGCGAAGTGGACTGGCGGTATCAGAGGGAAGCGGCCGGGGACGCCGTGCGCAACCTGATGGGTGTCCGGGGCCTGGCGAACGACATCTCGATCAAGCCGGCCGTCTCGCCGGTCGAGGTCAAAACGAAGATCGAGGCGGCGCTCGAAAGGAGCGCGATGATCGATGCCTCGGGGATCAAGGTGACGACGAAAGGCGCCAAGGTCACGTTGAAGGGGGCCGTCCGTTCCTGGGCGGAGCGGGACGAGGCCGGCCGGGTCGCCTGGTCCGCGCCGGGCGTCAACGAAGTGGTGAACGAGATCTTGGTCATCTGAAAGCCGGGGCCGGTGCGTCAGGCGGCGTGGCCGGCGGCAGGGCTAGCCAGGCAACCGGGGGAATACCCCGGAATATCCCCCTTCGGGGGGATTATGACGGCCGCCCCCGGGCCGATAATCCACTCGTCCTTGACAGCGATGGAGTGAGGGTTTAACATAATGGAAAGAAGGGGTTCGCTCGCTTTTCCGGCCTGAAGGAGGATCGCATGCGTCGTTTCATCCGGGGCTTCATTCTCGCGCTGCTGGCGATCGCGGGGGTCGCCGGCTTCGGCCTGGTCGCGTCGTGCACCGTCGCCAGGAACTCGTCCTCCGGGACGGGCAGCCTGATGATGCTCATGACCGACGGCCCGACCGACGACTGGACGGAGGTGACCGTTCATTTCCTGTCCGCCAGCCTGCACCGCAAGGGCGCGCCGGGCTGGGAGACCTTCTGGACGGCGAACGCCGCCGACCCGGCCTCCGGCAAGGTCAACCTGGTCGACCTGAGCGGCGTCTCCGACATCCTGAACGCCGGCACGATCCAGGCCGGCGACTACGACCGGCTGAAGCTCGTCCTGAACACGAGCACCGCGGCCGAATCGATGCATCTCGTCACCGCGGACGGCACGGTCATCGCGCCGGAGAACATCACGGTCGTCGACCCGGGCGGCACGGGCGAGATCAAGGTCGACCTCGAACCGGACCTGGTCGTCGAGGCGGACACGAACAACATCGTCAGCATCGACTTCGACCTGGCCCACCCGCTGTCGATCGTCAACCTGGACGGCAAGGTCGTCATCGACCTGAAGATCCGCCACAAGTCCCTGCCGCGCCACCTGGGCAGCCTCCAGTTCGCCCGGACGCTGGGCGACATCACGGCCGCCGCCGCCAACACGGACGGCACGGCGACGTTCAAGATCAAGAACCTCCAGGGCGCCGAGATCGAGTTCAACGCCAACGCCAACACCATCTACGCCGACGTCTCGTCGGGCAGCGCCGCGGCCGGGACCTTCGACGGCCTCAAGGCCCTGGCCGGGACGGGCGCCGCGCTGGTGGCCTCGAACATGAACTCCGACGGCAGCCTCTACGCTCGCCGCGTCTGGTACGCCGACAACATCGACAAGCTGCCGGACTTCTCGCCCGAGGGCCTGGTCCGGCGCGTCGGCGACACGTGGCTGAGCATCCAGAAGAAGCGGACCGAGGCCATGCCGACGGGCGACCACCATCATCGCTGCGATTGGGACGCCGAGACGGTCTTCGTCAACGCCGATACGGCCTGGGCCTTCCAGGGGACCGACATGGGCGTCGCCGGGCTGGACGGCCTGGCTTGCGTCTCGCGGGGCTTCCGCGTCGAGGTCGTCTACGTCGACGAGAACGTCACCCCGAAGATCGCCAAGTCGGTCAACATCCAGTTCGCCCACGCCGAGGGGATCGTCGTCGAGCCCAGCCTCGACAGCTTCAAGCTGGGCTGGTTCTGGCGGACCCGGACGATGGCTTACAGCGCCGTACCGGGCCACGAGTTCGGCTGGTGGTATTACGGGATGGACTCGGCCCGCTCGACCGACCGCCAGGCCCTGATCGACATGGTCGCGGCGGCCGGCCAGGCCCGGCTCTGGGTCTTCGCCTGGGCCGGCCTGACCTGGGACGCGCCCGCCAAGCAGTGGGCCGTCGAGAACCTGGTCCTGGCCCCCCTGAAGCTCCATGAGCACACCAGGATCACGACCGCCTACACGGCGGCCTTGGGGACCATGGGCGTCTCGACCTACAACTGCTGGGACGCCTCCACGCCCGAGACCATGACCATCAAGCTGGACACGGCGGGCGACCTGCAGACGGTCGTCGGCTCGTTCATCTGGAGGTCCGACACCAACCTGGTGACGTTCACGCTGCCCGTCCCGACGACCCAGTGGGAGGCCCTGCTGACGACGTCGGTCGACAAGGTCAAGATCTGGATCCACCTGGTCAAGGAGACCGACGGGACCTTCACCTGGCACGCCTACTGCGTCATCGCCTACCAGTTCATCCGCTGAGATCCAGGGAGGGGTCTGCTTCTATGCGCCGGGCCAGATGCGCACCATGACGACGCCGTGGGACGGGACCTTGACCTCGAACCGCTCGTCGTAGTGTTTCCCGGTGTCCGCGTGGACGCCCCTGTCCTTGTGGGCCCAGAGGTCGCGGACCCGGGCCGGTCCGGCCGGGATGCCGATCTGTGACCAGCGGACGTACTGGGCCAACTCGCGGCCGGTGTAGTTGACGAAGGCGACGGCCTTGGAGCCGTCGGCCAGGGGCTTCATCCAGACCTGGCCGCCGTAGCCCCGTTCTATGACGACCCGTCCCTGGACGCCGAGCGGGTCCTGATCGACGGCGATGACCTCCTTGTTGAGGAGGACGGACCTGGTTTCGGCGCTCATCGCCCGGAGGTCGTTGCCGGCCATCAGCGGCGCGGCCATGATCGCCCAGAGCGAGAAGTGGGTCTTGTACTCGTCGAAGGTCATGCCGCCGTTGCCGACCTCGAGCATGTCGGGGTCGTTCCAGCCGCCGGGCCCGGCCGCGTCGGCGTGCCGGGAATTGGCCCCGATGATCCAGACGACGCTGTCCCAGTCGTCGCCGATGTCGGCGGTCGTCCGCCAGAGCTGGCCGACGCCCTTGGCCCAGTTCCAGGGATCGTTCCGGCCCCATTCGCAGATGCTCAGAACGATCGGCCGGCCGCTCCGGTCCAGGGCCTCGCGGTACCTGGCGTATTCGGCCGGCGCGTTGAGGTCGTCGCAGTTGCACCAGTCGACCTTGATGTAGTCGATGCCCCACTCGGCGTAGGTCGCCGCGTCGAGGTCGAAGTGGCCGGCCGCGCCCGGCCGTCCGGCGCAGGTCTTGGGCCCGATGTCGGAGTAGATGCCGAAGAGGAGGCCCTTGCCGTGGACGTAGTCGGCCAGGGCCTTCATCCCGCCGGGGAACCGCTGGGGGTCGGCGATGATCCGGCCGTCGGCGGCGCGGTCGACCTGCCAACAGTCGTCGATCACCAGGCAGTTGTAGCCGGCGTCCAGCATGCCGGTCTCGACCATGGCGTCGGCCGTCTCTTGGATGAGCTTCTCGTCGACGTTGCAGCCGAACTTGTTCCAGGTGTTGAAGCCCATGGGCGGCACGGGCGCCAGGGCGGGGGCCTTGGCGGCCTTCGCGTCCGTCGCGGCCGGAGCGGCCGCCGCCGGGTCCTTGTCCGTTCCGCCGGGTCCGCAGGCGGCCAGGGCCGCCAGGGCGAGAACGAGAGCGATCGCGAAGACGGGGGTCTTTTTTGAGCTTATCGAAGCGGGCATGGGGCGCTCCTTGAACGAAATCGAGAGACGGACGGACTATAAGTCGGCCGCCCTCCCGAGTCAATAAAGGGCAAGAAGCGACCGGGTTCCCTCTTATGTCTTGAAAAGGGGGACGGACGCCCCTATAATGAATAGCTGAAAGGAGTATGGGGGCGAACTGGTTTCGACGGAGGTAATGAGACACAGGTTGCACGCCGAGGTCCCACCCACCTCGCTAAACAGGTGGAAACCTTTAACTGCCGAACCTTTAGCAGTCGCGGCCTAATAGAAAGGCACGCCGTTCCGGGGGCCCTCTCCCGCAGGACCTTCGGAGCGCCGACCGAGCGGGATAGCGAACCGGTCCGGTCCTGAGGCCGGGGAGCGAAACAACTTCGGGGCTGGCCTTCCGGCGCTTTTCCTCTTCGAGAGCCGGCGGGCGAGAACAATGAAGAGGATAAACGTGTAGAGACCTGCTGTTGAATGCTTTCGGACGCGGGTTCGATTCCCGCCGCCTCCACCACACCCGAATATGGAGTCATTAATGATAAAGCGGATGGCCTTTGCCGCGGCGGTTCTTCTTTCCGTCGCCGCGCTCCCGGCCGCCTTCCCCGCCGCCGCCTCCGCCCAGGAGCGGGCCCTGCGGACCGTGGTCATCGATCCCGGCCACGGCGGACTCGAAACGGGCGCCAAGGGCCGCTTCGGCAACCTCGAAAAGGACATCACCCTGGCCGTCAGCCTCAAGCTCAAGGCCCTGATCGAGAAGGACATGGGCTTCGAGGTCGTCCTGACCCGGGACAAGGACGTCGACGTCTCGATCGAGAACCGCTCGGCCATCGCCAACAACCACAAGGCCGGCCTGTTCATCAGCGTCCACGCCAACGGCTCCGTCCAGAGGAAGGCCTCCGGCTCGGAGACCTTCTTCCTCAGCCTGAACGCGACCGACGAGGAGACGCGCCGCCTGGCCTACCTCGAGAACAATTCCTCGGACCTCCAGAGCCGCATCGACCCCTCCTCGGACAACGACCTGATGCTGATCCTCTGGGACATGGCCCAGAACGCCTACATCAAGGAGAGCAGCCGCCTCGCGGAGCTCATCCAGGGCGAGCTCGATGCCATGCTCGGCACGCGCAACCGCGGCATCAAGCAGGCGCCCTTCAAGGTGCTGACCGGGGTCGCCTGCCCGGCCGTCCTCGTCGAGACGGCCTTCATCTCCAACCCGGACGAGGAGCAGAAGCTGGCCTCGGACGATTTCCAGAACAAGGTCGCCGAGGCCATCTACCGCGGCCTGGTCCGCTATCTCCGGAAGGGCGAGTAGGTGACCATGGCCGCGAAAAGACGGAAAAAAAAGAGCGGCGGGATGTCCAGGTCCGCGCTGGTCCTGACCCTCCTGACGCTGGCGCTGGCCGTCCTGGTCATCATCTTCTTCAACGGCCGGAGCGGGGAGAAGGTCAAGCGCGGCGCCGAAGCCGCCGCCGCCAAGGCCCAGCCCGAGGCCCCGGCCAGGCCGGTCGAGACCCGGACCGTGACCCTCTTCTTCGTCGCCGACGACGATGATCTCCTCCACAAGGAGACGCGGACGATCGCGGCCGGCCCGAGCGAAGCCGACGAGGCCGAGCGGGCCCTGGCCGAGCTCATCCGCGGCTCGTCGGAGGGCCTGTCCTCGCCGCTGCCGCCCCAGACCCGGGTCCGCCAGGTCTTCATCGCCAAGGACGGCGTGGCCACGGTCGATCTCAGCCGCGACGTCGCCGAGAGCTGGTCCTACGGCTCGACCTCCGAGCTGGCCGCGGTCTATGCCGTCGTCAACACGCTCGTCTACAACTTCAAGCCGGTCAAGAAGGTCGTCGTCCTCGTCGAAGGGGCGGAACGGGAGACCCTGGGCGGCCACGTCGACCTGACGCGGGCCTTCTTCCCGGACTATTCCCTGGTCGCGAGATAACCGGGGCGGACCGTGACGAAGCTCCCCCGCGTGGTCATCGTCGGCTTCCCCAACGTCGGCAAGTCCACCCTTTTCAACCGCCTCCTGGGACGGCGCAAGGCCCTCGTCCACTCCGACCCGGGCATGACCCGGGACAGCCTGGCGGCCGCGGGCGCGATCGACGACCGGCGCCTGACCCTGGTCGACACGGGCGGGCTGTTCGGCGTAGCCGACGAGCCGCTGAGCGAGAAGGTCCGGGAGCGGGCCCTGGCCGAGGCCGCCGAGGCCGACCTCGTCCTGTTCGTCCTCGACGGAAAGCGCGACGTCGCCCCGGCCGAGGAGGACCTCTACCTCCGGATCAAGCGGCTCGGCCGGCCGGTCCTGCTCGTCGTCAACAAGTTCGATTCCCCCGCCCAGGAGGAATCGATGACGGCCGAATTCTACCGGCTGGGGGAAAAGAACGTTTTCTTCGTCTCGGCCGAGCACAAGGTCAACATCGCCACGCTCGAGGAGGCCATCGCGGCCGCCCTGCCCGCCGGCGGGCCGGCCGCCGACGAGGCCCCGGCCGCGGAGCCCCTGCGCATCGCCATCGTCGGCCGGACCAACGTCGGCAAGTCGTCCCTGGTCAACCGCCTGGCCGGCGCGGAGCGCCTGATCGTCAGCGAGATCCCCGGCACGACCCGGGACAGCACGGATACGCTGCTCGTCCGCGACGGGAAGCCGTTCTGCCTGGTCGACACGGCCGGGATCCGCCGGATGGCCGCCGCCGAGGACGGCCGGGAGAAGGCCGGCATCATCCGGGCCAAGGCCAACATCCGCCAGGCCGACGTCGTCTGCCTGGTCCTCGACGTCCAGGAGTTCCCGACCCGCCAGGACGCCCGGATCGCCCAGCTGGCCCTCGAATCGGGCCGGCCGCTGGTCATCGTCCTCAACAAGTGGGACCTGGTCGACAAGGACGCCGTCGAGCCGGAAGGGGTCCGCGAGCGGGTCTTCCGCAAGCTCGGCTTCGTCGCCTACGCCCCCCTCATCTTCGTTTCCGCCAGGACCGGCCAGCGCATCGTCAAGATCCTCGACACGGCCGAGCAGGTCTACCAGGCCGCCACGACCCGGATCGAGACCTCCCGGCTGAACGAATTCCTGGCCCGGACGACGGAAGCCCAGCCGCCCCGCCTGAAGAACGGGGCCCGGGCCAAGCTCCGTTACATGACCCAGAAGGGGATCCTGCCCCCGGCTTTCATCCTCTTCCTGGGCTCCCGGGGCCCCCTGTCGCCCGCCTATGAGAAGTACTTCCTGGACGCCCTGCGCCGGGATTTCGGCCTGGCCGGCACCCCCATCCGGCTCATCGTCAGGACCAGCTGAGCCGGCCCCAAGCGGGGCTTTTTCCTTGACTTTAAGGGAGGCATCGTTTATAAATAGGTTCTTGTCTCTCTCTGTGACTCGCGTTTGATTTTAAGGAGGTCACGATGTCTCGCAGGACGACCCAGCGAATCATGTTCGTCGCAGCCGCGGTGGCGCTCATCGTCGCGTCCACGGCCTGCCAGAACATCTCTTACAGCAAGCTTGCCGCCAATTACCATTTCAGCAAGGCCAACAGCTTCTTCCGGGAGAACCAGTACCGCAAGGCCATCACCGAGTACGAAGCGACGCTCAAGTACAACCCCAGCCTGACCCAGGCCTACCGCTTCCTCGGCGAGAGCTACAAGCAGCTCTACAAGCCCGGCGTCGACACGCCGCTCAATAAGGAGCTCGAGAAGAAGACACTGGGCGCCCTCACCAAGGCCCTCGAGATCGAGCCCAACAACAAAGACATCATCTACTCCCTGGGCGATATGTACGACAAGCTCAAGAAGTTCCCCGAGGCCGAGAAGCTCTATCTCCGCATCATCGAGCTCCAGCCCGAGAACATGAGCAACTACTACGTCGTGGCCGAGTTCTACAAGCGCTATTCCGCCGACAACAAGGCCGTCGCCAAGAAGGCCGAGTCCATGTACCTGCGGCGCATCGAGACCGATCCGGAAAATCCGCAGGGCTACGCCTACATGGCCCAGTACTATCAGGAATCCGCCGGCACGCCCGAGGAGATGCTGAAGTCCTACGAAAAGGCGGCCGAATTCTGGCAGAAGAGGATCTCCCTCCAGCCCGAATCCGCCGAAGCCTGGCTGGCCCTGGGCGTCAACCAGTGGTCGCGGGCCTATCGCTTCCAGTTCCTGAGCACCGCGGAAAGGCTGAAAATGGGCCAGGCCGCGCTCACGTCCATCAACAAGGCCATCGAGCTCGACGCCAACTACCCCGAGCCGTACGCCTGGATGGGCCCCCTGTACAAGTCCGTTCTGGCCAAGCTCGAGCCCGAGAAGGAAGCCCGCTACAACGCCGAGGGCGACCGCTACCTCGAGAAGTTCCAGGAGCTCCGCAAGCGGGCCGCCGAGCGCAAGAAGCTCGAGGAAGAGCTGAAGAAGTAGCTCCGATCCTGACCCAGAAAACGTTGGAAAGCGCTCCGCCCGGAGACGGGGGGAGCGCTTTTTTTATCTAGGCCATGTTCATCCCGATCAGCGACGAGAACCGGACCTCGCGCTTCCCAGTCGTCACGGTCGCCCTGATCGCGCTGAACACGGCCATCCTCATCTTCTGCGCCGCCTCCCCGGACGGCCTGGAAGCCGCGTCGGGGCGCTTCGGCGCCGTGCCCTACGACGTCATCCACTTCCGCTCGCTCGCCGAGCCCGCCCCGGTCCCGCCGCTCCTGACCCTGCTGACGAGCATGTTCCTCCACGGCGGCCTGTTCCACCTCCTCGGCAACATGCTCTACCTCTGGATCTTCGGCGACAACGTCGAGGACCGGCTGGGCCACGTCCGCTTTCTCCTGTTCTATCTCGCCTGCGGCCTGGCCGCCGGCCTGACCCAGGTCCTTTTCCAGGCGGGCTCGCATGTGCCCATGATCGGCGCCTCCGGGGCCATCGCCGGCGTCCTGGGGGCCTACGCCGTGATCTTCCCCCGGGCCCGGATCAGGACCTTCGTCTTCCTCATCTTCTACATCGACGTCGTGCCGGTCCCGGCCGCGGTCATCCTCGGGCTCTGGTTCCTGCTCCAGGTCCTCAACGTGGGCATGGGCGGCGGCGTGGCCTGGTTCGCCCACGTCGGGGGCTTCCTGGCCGGCATCGCCCTGGCCCGGCTGGCCCTGGGGAAGAGGTTCGGCCGGGCGTCTTGGCAAGAAAGTTGACTTTTTCCAGATTTTTTAGTATTTTAGGGCGTCTTTCTATCTCTTGTTTAAGGTTAGAAGCTCATGAGGACGTATATTCCAAAATCGAATGAGATCGAACAGAAGTGGTGGCTCATCGACGCCGACGGCCGGATCCTCGGCCGGCTGGCGACCGAGGTGGCCGACCTGATCCGCGGCAAGAAGAAGCCCCAGTTCACCAGCCACCTGGACACCGGGGACTTCGTCGTGGTCATCAACGCCGAGAAGATCAAGGTCACCGGGCGCAAGCTCGACCAGAAGAAGTACTACACCCACTCCCTCTATCCGGGCGGCATCAAGGAGGAGACCCTCAAGGACCTCCTGGCCCGGAAGCCGGAGGAGGTCATCAAGAAGGCCGTCTGGGGCATGGTTCCCAAGGGAAAGCTCGGCCGGGCCCTGTACAAGAAGCTCAAGGTCTATCGCGGACCTTCCCACCCCCACGAAGCCCAGAACCCCCAGGAATACAAGTTTTAGGAGGCCCCTTTGAGTCTGATCCAGTACTACGGAACGGGGAAGAGGAAATCGGCCATCGCCCGCGTCTTCCTGCGCTCGGGCAAGGGCGACATCACGCTGTTCGTCAACAAGAGGCCGCGGCCCTACGCTGATTATTTCCGGCTCGACGCCTATAAGACCATCATTCGCCAGCCGCTCCAGCTGACCGAGACCGAGGACAAGTTCGACATGTTCCTCCGGATCAGCGGCGGCGGCGCCAAGGCCCAGGCCGAGGCCATCCGGCTCGGCATCGCCCGGGCCCTGGTCGAGTTCAACCGGGAACTCAAGCCCGTGCTCAAGGCGGCCAGCCTGCTGACGCGCGACGCGCGGGTCAAAGAGCGGAAGAAATACGGATTGCTGGGCGCCCGCAAGGCTCCTCAGTATCACAAGCGCTAAAGAGGAGGCTCATCTTGGTTTCCGTCACTATGAAAGAACTGTTGGAAGCGGGCGTCCACTTCGGGCACCAGACCAAGCGCTGGAACCCGAAGATGAAGGAATACATCTTCGGCCAGAGGAACGGCATCTACATCGTCGACCTGCAGAAGACGATCAAGAACTTCAAGGAAGCCCTGAACTTCCTCCGCGGCGTCGCCGAGGAGGGCAAGATGATCCTCTTCGTCGGCACCAAGAAGCAGGCCCAGGACATCGTCCGGGATTACGCCTCCAAGTGCGAGTCGGCCTACGTCAACCAGCGCTGGCTGGGCGGCCTCCTGACCAACTTCGGCGTCGTCCGGACGAGCGTCGACAAGCTCAAAGAGCTCGAGGAGATGAAGGAGGACGGCCGCTGGGAGATCCTGTCCAAGAAGGAGCAGTCCAAGCTCGAGAAGGTCTACCGCAAGCTCCAGAAGAACCTGGGCGGGCTGAAGACCATGGGCGGGCTGCCCGGGGTCATCTTCATCATCGACTCGTCGAAGGAGACGATCGCCATCGAGGAGGCGCGGAAGATGCGCATCCCCATCGTGGCCGTCGTCGACACGAACGGCGACCCCGAGACCATCGACTATCCCATCCCCGGCAACGACGACGCCGTGCGGGCCATCGAGCTGTTCGCCTCGAAGGCCGCCGAATCGATCATCGAAGGCAAGAAGAACCGCATCAGCAAGGAGCTCCTCGAGGAGAAGGCGGCCGAAGAGGCCGCCGCCGCCGCCATGCCCGCGTCCGGGGACGGCGGCGAGACGTCCGGGGACGGCACCCCCGGGGAACGCTGAGCGGACGGAAGAGAGAAGCTGATCATGGAAATCACAGCGGAAAAGGTCAAAGAACTGCGCGAGCGGACCGGCATCGGCATGATGGAGTGCAAGGCTGCCCTGGCCGAGTGCGATTGCGACATGGACAAGGCCGTCGAGATCCTGCGCAAGAAGGGCTACGCCCGGGCCGAGGCCAAGTCCAGCCGCGCGGCCAAGGAAGGCCTGGTCGGGTCCTACATCCACATGAACGGCCGCATCGGCGTCCTGGTCGAGGTCAACTGCGAATCCGATTTCGTGGCCCGGAACTGCGAGTTCCAGGAGCTGGTCAAGGAGCTGGGCCTGCAGATCGCGGCCTCCAAGCCGAAGTGGATCGCCCCGGCCGACGTCCCCGCCGACATCGTGGCCAAGGAGAAGGAGATCATCCTGGCCCAACTCGGCGACATGAAGAAGCCGCCCCAGATCATGGAGAAGATCGTCGAGGGCAAGCTGGGGAAGTTCTTCGAGGAGGTCTGCCTCCTCGACCAGCCCTACATCCGCGAGGACAAGCTCAAGGTCCGCGACCTGATCACCCAGCTCGTCGCCAAGATGGGCGAGAACATCAAGGTCGGACGGTTCGCGCGCTTCGAGATCGGCCAGGATTGAAGTCCGGGCCCGACCGGTGTAGAATTCCGGCCGGAGCCTGAACAATGCCCGCACCCCAACCCGCCTACAAGCGCGTCCTGCTCAAGCTGTCCGGCGAATCGTTCCTCGGCGACATCGCCACCGGGATCGATTTCGACCGGGCCCTGGCCGTCGCCCGGGAGATCAAGGAAGTCCACGACCTCGGGGTCGACATGGCGGTCATGATCGGCGGCGGCAACCTGTTCCGCGGGGCCAAGGGGGTCAAGGAGGGCATCGACCAGGGCTCGGCCGACCAGATGGGCATGCTGGCCACGGTCATCAACGGCGTCGCCCTGCAGGCGGCGCTGGACAAGGCCGGGGCCGACACCCGCCACGTCTCGGCGATCGAGATCAAGTCCGTGGCCGAACCGTTCATCCGCCGGCGGGTCATCCGCCACATGGAGAAGGGCCGGATCATCATCTTCTCGGCCGGCATCGGCTGCCCCTTCTTCACGACCGACACGGCCGCCGCCCAGCGGGCCCTCGAGATCGGGGCCGACATCATCTTCAAGGCCACCAAGGTGGACGGGGTCTATTCGTCCGACCCGGTGACCGACAAGACGGCCAAGAAGTTCAAGGCCATCCGCTACATCGACGTCCTGAAGAAGAACCTCAGGGTCATGGACGCCACGGCCATCTCGCTCTGCAGCGACAACGGCATGCCCATCCTCGTCTTCGCCCTGGGCAAGGGCGGCAACATCATGCGGGCGGTGCTGGGCGAGGCCATCGGCACCCGCGTCTATTGAGGGAGAAGAAGGAACCAGGCCCCTTCCTGACGTGCACGCTCTTCCTTGACAGGCCGGAGCGCGTATTCTATCATCGCTTCGGTCGCCGGCGGGGCCGCCCCGCGGCGACGGCTCCTAATACCTGACTCCGAGAGGATCGCCATGGTCAAAGACGCGCTCAACGATACGGCCAAGAAGATGAAGGCCTCGGCCGAGCATTTCCGCAAGGAGATTGGCATGCTCCGGACCGGCCGGGCCAACATCAGCATTTTCGAGGACATCAAGGTCAGCTACTACGGCGCGGCCACGCCGGTCAACCAGGTGGCCACCATCAAGGTGCCGGAGCCGACACTCATCGTCGTCCAGCCCTACGACCCGTCCATGCTCGAGCCGGTCGACAAGGCCATCCGCGGGGCCGACCTCGGCCTCAACCCCCTCAACGACGGCAAGCTCCTGCGCGTCCCCATCCCGCCCCTCGACGAGGAGCGGCGCCGGGAGATGGCCAAGAAGATCGGCAAGATGCTCGAGGACGAGAAGACGGCCCTGCGCAACATGCGCCGCGAGTCCAAGGAGTTCATCGAGGAGCTGGAGAAGGAGAAGGAGATCACCGAGGACGATAAGTTCTCCGGTCTCGAGCAGCTCCAGAAGCTACTGGACGAGATGATCGTCAAGGCCGAGGAGCTGGCCAAGGCGAAAGAAAGGGAAATCCTGGAAGGCTGAGCTCGATCCCGGGGACAAGTGCCGACGGCACGTGTCCCCTTTGCGGATCGGGCTTTATCGGGATGTTTCCCGGCGGCACGGCTCCGAGCGACTCCGCCGCGTATCCGGCCCTCCGCTCCCGGGAATCAGCTCCGTGTCAGGCCGGCTTCTTCACGAACCAGTTCTCCCGCGTGCCGAACTTCGTCCGCAGGGCGACGCCCCAGCCGACGGCGTTCATCGCCAGGGTGAACAGGAGGCCGAGGACGGGCACGAACCCGGCCAGGCTGAAGACCAGCAGCCCCATCAGGACCGCGCTCATGGCGGTGATATTCGTCGAGCGGAAGCCCCGCAGGGCGCTCTCGCCGAGGAAGTAGAGGACGGCCAGGCGGCCGAAGACCCAGATGATGAAGCCGCCCACGCCTAGGGCCATGGCGATGGGGATGCCGACGAGGATGAAGCAGAGCATGCCGGCGAAGAACATGACCATCAGGAAGACGATGATGGCCAGCAGGCCGATCCCCAGGTCGGGCCAGAAGCGCTTCCGGATCTCGCCGCCGGCGTAGGCGATCTGCCGGGGCAGCAGGCCGGCGCCCATCAGGGCGATGATGAGCCAGAGGACGATCATGACCAGCTTGGCCGCGACGATGATCGGGATGATCGAGAGCGAGAAGACGCCGTCGAACACGTGGCCTTCCCGGAACAGCCGGTCGCCGATCTCGCGGGTCTGGAAATAGATGGTATCGCCGCCGATGGCGCAGCCGGGCTCCTTTTCCAGCGTCCCGCCGAGGGCGGCCAGGTCCTTGGCCACCGAGGCCGTGGACTTGACCTGGATGCGCGAACCGACGCCGACGACCGACTGGCCGACCTCGCCGCTGATGGTGATCGAGCCGCCGAAGACGACGACATCGCCCTTGACCTTGCCCTCGATGAGGACGTGGCCGCCGAAGCTGACGATCTCTTCCTGCGTCTCGCCGGGCGCGACGCGGATCTCTTTCCGGGAGCTGATCTCGGCCCGGGCCGCCGCCGGCGCCGCCAGCGGGGCTAGAACAAGCAGGCCCAGCAGGGCCGCAGCGAGGACCTTTTTCATTCTTCTTCTCCCTGGCCGGGGACTCGCCTCGCCCCCAGGAGGACGAGGAACGATATGACGAGGAGGACCAGGCCGAGCACGATGATCGTGCCCGCCGGGCCCAGGACGCGGCTGAAGGTCGCCAGCCCCTGCAGGCCCATGCTCAGCAGGTCGCCGACCACCCTCGCCAGAACGCCGCCGAGCTTGAACGTCTTGACGGCCAGGGGCAGGACCTGGCCGAGGATCGCGCTCCAGAAGCGGTTGAAGGCGACGAGCAGGTCGACCAGGCCCGTGCCGGTGAAGGCGTAGAAGCCGGCCAGGCCGATGCCCAGGGCGGCCGCGCCGGCGATCAAGGGCGCGAGCCAGGCGGCCTTCCGGACCTCCGGCTCGGGCAGGCTGTCCATGACCGAGGCGGCGAAGCCGGACGGCACATCGAACGGCGGCAGGCTGGTGAAGGCCTCGTGGAGGGCGCGGCGCCCGGCCAGGGCCTCGCGGCAGGCCGGACATTCCTCGAGATGCTCCTCGAGGTGCTCGGCTTCGAAGGCGCCCAGCTCGCCCTCGAGATAAAGGTAGAGGTCTTCGGGGCGGATGTGGTCCGTCACGATCCCTCCATTCGTTTTCGCAGCAGCTCCTTGGCCTGGAAGACGCGGTTCTTGACCGTGCCGACGGGCAGCCCCTTGATGTCGGCGATCTCCTCGTAGGAGAACTCGTTGATATGGCGGAGGATGAACAGCTCCCGGAGCGCCTCCGGCACAGACTCGAGGGCCCGCTCGATCTTCTCCCGGATCTCGGCCAGCTCGAACCTGCGGGCTACCGACGGCCCGGGATCCGCGATCTGGGGCGTCGGGCTGTCGTCGTCGCCGTCGATCGGCTGGTCGATCGAGACGGTGGCGACCCTCTTCTTCCGCCAGTGGTCGATGAGGTGGTTCGAGGCGATCTTGAACAGCCAGGTCGAGAACTTGTAGGCGGGACGGTAGGAGGCCAGCGAGCAGTAGGCCTTGAGGAAGACTTCCTGCGCGAAATCGAGAGCCGCCTCGCGCTCCCCGGTCATCCGGTGGATGTAGCTCGTGAGGGGCTGCTCGTACTTTCGGACGATCATCTCATATGCCCTGCGGTCTCCTCTGAGGGCCCGGGACACAAGCTGGCGGTCTTCTGTCATCGAGAGAGCGTCCTGCCCTCGGTTGTTCATACGGATTCCCGGCCGAAAGGTTTTTCGCCCCTAATGTTTGGCGCTCCCCGTGTCGTCGATGATCTCGGTGCCGGGGGGGACCCTGAGGATGAAGGTCCTGGCCGGGATGCGGAGCCCGGTCCGGACCTGGCTGAAGATGAACTCGCGCTTGTTCCCGGCCCACTCGAGGAAGATGGCCCGGCGCAGGAGCCAGGTCGACTCGTCGATCTCGAGCAGGATATGGGAGAATTCGCCCTCCGTCCTGGGGGTCAGCCTGACCTGGCGGACGCGGACGGCGCTGGTCGGGAAAAGGCTGTCCTCGACGGTGTAGGCGTCGCGGAGCCCGACCGTCCCCAGGAAGATGCCGAAGATGTCCGACTCCAAAGCCTCCTTGGAGACCGGGCTGCGGGTGAGCTGCTTGTCTTCGGGCAGGTACATCTCGACGACCCCCTCTTTGTAGAGGAAGACCTTGTCCTGGGGGTCCTTATAGGCCCAGCGCATGCGGCCGGGCTTCTGGAGGAAGATCTCGCCTTTCTCGCGCAAGGGCTCCGAGACGGTCATGGAGTAGTGGAGCTGCTCGAACCGGGCCTGAAGCGTGGTGACGGCCGCGAGGGCCCGCTGCAGGTTGGCCACCGCCTGCTCGGCGGTCACGGCCGGGGCGGCGGCGGAGGCGGAGGAGGCCGCGGCGGAAGGACCCGGGACGCCGGCCATGAGGGCCAAGCCCGTCAGAGCGGCCGCCAAGCGCATCATGCCGGTCATTATAACAGGTCCAGGACCGTCCCTGGAAGGGCATGGGCCGGGAAAATGCGCCGGGGGCAGGTGAGAGGACGCGTCCCCCGGGATGGTGTATACTCCCGGCGCATGAAAACGGGGTTCCTGGCGGCAGTCGCCGCCTATGTCGCCGTGCTCTGGCTGGCCGGGCTGGGGCTCCGCCGCCGTCCGGGGACCCTGGAATCATTCTTCCTGGCCTCGCGGCGCCTGGACGGCTCCCGGGTCGCCTTCTCGCTCTGCGCCTCCTGGATCGGCGCCGCCTCGCTCCTGGTTTCCGTCGACGAGGCCTGCCGCGACGGCGCGAGGGCGATCTGGATCATCGGCCTGCCGGCCGTGGCCACGCTCCTTGTCCTGACGGCCCTGACCCGGCCCATACGGGCGGTTTCCGGGCTGACGCCGGCCGAGCTCATGCGCGGCCGCTACGGCCGGACGGCCGGGATCCTGACCTCCATCCTCATCGTCTGGTACATGACCGTCCTGGCGGCCTCCCAGATGGTCGCCGCCGGCCCTTTCCTGGGGGCGTTCCTGGGCCTCGGACCCTTCCCGAGCCTGCTCGTCGCAGCCGGGATCGTCATGGCCTATTCCGTGTCCGGAGGCCTCGGCGCGGTGGCCAGGACTCACGTCCTCCAGTTCGCACTGCTCGTCGCCGGCATCGCGGCCATGATCGCCTCCCTGGCTTCGAAGACGTCGTGGGCCGCGGTCCGGGCCGCGGCCGCCGCGGCCGGGAAGACGGCCTATTTCGATCCTGTCGCGGACGGCGGGCGCAACGCCCTGATCGCCCTGTCATTTCTTCTGGCCTGGACCATTTCGCCCATCGCCTGGCAGAGGATGCAGGCCGCTCGAAGCGACGCCGCCTCGCGGGCGGGCACGGCCGGAGCGGCCGTCCTCCTCGGGTTCTTCTATGCCGGCATCGTGGCCGCCGGGATGCTTTTCCTGCCGCTCGCGCCGGACGGCGGTTCCGGCGTCCCCCTCATCACCCGCTTCGTCTCGGCCGGATCGGGGACCTTCATGGGCGGCCTCGTCTTCGTGACCGTCCTCGCGGCCATCTTCTCGACCCTGGACGCAGCCCTCAACGCCGGCGCCTTCACCCTGACCAAGGACCTCCTGGGCCGGGGGGCCGGAGCGGGAACGGGGCCCCTGGCCGAAGGCCGACGGCCGCTCGCCCTGGCCCGATCGGCCACGGCGATCCTGGCCCTGGCCGCCCTGATCATCGCCGCCCGCCTGAACGATATCCTGCGGACCCTGGGCCTGGCCTCGACGATCATGGCCGAAGGCCTGCTTGTCCCCGGGCTGGCGGCCCTGTTCCTCAAGAGACGGGCCCCCCTGGCCGGCCTCCTGGGCCTGACCCTGGGAGGCGGCTACGCGGTCCTGTCGTTCCTGGCCGACTCGGGCCTGCGGATCATCCCTCTGCCCGCCTGGCCGCGGTCGCTCCCCCTGGGCGTCGCCCTGGGCGCGGCGGGCTTCCTGGCCGGCCTGGCCCTCGAGCGCCGGCGCCGGCCGCGGCCAGGCCCCGGTGCCCCGCCGCTTGACATTTCCCCAGAAATCAATAGAAGGTAGAGGGCACGGAGGGAAAAATGAAGAAGATCCTGTTCGTTCTTGCCGCCGCGGCCCTTCTGGCCGTCCCGGCCCTGGCCCAGACCGCCGCCGACCACATCCGCGAGGGCGACGCGGCCTATGCCGTGTTCGACGATGCCAAGGCCCTCGAGCACTATCAGGCGGCGCTGGCCCTGGAGCCCGCGAATTACCAGGCCCTGTGGAAAGCCTCGCGGGCCATGGTCGACATCGCCGACGTCATCCCGGGCACGGACAAGGACATCAAGGCCCGGCAGTCCAAGCTCTATGCCGACGCCACCGCCCTGGCCCGGAAGGCCGTGGCCGCCGACCCGAAGGACGCCTGGGGCCATTTCCAGCTGGCCGCGGCCAACGGCAAGCGGCTCCTGATGCTCGGCAACAAGGAACAGATCGCGGCCTCGAAGGAGGTCCGGGCCGAGATCGACAAGGCCATCGAGATCGATCCGTCGAACCACCTCGCCTATCATGCCCTGGGACGCTGGCACAGGAGGATCGCCGAGATCAGCGGGGCCAAGCGCTTCTTCGGCAGCATCATCTACGGCTCGATCCCGAAGGGATCGTTCGCGGAATCGGAGAAGTGGCTGCGCAAGGCCATCGAGCTCCAGCCCGGCTACGTCAACCATTACTACGAGCTCGGCCTGACACTCCTCGAGCTCAAGAGGACCGACGAAGCCAGGCAGTGCTTCGAGAAGGCCATCGAGCTGCCCAAGACGACCTCCAAGGACGATTTCCTGAAGGGCGAGGCGCAGGCGGAACTCGACAAGCTGAAGAAGAAATAGGAGCAGGCCGCGGGCAGGTCGCCGGCCGCTATTCCGAAAAAACCTGGGCGGTGAAGACCTCGATCGCCGCCCCCTTCCTCCATTCGTCGGGGGGCAGCCCGGCCTTGAGACAGCCGTGGCTCAGGAACGTCTCCCGGTCCCAGCCGTACTCGCCCGGGACCTGGGGCAGGAGCAGGCCCCTGTGGTAGCCCTTGGAGACGATGATCCCGTGCCGGCCGACCTCGACCCGGCCGGGATCGGCGGGCTCGGGCAGGCCCAGGACGGAGATCTCGATCTTCAGCCTCTCCAATTCGGCTGGCGCCAGCGGATCGAACCGCGTGTCCTGGGTGGCCGCCGCGACGGCCATCTCGATGATGGTCTCGTCGAGCGGCTTCACCGGCAGGGGATAGCCGATGCAGCCGCGCAGCTCGCCGTTAACGGTCAGGGTGACGAAGGCCCCCCTCTTCTCTTTGAGGACCCCGGATCTGACGGGCGAGCGGAGGTCGCTTCCCGTCTCGAAGTAATGCTCGAGCGCCTGCCGGGCCAGCTTCAGGCAGGTCCGCTCCTCCTCGGGGGTCAGGGGCTCACTCATGGGTCTTCTCCTTCCCGGCCGGCGCCAGGCGGGCCGGGCCGAGGAAAAACCTCCGCTCGAACTCGACGACGCGCGGGCTAAGGGCCGGCGTCCGGCTCCGGCCCTCCAGGACCAGGACGGCCTTGCCGTACCAGGCCGGGCCCAGCACGGCCCGCCTGAACGCGGCGCCCGGACGCACGGCCGCGAGCCCGACGATCCGGCCGGGCCAGATCCCGTCGAATGCCGCGAGCGCCCCGGCGTCGGGCGCCGTCTCCGGGCCGCCGCCGGCGGCGATCTTCTCGACGATGACCAGCGGCCCCCGCCGGTGGCCGACCAGGACGCCCCACGCGCCCGCCCTCGGCCGGAAAGCCGCGAGCGCCTCGATCTCCCTCTTCGCTTCCGCCGTGATCAGCACGTCCACGCCCCGATTATATCAGAAAGGCCCCCCTTTCCCGCCGGGTTGACTCGCGGGCGCGGTTCGCATTAATATGGACCGGGAGTCGGCCGTGAAGTACGAGTTGGTGGTGGTCGGGGCGCTCGAGACCAACTGCTACCTCGTTTATTGCGATAAGACCCGCGACTGCGCCGTGATCGATCCCGGGGCCGATCCCGAGAAGATCGAGGCGGCCATCGCCGACCTCGAGCTCAAGCCGGTCATCGTCCTCAACACCCACGGCCACGTCGATCACATCGGCGCCAACAGCGAGATCGTCAAGCACTACGGCGCCCCTCTGGCCATGCACGCCGCCGACACCGGCATGCTCCAGGTTTCCGATTACATCGAGCTCAGCCTGCTGCTCGGGGCCCGGAACTCGCCCGCCCCGGACCGCCTTCTGGCCGACGGAGACGAGGTCGCTTTCGGCCAGACCTCGCTCCGGGTCATCCACGTCCCGGGCCACACGCCGGGCAGCATCGGCTTCGTTCACGGCGGCTACCTCTTCTCCGGCGACACGATCTTCTGCGGCGGCGTCGGCCGGACCGACCTTCCCGGCGGCTCCTGGAAGGACCTCGAGCGGTCGATCCGGGAGCGCATCCTCACGCTGCCCGAGGAGACCGTCATCCTGCCCGGGCACGGTCCCTGGACGACGGTCGGCCAGGAGCGCGACTCCAATCCCGTCCTGACATGAACCCCCCCGCCAAGCCCGGGGCCGCCCTGCGCCTGTTCCTCGAATACCTGGCCGTCGAGAAAGGCCTGTCGGCCAATACCATCCAATCGTACGCCCGGGATGTCCGGAAGCTCGTGGATTTTCTCGAGTCCCGCCGCGTCGCCCTGGCGCGCGTCTCCGAGGAGACCCTGGTCGCTTTCGTCCAGGGGGAGAGCCGGGCCGGCCTGTCCGCCAGGTCCAGGGCCCGCCTGATCTCGGCCCTCCGGTCGTTCTTCCGCTTCTGCGTCCTCAGCGGCTTCGTCAAGCAGGACCCCACGGCCCGGCTGGCCACGCCCTCGACCTGGCTGGCCCTGCCCAAGTTCCTGACGGTCGGCGAGACCGAAGATCTCCTCAAGGCCCCGGACGAGTCGAAGCCCCGCGGCGTCAGGGACCGGGCCATGCTCGAGGTCCTCTACGGCTCAGGGCTCCGGGTCTCGGAGCTGGCCGGGCTCAAGCGGGCCGAGGTCAACCTCGAGGACGGCTTCCTCGTCTGCCGGGGCAAGGGCGGCAAGGAGAGGATCGTGCCGCTCGGCCGCTCGGCCTGCGAGGCGGTCAAGCGCTATCTGGCCGGGCTCCGGCCGCTCGACGATCCGGACAAGCGCGAGGAGCTGTTCCTGTCCCGCCGCGGCCGGCCGTTCACGCGGCAGGGGATCTGGAAGATGCTCCGCGCGCACGCCGGCCGGGCCGGACTGGCCTCGAAGATCAGCCCCCACGTGCTCCGTCATTCCTTCGCCACGCACATGCTCGAGCGCGGGGCGGACCTGCGCTCGGTCCAGCTCATGCTCGGCCACAGCCAGATCACGACGACCCAGATCTACACCCACGTCAGCCGCGAGCGGCTGCGCCGGGTTTACGACAACTTCCACCCGCGGGCCTGACGGCCGCGGTCAGCGGGCGACCACGGCCACGACGACCTTGACCGCGTGGCTTTGAGTCACGGCGAATTCGACGCCGCCCTTGAGGGGCCGTCTCTCCCGCCGCCAGTCCCAGGAAAAATGGCGCCGGGACCGGCCCCGCAGATCGGTCTCGGGGATGGCGACCCGGCTCGAGCCGCGGCAGACGAAATCCCCGTAGCGCTGTCCCGGCTCGCCGGGCGACTGGCCCGAGGCGCGGGGCAGATCCAGGGGGATGTTCAGCGGCGACGCGTGCAGAGGGATGGTGACGCCCCCGAGCTCGAAGACGAACTCGGCCTCCCCGCCGTCCCGCAGGACGTAGCACATGCGCAGCTCCGGGCGGACCCCGGCCGGGGCCTCGATGATGTCCTCGCGTCCGGCCGGACCGGAGCGCTCGCGGAGCCGCCAATCGAGGATCTCGGTCTTGAGGTGCACGAGCAGGAAGTCATCGCCGTCCTGCTCCAGCCGGCCTTCCCAGCGGGCCCGGCAGGCGTATTCGCCCGCGACGGGGGCCCCGCCGCCGCCCCGGACGGAGTACCCGCCCTCGGCCGAGATGTCCAGGCGGACCTCCCACGACTCCGCGCGGGCGGCCGGGCCGCCCGCGGAGGGCAGGGACGCAGGGACCGGTCCAGCCGCCAGGCCGGCCAGGAGCCAGGCCGCGGCCAGGACCACGACAGGACGTTCCAGGAAGCCTTTTTCCATCCCTTCCCGTATAATGAAAAGACAGCCTTATTCTACCGCGGGTCCCCGCGCTTGACAAACGGCGGCCGGGAGCGTATCTTGTTTGAACTTATTCGTTCAATAATTGAACTCAGGAGTTCAGCTAATAAACCGGAAGGTTCAAATCCATGAGAGACAATGACGTCCGCCGCTCGCGCGAGGCCCGCCGGCGCGAGGGCTACCGGGAGGTGATCCTCCACGCCGCGGAGCGGGTCATCGGCCGCAAGGGCTACGGCGCCCTGACGATGGACGACGTCGCCAGGGAGGCCCAGCTCTCCAAGGCCACGGTCTATAAATACATCGCCGGCAAGGGGAACCTGCTCTTCGAGATCGTCGCGCATTATTTCGACGACATGGGCGGCCGGCTGGACGAGGTCCTGGCCGGCCCCGGGACCGCCGTCGAGAAGCTCCGGCTGGCCGTCCGGCTGATCATCCAGGAACAGGAAGATAAAAGGTATCTGACCGAGATCATGTGGATGGACAGGGCCATGCTGAAGCTCATGCGCGTCTACGTCGAGGCCGGCGGAAAGCCCGGCTCCATGCCGTCCGCCGACAGGAAGCGGATCGCCGTTCTCCAGGGAAAGATGGAGCGCATCGCGGCCAAGGGCGCCCGCATCTTCGAACAGGGCGTCGCCTCGGGGGAGTTCCGGACCCTGGACCCCGGACGGGCTTCCGCCTACATCCAGGCCGTCGTGGAGGGCTTCGCCCACTTCCGGTTCTGGGGAGGGGGCGGCCAGGTTTCGGCCGATACAGCGGACACCCTGGCCCAATTCATCCTCGAGGGCATCCAGAACCCCGAACATGCCGGGAAGGAGATATGACATGAGAAGATCCGCCGTCGCGCTGTTCGCCCTGGCGCTCGCCATCCTCGGGCCCGGCGTCCTGTCCGCCCAGGAGCCCAAGCCCCCGGTCGTCCTGACGCTCGACGAGGCAGTGGCCATGGCCCTCCGCCAGAACCCGTTCCACATGGCCTCCCAGGAAAAGGTCGCCCAGGCCCGGGCCGGCGTCCGCCAGGCAGTGTCGGGGTTCCTGCCCTCCCTGAGCGCCCAGGGCACCGACACCCTGGACGAGAAGCTCTTCGTCCTGGAGTTCCCGTCCCTGACCGGGGGCGCGCCGCAGCGGATCACCATCGACTTCACCAAGGACTACCAGATGGCCCTGGCGTTCTCGCTGCCCCTTTTCGCCGGCGGGCGCCTCACGGCCGGGTACAAGCAGGCCCAGTACGGGCTCAGGGCCAGCCAGGAAGCGGTCCGCCTGTCCGAGCAGGAGACGGTCTTCGAGGCCAAGCGGGCCTTCTACGGCTATCTGCTGGCCAGGGAATTCTCTTCGGTCGCCGACGAGGCCCTGGCCCTGGCGGAAAAGTTCCGGGAGAACGTCAAGAACCTCCACGCCGTCGGCATGGCCTCGAAGTTCGATCTCCTCCGCTCGGAGGTCCAGGTGGCCAACCTCAAGCCCCAGGCCATCCGGGCCCGGAACGGCATCGACGTGGCCGCGCTCGGCCTGAAGACCGTCCTCGGCCTCGGGCTCGACGCGCCGATCGAGGTACGCGGCGAGCTGGCCGCCCCGGCCCTCGAGCCCGGGACGGCGGGGATCGTCGAGGAGGCCATGGCCCAGCGGCCGGAGCTCCGCCAGCTCGATTACCAGCGCCGCATGGCCGGGGAGATGCTCAAGATCGCCCGCGGCTCGCAGTTGCCGACGCTGGCCGTCGGCGGGAGCTACAGCCTCTGGGCCGACAACATGAACCTCCACCGGGGTACCTGGCAGAACTTCTATTCGATCAACCTGTCCCTGTCGATGTCGATCTTCGACGGCTTCCAGTCGCGGGCCCAGGCCGGCCAGGCCAAGGCCGCGATCCGCGAGCTCGAATGGACCCGCAAGGGGATGTCGGACGCGATCGCCTTCGAGGTCCGCCAGGCCGTCCTGAACATCACCCAGGCCAGTGAGACGCTGGTCTCCCAGGAGAAGAACGTAGAACAGGCCCGCGAGGCCGTCCGCATCGCGGAGCTGAACTACGCCGAAGGACTGGCCACCAACCTGGACGTCTCGACGGCCCAGGTGGCCCTGAGCCAGGCCCGGACCAACTATTCCCAGGCGCTCTACGATTGCGTCATCTCGCAGGCCCAGCTCGAAAAGGCCGTCGGCCGGAGCCGGTCCGAGAACCGCTCGAACTAACGGAGGAACCCATGAACACGCCCCAGATCGCCAAGAAGCTCGCCCTGGCCGCCCTGGCCGCGGCCGTGATCGCAACCGGCGGCGCCTGCAGGAAGACGGCCGCCAAGGCCGACGGGCCGGCGGCCCAGGCCTTCGGCGCGGCGCCGGTCAAGATCTTCAAGGCCGCCCGCGAGCGGATCACCGAGAAGATCACCTACACCGGGACGCTCGAGGCCCTGAACAAGATCAACATCACCCCCGAGACCGGCGGCAAGATCGCCCGCATCTACGTCGAGGCCGGCGACCGCGTGGCCCGGGGCCGGCTCCTGGCCGAGCTCGAGACCGAATCCATCCGGCTCCAGCTCAAGCAGGCCGAGGCCGGGGTGGCCGTGGCCGAGGCGGCCTACGCCGACGCCCTCAAGAACAAGGAGCGCATGGACCGGCTGATCCGGGAGCAGGCCGTCTCCGAGCAGCAGCGGGAGAAGGTCCAGCTGGCCTTCGACGCCGCCGCCGCCCAGCTCGAGCAGGCCCAGGCCGCCCTCAACCTGGCCCGGCACGCCCTGGACGTCTCGCTCATGAAGGCCCCCTTCGCCGGCGTCGTCGCTTCCAAGAACGCCGAGGTCGGCGACGTCATCAACCCCATGATGGGCGGCTTCGGCGGCGGCGCCGGCGGCGTGCTGACGCTCATGGATTACTCGACGATCAAGCTGGCCGTGGCCGTCACCTCCGAGGACATCGGCCGCATCCGCAAGGACCAGGAGGCCGTCCTGAAGGCCGGCGCCCTGCCCGGCCGCGAGTTCCGGGGCGTCGTCCGCGTCGTCAACCTGACCGCCGACCCGCAGACCAAGAAGTTCGGCGTCGAGGTCCACGTACCCAATCCCGACTCCGCCCTCCGGCCCGGCACCTTCGGCGACCTGGTCTTCGAGCTCGAGTCCCACGACAACGCCCTGGTCGTGCCCCAGACGGCCATCCTGGAGAACTCTTATGTCTTCGTCGTCGAGGGCGGCAAGGCCGTGCGCAAGACCGTCAAGCTCGGCCTCCAGGACACGACCATGATCGAGGTCCTGTCCGGGCTCGCCGGCGGCGAAGCAGTGGTCGTCGAGGGCAACTACGGGCTCGAAGAGGGCGCGCCGGTCCTGGTCCTCGAGGAGGTGAGATCATGAAGCTCCCCGAATTCTCGGTCAACAAGAAAGTCACGACGTCCATGATGGCGATGATCCTCGTCGTCCTGGGCACCATCTCCTTCTTCCGGCTGGGGCTCGATTTCTTCCCCGACCTCGAGTTCCCTACCGTCTCGGTCATCACGAGCTATTCCGGGGCCTCGTCCGAGGACATCGAGAACGTCCTGACCCGGCCGCTGGAGCAGATGGTCAGCTCGGTCAACCGGGTCAAGAAGGTCACCTCGCAAACCTCGGAGGGCGTCTCGGTCATCAGCGTCGAGTTCGAGTGGGGCACCAACCTCGATTTCGCCGCCCAGGACATCCGCGACCAGATCGGCCTTTACAAGCAGTATCTGCCCGAGGAGGCCGGCGAGCCGCTGGTCATGAAGTTCAGCTTCAGCCAGTTCCCGGTCATCTTCTACGGCGTCACCAGCGATCTTCCGCCCATGCGGCTCAAGACGATCATGGAGGACGAGATCGCGCCGCGCCTGGAACGGATCGACGGGGTCGCCTCGGCCCGCGTCTTCTCCATGGATGAGCGCGAGATCCTGGTCGATGTCGACCGGGCCGCCCTGGAGAGCCGGGGCCTGACCCTCGACCAGCTCCGTCTGGCCCTGGGGGCCGAGAACCTCAACCTGCCGGCCGGGAACCTCGTCGAGCGCTACACGGAGGTCCTCGTCCGCACCATGGGCGAGTACAAGGACCTGGGCGACATCCGCCGGACCGTCATCGGCATGACCGCGGCGGGCGAGCCCGTCTATGTCTCCGACGTCGCCGAGGTCAAGGACACGCTCCGGGACGTCCGCTACACGGCCCGCATCCAGGGCCAGAACGGCGTCTACATCATGGTCAGCAAGCGCTCCGGCGCCAACACCCAGATCGCCAGCAAGAACGTCAAGGCCGAGCTCAAGAAGCTCGTCGGGACCATCCCCGGCAACCCTGTCTTTCATGTGGCCATGGACCAGGGCGACATGATCGAGCAGGTGACCTCGAACACCGTCACCAACGCCTGGCAGGGCGGCCTGCTGGCCATCCTGCTCATCTTCCTGTTCCTCCGCAACTGGCGGCCGACGTTCGTCATCAGCCTGGCCATCCCCCTGTCGATCATCACCACGTTCATCGCGCTTTACGCCGCCGGCTACACCCTCAACCTGCTGACCCTCGGCGGCCTGGCCCTGGGCATCGGCATGCTTGTCGACAATGCCATCGTCGTAATCGAGAACGTTTACCGGCATCTCGAGGAGGGTGAACCGGCCGACCGGGCGTCCATCGCCGGCGCGGCCGAAGTCGGCATGGCCATCACCGCCTCGACCCTGACGACGATCGCCGTCTTCTTCCCCATGATCTTCGCCTCGGGCATCACCGGCAAGCTGACCCAGGCCCTGGGCCTGTCCATCGCCTTCTCGCTCCTGGCCTCGCTCTTCGTCGCCCTGACGGTCGTGCCCCTGTCCACGTCGCTGCTCTTCCGGTCGAAGAAAAGCCTCCGGGCCATCGTCAAGGCGCCCGAGGAGCGGCAGTTCGCCAGGGCCAAAGCCTGGTACAGGAAACGGCTCGATTGGGCCCTCCACCACCGGCGGGCGGTCCTGTTCGGGGCCCTCGGGGCCTTCGCCCTGTCGATGGCCATCGTCCCCTTCTTGCCGATGGAGTTCATCCCGGCCCAGGACCGGGACATGATCCTGCTCAAGGTCCGCCTGCCGGTCGGCACGGCCCTCGAAGAGACCGACCGCGTCGTCCGCCTGGTCGAGAACATCATGGCCAAGATGCCGGAGATCACGATGATCTCGGCCCAGACCGGCTCCCAGGCCGAGCAGGACGCCAGCGACGCTGCCTCGACGTTCTCCAACCAGGGCACGCACGAGGGCCTGCTCTGGGTCGGGCTGGTCAAGCGCGACCTGCGGAAGGAATCCGACCTGCAGCTCCTGGAGCGGATCCGGAAGCAGCTGCCGAACCTTCGCGGGGTCAAGTTTGAGGCCATCGACATGAGCCAGATGATGCTCGGCGGCTCGGCGGCCCCGGTCGAGATCAAGCTCTTCGGCACGGACCTGCCGGCCCTCAAGAACCAGGCCGACCAGGTAGTCCGGCTGATCTCGGACGTCCAGGGCATCCGCGACGTCACCCATACGCTGGCCGCGGGCAAGCCCGAGGTCCAGATCAAGATCGACCGCGAGCGGGCCTACCGGCTCGGCCTGTCCGTCTATCAGGTGGCCAACACCGTCCAGACCGCCACCCTCGGCAAGGTCGCCACGCGCTACCGCGAGGGCACCGACGAGATCGACGTCCGGCTCCGCTTCAAGGAGCGGTACCGCGACAGCCTGGACGAGGTCCGCAGCATTCCGCTCCGGACGGCCGCCGGCCGGACGGTCTACCTCGAGCAGCTGGCCGACATCTCGACCGGCACCGGGCCGCTGAAGATCGACCGCGAGAACCAGGCCCGGCGCGTCTCGATCACGGCCAATATCTCCGGCCGCGACCTCGGCAGCGTCGTCAAGGACATCAAGGCCCGGCTGGCCGGTTTCGAGAAGACGCTGCCGCCAGGCTACTTCGTCGAGTACGGCGGCTCCTACGAAGACATGCGGGACGCCTTTGTCATCCTGGCCGCCGCCTTCGCCTTGGCTGCCCTGCTCGTCTACATGGTCATGGCCTCCCAGTTCGAGCACTTCGTCCACCCGTTCATCATCATGTTCACCGTGCCGCTCGGCGTCATCGGCGTCATCATCGGCCTGCTCGTCACCGGCGAGACGCTGAACATGGCGGTCCTGGTCGGGGTCATCCTGCTCATGGGCATAGCCGTCAACAACGGCATCGTCATGATCGACTACATCAACCAGCTCATCAAGAAGGGCGTCGACAAGCGGGAGGCCATCCTCCTGGGTTCGACGACGCGGCTGCGGGCCGTCCTGCTGACGGCCCTGACGACCGTCCTCGGCGCCCTGCCGATGGCCTTCTCCCGGTCCTCGGGATCGGAATTCCGGGCCCCGCTGGGCATCGCCATCGCCTTCGGCCTGACGGCGACGACCGTGCTGACGCTCTTTGTCATCCCCGTTATCTACAGCGTGGTCAATAAGATAAGATTCAAGGAGAAGAAGCCCGTCCAAGCCTGAGCGGGTCTCCGAGAAGGATCACGACGGAACGGGCCTGTCCTGGCCGGCAGGGCCGGCCCCTTTTTTTCAGGCTCCGGCCTTGTATTTCAGGAGAGCGCCGATCCCGCCGTAGCTGTCTAACCTGGACGGCGGATCGACCTGCTTGGCCGTTCCGCCGCGCCTGAGCACCGTTTCGATGGCCTCGTCGACGATGTCCGGGACGGGGTCGGTCTTCTTGCCGTCGACCGGGCACTTGAGCTCGTCGATGTAGAGGAACTTGTGGGTCGGGCAGACCCGCCCGGCCTGGGCGAAATTGTGGGCGACTACGAGCGTCTGGACCTCGAACTGGTTCAGGCGGCGCAGGGTCTCGCGCAGGCCCGAGACGGCCAGGCCGCCGCGCTCGAGCTCGGCGATGAGCTTCTGGACGATCTCCTCCTGCTCGGCTCTTTTCAGCCGGGCTTCCAGCCCGAGGACCTCGGCCAGGACCTTGTCGGGCGGATCGGTCACATGGGCGCGCAGGCGGCCCTTGATCTTGCCGCGGAGATAGCTGTGCAGGCAGGGATCGAAGTCGTTGTCGTGGCTTTCCTCGGTGCCGATGAAGAGCCAGTCGAAGGGGTACTTCTTGCTGATCTCGAAGGTCTTTTGGGCCGTCCGCTTGAGGTGCTCCTGGACGCGGGCGTCGACGCGGCGCTCGATCCTCTTGGCCGCGGTGCCCTCGAAACCGCCGTCGCGGACGCGGCCCGGCACGTCGCTTTCGATCTTGTCGAGGAGCCGGATCTCCCCCATGGACACGCCGTACCAGACGGACTTGCGGTAGCCGGCGATGAGGGCGCAGATCGGGCTGTACCTGTCCGAGATGGCCGCCAGGGGGCGGACGTAGAAGTTGGCGTCGAAAACCAGGCGGTTGCGGGGGCCGTGCGGCAGCTCCAGGGCCTGCCAGAAGCCTTGCCTGCTGGCCGAGAAGGCCGCCAGTCCGGCGGCGTTCGAGGACGCGAGGGCCTGGCCGCCGTACTCGGCGATGCGGTCGAGATCCTGGAGAAGCGATTCTATCCTGTCCTTGCCCGCGGGCAGGCCGCAGGCCCGTTCCCTGGCCTCGTTGAGCAGGTTCTTCAAGGCCAGATGGATCTCCTTGCGGCTCATTTGGCCCTTGTCCGCATCCAGGTAGAACGAGGTCACGAGGTCGCCCTGGCCCCTGAACTTGGCCAGGTCCTCGATCTGGGAACGGCCGACGAATTTCATGGATCCTCCTTGGCAATGAATGCGAGGGATAACGTCCGACGCGGGCGCCGATCAATGAGGGGGATCATCAACACCTCAACAATAGGCGGCCACCCCCGTTTTGTCAAGTTGACCCCCGGGCATCCTGCCCGGGCGGCTGCCGGGCCCGGATCTCGCCCTCCCCCGGCGTCTTTCCCGGTCGTTCCTCCGCCGGGAAGCCGGGCCCGCGGCCGCCGGCATTTCCTATTTGCGCGGGGCGAAAAAATCGCTATAATAGGGGCTCCCTGAGTGCGGAAGTGGCGGAATTGGCAGACGCGTAAGCCTCAGGAGTTTATGGCCGTAAGGCTGTGAGGGTTCGAGTCCCTCCTTCCGCACCACCCCTTCTTTCCCCCCGCTTGATAATTCGCCCGCCAAGGACTACCTTAGAGCCGGAAAGGATGGAGTGTTCATGAGAGCCTTACCTCGCCTCAAGGTCAACGCCAGCGCGCGTACCGCCATCTTCGGGCTGGCCGCGGTCGTGCTCGCCGCCGGCCTGGCCGCCGGTCCCGCCTCCGGGGCCATGGGCGCGGCGCGCACCAAGATGAGCAAGGCCCACGCCGAGTGGCTGGACAAGGTCGATTACATCATCACCAAGGACGAGCGCAAGATCTTCCGCGAGCTCCCGGAGAGCGGCCGGGACGATTTCATCGCCGAGTTCTGGAAGCGGCGCGATCCCAGCCCCGATTCCGAGCGCAACGAGTTCAAGATCGAATATGAGAACCGGGTGGCCAAGGCCGCGACCCTGTTCCTCGGCGAGGGGCGGCCGGGCTGGCGGACCGACCGGGGCCGCATCTTCATCCTGTTCGGGCCGCCGTCGGAGCGCCTGACCTATCCCATGGACGCCTCCGGCTACTGCCGGGAGATCTGGTATTACGGCGCCTTCCCGGTCGTCTTCATCGACGAGCACTGCTCCGGCTACTTCGTCATGCGGGCCATCAACCTGGAGCATCTCCAGGAGCTCAACATCGCCCAGGGCTACTTCCAGAAGACCTTCTCGCAGGAGAAGAAGTTCTTCGATTACGAGGTCTCGATGCAGAAGACCCGGGCCGAGGGCGGGGTCTACGAAGGCCGGGTCTTCGTCGACGTCCCCTACGACACGATCTGGTTCAATTTCAAGGGCGGACGCCTGGAGACGGCCTTCGAAGCGCATCTCGAGATCTCGGACAATTCCGGGACGATCCTCTGGCAGGCCGAGAACACGTTCCCGCTGACGCTCGAGGAAAAGGACCTGACCGAGAACCGCAAGAGCCGCTTCCGCATGGAATTCCCCCTGCTCCTCGACAAGGACCTGGATCGGCTGAAGTCCCAGAAGCTGCGGCTGGACGTCTCGGTCCGGAGCACGTCCGAGGGCGAGGAGCTGAAGAAGGCCGTGGCCTTCCAGCTAAAATTTTAGATTGAGGTTCAGCCGGATCGTCCGCGTGCCGATATACGGCGTCAGGGTCCCGTAGGTGCCGCTGAGGATCCGCGTGCCCGCGCTGGCGCCCGCGCCGTCCGGGGCCCAGGTCCCGCCGTCGTTGAGATCGAGCGTCCGGTATTTCTCGCCGAGCAGGTTGAAGACGTCCACCGACAGGGAGAAGCGGCTGAGCCCGGCCCGCAGGAAGTCCTTTTCCAGCCGGAGGTCCAGGGTCTTCCAGGCGTCGTAGCGCCGCGAGCCAGGGTTCTCCAGGTAGACCGTGATGGGGGTCACCTTGGCGCCGTTGGCCGCGGCCCACGCGGCCGGCGGGATGATGGTCACCGTCCGGGCCCAGGTGCCGCCGCTCTGCATCTTGAAGAGCGCGCTGGCGTAGATGTCCAGCGGGAAGCGGAAGGTCCCGGCCAGCTTCAGGACGAGCGGCCGGTCCTGCAGGAGCCGGTCGGTCGCGGCGATGTTGGTGAAGGAGTTCGGGGTCAGCAGGACGGGGGAGTTGCCGGCGCCCCAACGGGAGGCCACGCTGGTCGTGCCCGTGGCCCGGTTCCAGGCGATGGAGCCGAAGGCCTGCCAGTTATGGGACATCCTCTTGTGGAATGAGAACTCGACGCTCCGGTACCGGGCTTCGAGCTCCGGGACGTTCTCGATCCGCTTGAAATAATCCGGGGCCTGGGTCGCCGGGAGGTAGAGGTTCAGGGCCACGTCGGGGTAGCCGCCGGTCCCCGGGACGACGGTCGAGAAGGGAACCCACCAACCCTCGGGCGCGTCCTCGGCCCGCCACCATTCGGCCCCGGTCGAAGGATCGAAGACGACCTGGCCGATGAGATTGGTCTTGCGGCGGTCGATGTAGCGGGCGGCCAGGACGAGATCGGCCCCGGCCGACTGCTCCAGGCCGGCCGTCCATTCCTCGGTCACGGGGGCGGACAGGTCGGGGTCGACGGCCTGGCGGAAGTAGGTGCTGCTGTAGACCCGGTAATCATAGGGGACTATGGCGTACGAGTCGTCGTCGCCGACCAGGCCGTCCCCGTCCTCGTCGTACCAGAAAAAGTCGTGGGATGCGGTCGGGTCGACCTGGGCCAGGTCCTGGGAGTAACCCAGCCCGAGGTATTCCGGGAGCCGGGCCCAGGTGCCCTTGATGACGGTCCGGCCGTTGCCCAGGAGGTCGAAGCTCAGGCCGAAGCGGGGCGAGAGGGAGTTCCAGACGATGGCCTTGTCCCAGCTCGCGAGGCTGAGCGAGCTGAAGATGCTGTAGCCGAGGAGCGGCTTGATGAGGTCGGTGCCGAGCGTGACGCTCACGCTGTTGCCGCTCGCGCTCTTGGAGAAGGAGTTGAACCGGGTCTCGGACCGGTCGAACCGCAGCCCGGCGGACAGGGACAGGCGCCCGCCGACCTTGATCGTGTCCTGGGCGAAGAAGCCGACCCGCTTGAGCTCGCGCTTGAGCGACATGCCGCCCTCGGCCTTCGGGGCGATGTAGAAGCCGATGAGGCCGTAGCCGACCTCGTCGCCGGACGTGGGCGACGTGGCCGTCCCGAAGGTGTAGGGGCTGCCGGAAACGTAGTTGTAGATCAGGTTGTCGGCTTTCCAGGTCGATGACCGCGAGGCGGTCGTCTCGTACTCGGCGCCGACGACGAACTCGTGGAAGGCCCCGAGGAGGCCGTCCTCGAGCCGGGTCAGGGCCGCGGCGCCCCGCATCCGGCTGGCGGCTTCGCGGTCGTTGAGCGAGCCGCTGCCCCACGCGCGCCCCGAGATCAGGTCCGCGTACTGGGGCTTGTCGCTGGCCGCCGAGTTGAGGCGGAGCGGCTGCTCGTACTTGGCATAGCCGATGTTGATGTCGATGCGCGTGCTCTGTCCGGAGACGTAGCTGCCGCCGATCCGGGCCAGGAAGGTCCCCTCGCCCTCGAGGTCGCGGGTGGACGATTCCGGAGTCAGGGTGCCGATGTCGGCCCCGTAGGCCGGCTCGTAGTGGCGCGTGTAGCCGAACTCCAGGACGCCCTTGAACTTGTCCAGGACGTCCATCGACAGTTTGAACATCCCGGAGAGGTCCCGCTGCTTGTAGTCGTAGACGAAGTGACGGAGGCCGAGCGGATCGGTCCAGTAGGTGAAGGGGGCCCGGCGGCCGAGGCTGTCGTACCGGAAATTGGCGAACATCCAGGCCATGTCCCGGAGGACGGGGGCGCCCAGGGTGAGCGACAGGTCGTTCTCGCGCCGGAGGGCCGTCGGTGTGGCCTGGGGCATCCCCGCCAGCTCGTCGGCCGTCCAGAGCGAATGGGTCAGGCCCTTGCCGGAGACGCTGTAGGAAACGAGCCCTTCCGTTTTGGCCGCCCCGATCTTATGGGCGATATTGATATAGGCCCCCTGGCCCGGCCCGGTCTCGGCCGAATGGCCGGCCGATTCGACCACGACCTCCTGGATGAGATCGGTGTTGATCCGGTCCATGACCCGGCCGTCGGTCGGGTGGGTGACGATGACGCCGTCCTGGACGACGACCGCCTCCGTCAGGGGCGAGCCGTCGAGCGACATCCGCCCCTGGTTCGGGACGGTCTCGAAGATCAGCCCGGGGACGATCCCCAGGAGGTCCGTCAGGTCGCGGCGGAGAGGCAGGCGTTCGATGAGCGGCCGGTCGATGACCACGGCGGCGCGGGCCGAGTCCCGGTCGAGGGTCGATCCGGGCCTGGCCGTCGCCGCCTCTTCCTCGACCTCGGCGGGGGGCAGGCGGAAATCCACGGTGGCGGTCGCCCCGGACGAAACGACGACGCCGTCGATCGTGACCGTCTTGAAGCCCGGCATCTCGGCGACGACCTTGTACTTGCCGGGCGCCAGGCCGACGATGGCGAAGCGTCCCGATTTCGTGATCGTGTAATTGGCCATGCCGAGGGCGGTGGGGGAGGTCACGTAGAGGTAGGCGCCGTTGAGGGGCTTGCCTTTCCCGTCCATGACCCGGCCCTTGAGGGCGCCCGTCGGGCCGGCCGCGCCGACGGGGAGGACGAGGCCCAGGAGGATCGCGCAGAAGGCCAGTGAAACGACGGATTTTCTGGTCAACGCGGCCTCCTTGGTCCTGGGTTCCACCGTATTTTTATATTTTTTTCTACCCGGGATGTCAAAACAATTAACTCCCCGCCGGGCGGGTTGGTTACAGACGGCCGAGCGGCGTCCGGGGCGGCTCATCCCCGCCGTCCCGCCTTGAGGCCGGCCCAGGCGGCCGCGCCGACGAGGCCGGCGTCGTTGCCCAGGGCCGCTTTCTCGACGCGGCAGCCGGCGAACGGGATGGGATGGGACCAGCGGCGGGCTTCCTCGACGACCGGGTCGAGCAGGAGCCGGCCGGCCGAAACGACGCCGCCGCCGATCAGGACCTTCTCGGGGTCGAGGGCCGTGACGATGATGCCGATGCCGATGCCCAGCCAGTGGGCGAGCTTGCGGAAGCTCTCCAGGGCGGCCGGGTCGCCGGCCTTGGCCCGGAGATAGACCTCTTTGGAATCCGTGACGTCGGTCCGGCCCGAAAGGGCCCGGTAGTTGCGGACCAGCCGGGGGGCCGAGGCCTCGGTTTCGAGGCAGCCGCGCCGGCCGCAGCCGCATGTTTCGCCGTCGGGGTTGACCGTGATGTGGCCGAGCTCCCCGGCGTAGCCGCCCTCTCCTTCCCAGAGCCGGCCGTCGAGGATGATGCCGCCGCCGATGCCCGTGCCGACGGTCAGGAGGACCAGGCTGCGGGCGCCCCGGCCGGAGCCGTGCCGGAACTCGCCGTAGGCGGCCAGGTTGGCGTCGTTGCCGATCCGGACCGGGACATCGATGACCCGGCGCAGGGCCGGCAGGATGGGGTATCCGTCGAGGCTGGGATAGTTGGGCGACTGGAGGATCTTGCGGTCTTTCGTGCTGTAGAAGCCGGCGATGCCGAAGCCGCAGGCGCGGATGGGCCCGGGGGACTTCTTCTTGAGGCCGGTCCAGGTCTCCCCGAGGACGGCCAGGATCCCGGCCATGCTCTCGGGGCTCCGGACCTTTCCCTTTACGGCCAGCCGGCCTTCGGGGTCGACCAACCCATACTTGATCTGCGTGCCGCCGATGTCGAAGCCGGCGTTGTACGA
The DNA here is from genome assembly GCA_039683095.1 of Acidobacteriota bacterium. Taxonomy (NCBI): domain Bacteria; kingdom Pseudomonadati; phylum Acidobacteriota; species Acidobacteriota bacterium. The sequence goes on along the minus strand of JBDKSB010000012.1, from coordinate 1,082,468 downwards.
GGATGTCATGAAGAGCTCTCGGGGCCTGCCCGGCCGGAAGGCCCCGGCGGGCTCAGGGACAAGGCGTCAGTTCTTTGGGGACTCGGGGGGCTTGGGGCCTTCGTGCTCGTCCTTGATCGACTTCTTGAAATTACGGATGCCTTCGCCGATGGACTTGCCGAGGTCCGGGAGCTTGCGTGCGCCGAAGATGATGACCACGATGAGCAGGATCAGGATCAGTTCGGGCGCTCCGAGGGATCCAAACATGCGAATCTCCTTGATTCCAGGCTGATTTTCTCCCCTAGAAGATACCCCCGCACCCCCCAAATGTCAATTTTTGCCGTGCGGGGGCCGGCCGGGGACTTTTTCGCCGGAATCTGCGATAATAGCTGATTCCATGAAGAACATCAGGAACTTCTCCATCATCGCCCACGTCGACCACGGCAAGTCGACCCTGGCCGACCGGTTCATCGAGCTGACCGGGGCCCTGTCCGCCCGGGAGCTCAAGGAGCAGGTCCTGGACACCATGGACCTCGAGCGGGAGCGCGGCATCACCATCAAGGCCCAGACCGTCCGCCTGAATTACCGCAGCCGCTCCGGGGAGGAATTCGTCTTCGACCTAATCGACACCCCCGGCCATGTCGATTTCTCCTACGAGGTCTCGCGGAGCCTGAGCGCCTGCGACGGGGCCCTCCTCGTCATCGACGCCTCCCAGGGGGTCGAGGCCCAGACCCTGGCCAACACCTACCTGGCCATCCAGAACGACCTGGTCCTCGTCCCGGTCATCAACAAGATCGACCTGCCCCAGATCCAGATCGAGGACTCCCTCGAGCAGATGGAGCACATCCTCGGCCTGCCCCGGTCGGAGGCCCTGCTCGTCAGCGCCAAGACGGGCCAGGGCCTGCCCGAGCTCTTCGAGGCCGTGGTCCAGCGCATCCCGCCGCCGAAAGGCGACCCCGATGCGCCCCTCCAGGCCCTGCTCTTCGATTCCTGGTTCGACGTCTACCGCGGCGTCGTCGTCCTCGTCCGGATCGTCGACGGCGAGCTGCGGGCCGGCGACCGGATCGTCCTCATGGCCTCGGGCGCGGAGTACGAGGCCGAGGAGGTCGGCTACCTCACGCCCAAGCCGGTCAAGTCCGGCGTCCTGAGGACGGGCGAGGTCGGCTATCTCGTCGCCGGGATCAAGAAGCTCAGCGACGCCCGGGTCGGCGACACGGTCACGCGCCGGGACCGCCCGGCCGCCCGGGCCCTGCCCGGCTTCAAAGAGGCCAAGCCCATGGTTTTCTGCGGCGTCTTCCCGGCCGGCGAGAGCAACATCGAGGAGCTCCGCGACGCCATGGAGAAGCTCCGCCTCAACGACGCCTCGTTCCAGTACGTGCCGGAGAACTCGCCGGCGCTGGGACTGGGCTTCCGGGCCGGCTTCCTGGGCCTCCTCCACCGGGAGATCGTCCAGGAGCGGCTCGAGCGCGACTACGGCCTGACCCTGATCACGACCGCCCCGAGCGTCGGCTACCGCGTGACCGACCGCAAAGGGGAGACTTTCGAGATCCACAACCCCTCGGAGATGCCCGAGCCGACCGAGGTCGCCCGGATCGAGGAGCCGATCATCGAGGCCGTCATCCTGACGCCCGACCGCTACCTCGGCAACCTGTTCAAGCTCCTCGAGGAACGGCGGGGCGTCCAGAAGAAGATGGAGTACATCGGTCCGGGGCGCGTGCTGCTGACCTACGCCCTGCCGCTCAACGAGGTCGTCTTCGACTTCTACAACCAGCTCAAGCAGCTGTCGCAGGGCTACGCCTCGCTCGACTACGAGTTCGCCGGCTATCGCGAGGGGCCGCTGGTCAAGCTCGACATCCTCATCAACGGCGATGCCGTCGACGCGCTCTCGCTCATCGTCCACGAGGACAAGGCCGTGACGATCGGCCGGGCGCTCGTCGAGCGCATGCGCAAGGTCATCCCGCGGCAGCAGTACGAGGTCGCCCTCCAGGCCGCCGTCGGCAAGCGGGTCATCGCCCGGGAGACGGTCAAGCCTTTCCGCAAGGACGTCCTGGCCAAGCTCTACGGCGGCGATTATACCCGCAAGATGAAGGTGCTGGAGAAGCAGAAAGCCGGCAAAAAGCGGATGCGGCGCGTCGGCAAGGTGGATATCCCCCAGGAGGCCTTCCTGGCCATCCTGGAAGTCAAATAGGCCTAAAAGGAAGAAGACCCGGAGATCTTTAACTATATGGAGATTCTTGCTTTCGAGGGCTTTGAGTAGCTCTTTCGGGGAACGCCTTCTCTCTGCGTCTATAAAGATGTTCTTTTTGTTGAACTTCAGATACAAAACAGATAGGACACATATTAGGAGTATTGTGTTAACGAAAAGGAGCCCTTTTGCCTTCCCCGCCAACAACCTGCCCACCTTATTTTCTCCGTATTCCTTTTTTGTACCTGTCAAGAAGATCCTTTGAGAAGGGTCTGCATGATCGGCCAAAAAATGATTCTTACTCGAGCTCCCTTTCCTGACGGGCGACTGAACTGAGCGACGACGAAAGTCGTATATAATGGGGCGTCGAATTTCATAAGGAGTTGTTCATGACCAAGAGACACCTGTCGACGATCGCGGCCGCCCTCGGGATCCTCGTTTTCGCCGCCGTGGCCGCGTCCGCCGCGCCGGCCGACCCGAAGCCGTTCCTGGGGAACTGGAAGGGCACGCTGAGCATCGCCGGGGCCGAGCTCGAGATCGGCCTCAACTTCTCGCTGGACGAGGCCAAGAATATCAAGGGCACCTTCGATTCCATCACCCAGAACGCGATGGGCATCGAGCTGGGGAAATTCGAGATCAAGGGCAGGGCCATGACCTTCGTCATCGACAATCCGAACGTCCCCGGCTCGCCGGCGTTCAAGGCGACGGTCGACGAGACCGGCAAGAAGATGACCGGCGATTTCACCCAGAGCGGGTACGCCGGCACGTTCTCCGTCGAGAAGCAGTAGGAGCCGGCCCGGGCCCTTGATCGGGGGCGGCTGACGGAGGTTGGCCATGAGCCGGAAAGGCGTCGAGGCGGCCCTGGCCAGGGGCGTCGAGATTCTCGACGAGCTTCTGCCGCTCAAGACCTGGCTCTATTTCCCCATCCTCTACGCGGCTTGCGTCTGGGCCGTCCGGCGGGTCTTCGATTACCGCGAGCGGATCCTGGCCTGGCAGGTCTGGCTCGATCCCGATTTCGTCCGGACCAAGCCCGACGGCTTCGTCCTCGATTTCTTCCGCGGCCAGCCCGCCCTCGCCCGCGAGTACGCCGGCGAGATCGCCCGAGGCGATGTCCGCGTCCTGCGGACGGCTTTCCCGGCCCTCTACACCGTGATCGGCCTCGAGGACGCCTTCCTGAAGGCGCTGTTCAAGCCCGAGCTGGACGCCGCCGACCACCGGGCCATCGTCGTCGAGTTCGCCGCCCGGACGGCCAAGGCCCGCGAGGACATCCGGCCGGCCGCGGCCGACCCGGCCTTCTGGGCCGCCCTCGAGCGGATCGGCCGCGAGGCGGCTTCGCTCGGTCTTCATCTCCTCAGGGACGAGGAGGTCCAGGACCTGATCGTCGGCTTGATCAAGGGGCCGGCGGCCCTGGGCCTGCCCGTGCCGCCCGAAGCATGAGAATCCGGCCCGCCCGCCTCCTGGCCCTCTTCCTCGCCGTCGGCCTCTCGGTCTCCTGCCTGGCTCCACTGCGCCGGGCCAAGCGCTATTACGCCGAGGGGCAGGACCGTGCCCGCGCGTACCGGACGGAGCAGGCCGTCGCCTGTTGGAAGAAGGCCCTGGACGAGGCTGACCGGGCCTGCCGCCGCCGGCCATCGGCCCAGGCCTTCATGGTCAAGGGCCTGGCGGAAGCGAACCTCGGCCGCTGGCGCGAAGCCGAGGCCTCGTTCCTGCGGGCCTTCGCCCTCGGCTTCGGGGACGGGAAATCCTGGGCTTCCGACTCGGCCCTGGCCGGCCTGGCTGCGTCATTCGAGGAGCTGGGGCTCGAGGCGCCGGCCCTGCGCGTCTATGCCCGGCTCGTGGACGGCTCGGAGTTCGAGCCGGCGCTCATGCTCGCGGCCGAGCGGCGGACGAACCTCGTCCTGGCCCGGGCCGCGGGACTCGAACCCGGCGAGAGGGACCGGACCCTGGCCGCCCTCGTCAAGACCCTCGACCGCCTGCTCGACCGCGATTTCGCCTGCGGCCTCTATCATTACCTTCACGCCCAGGTCGACGGCCACCTGGGCGACCTCCGCCGGGCCTACGAGGAGGCGGTCATGGCCCGCGAGCTCGGCCTGCCCGGCGAAAAGATCGGGCGAGACAACGACAACCAGCTCGTGTATTGTTATGTCCGGCTGATGGATTCGCTGGCCCCGGCCGAGCGGGAGGAGCTGGCGGCGGCCCAGGCGCGCTGGACCGCGAAGTGGGGCTGGCGCGACGACCGGACGCCGGCCTGGAAGAAGGAGTGACCGATGCTGCCGACGATCGCCTGGCGGGGCCGTTCCGTCATCATGATCGACCAGCGCAAGCTGCCCGGGCAGGAGACCTACGTCCGCTGCCGCACCTACATCCAGGTGGCCCAGGCCATCGAGAAGATGGTCGTCCGGGGGGCGCCGGCCATCGGCATCGCGGCCGCCTACGGGCTGGTCCTGGGGATGATGGCCGCGAACGCCGAGACGGGGCGGTCGATCGAGCGCGATTTCGAGAAGGTCTACAGGCGCCTCGAGCGGACCCGGCCGACGGCCCGGAACCTGTTCTGGGCCCTCGAACGGATGAAGGCCGTCTATGAGCGGACGCGGACCGAAGGGCTGCGGGCCATCCGGGCCGCGCTCCTCGGGGAGGCCAGGGCCATCGAGCGCGAGGACGCCGAGACGAACCGGGCCATCGGGCATCACGGCCAGGCGCTTCTCCGCGACGGCATGACCGTGCTGACCCACTGTAACGCCGGGGCCCTGGCCACGGCCGAGTACGGCACCGCCCTGGGCATCATCCGGGCCGCCGCGGCCGAGGGCAAGCGCATCCGGGTTTTCGCCGACGAGACGCGGCCCTTCCTCCAGGGCGCCCGGCTGACCGTCTGGGAGCTCGACCGGGACGGCATCCCCGTCGTCCTCATCACCGACGGCATGGCCGGCTGGTTCATGCGCCGGGGCGAGATCCAGGCGGTCGTGGTCGGGGCCGACCGCATCGCCCGCAACGGCGACACGGCCAACAAGATCGGCACCTATTCCGCGGCCGTGCTGGCCAGGGAGAACGGCCTGCCGTTCTACGTCGCGGCCCCCGAGAGCACCATCGACCGGACCCTCCCGGACGGCGGCGGCATCCCCATCGAGGAGCGGAACCCGGACGAGGTCCGCCAGGTCGGCGGCCGCCTGCTGACCTTGCCCTACGCCGAGGTCCGCAACCCCGCCTTCGACGTCACGCCGGCCAAATACATCACGGCCATCGTCACCGAGCGCGGCGTCCATCGCCCGCCCTACGAAACCAGCCTGCGCGGGCGCTGACGCCGGGCGGGCGGACGGGCCCCGGCCCTGCGCCGCGTTCGCCTTCCCGCGGCGCCGGAACCTAGCCCCGCCGGTCGGCGAACGGGTCGTTCTCCCGCGGCGCCGCTCCGCCGGCCCTCCGGGGCCCGAAAAGGTCCCGGGCTTCGCGGGCCTTCTCGGCGCCCCAGGCCCGCAGGCCGTCCCAGTGATAGTAAAGGACCGGGATGACGATGAGGATGAGCAGCGTCGATGACGTCATCCCCCCGACCGTGCACAGGGCCAGCGACGTCCAGATCTGGCGCTTGTTCTCCTGGGCGCTGATCAGGAGCATCGGCAGCATGCCGAAGACGGTCGTCATCGTGGTCATGAAGATCGGCCGGACGCGGTCCTTCGTGCCGCGGACCACGGCCTCGATGAGGCCCAGCCCCTCCCGGCGCCTGGCGTTGATGTGGTCGACGAGCAGGATGGCGTTGTTGACGACGATGCCCGAGAGCAGGATGACGCCGATGTAGGCCGTCGGGTCGAACGGCTCCCTGGCCACGACGAAGGCCGCGAAGACGCCGATGAGCGAGAGCGGCACGGCCAGCATGATGAGGAACGGCAGGATGAACGACTCGTAGAGCGCGGCCAGGATCATGAAGATGATGACCAGGGCCGCGGCGATGGCGAAGTTGATCTGCTTCTGCTCCTCCCTGGTCACGGCCCAGCTTTCTTCGAGGCTGGCCGAGAAGCCGGGCGGCAGCTGGAGCGAGTTGAAGACGGCCTTGCGGTAGCGCTCCTCCGCCTTGGACGGGCCGCGGAACTCCCACATGATGGTCTGCTGGAACTGCTGGTTCTCGCGGTCGATGGAGCCGGGGATGGGCGACTCGACGAAGGAGGCGATCTGGCCGAGCCGCAGATACTCCCCGCCCCGCGTCCGGAAGAGGGATTCGGACAGGGTCCGCATGTCGAGCGTCGCCGCGTCGGGGTACTTGACCGAGACGGTGATGTCCCGGCCCTCAGTGCGGATCCGGGCCGGCTGGCCGAACGTCCCCTGGATCATGGTCTGCAGGGCGAAGTAGAGATAGGCGGGATCGACGTCGTAGCTCTTGAGGGCCGTCTTGTCGATCTTGAGGACGTCCTCGAACGTGTCTCCGCGCCACCAGCCGTAGCGGCTGGAGACCGTCCGGACCTCCTTGATCCGGGGATTGCGGCGCAGGGTCTTCTCCAGGTCTCCCGTGATCTCCTTGAGCTTCTTGAGGTTGTAGCCGAAGAACTTGATCCGCGAGCTGTAATAGGTGCCCGCGCCCATGCTCGAGGAGTAGTACTGCGGGTCGAAGCCGGAGACGCTGATGTCGATGCCGGCGAACTGGGTGGCCAGCTGGATGAGCTCCTCCTTCAGCGCGTACGGCCGGTAGGACCTCTCGATCCCGGGCGGGAACCCGATGCGGGCGTAGGCGCTTTCCGGGGCGACGTCTACGTTCATCTCCTTCTCATAGCCCTGGGCCATGACCTTGTCCTCGAAGGCCCGGATGGTCTCGTCGGTGCGGGCGATGTCGGTGCCGGGCGGCATGCCGACGTGGACGTAGAGATATTCCTTCGAATACCAGGACCCCCAGCGGCCCGTCGGCACCTCGGCCCGGAACCACTTGTAGGACCCGGCGAGGAGGGCCGCGACGACGAGCAGGACCTCGAGGGGATGGCGGACGAGGGCGGCCAGGGCCTTCTCGAAGCGGGGGCTTCTCCTCTCGGCCCCGGCGGCCGCCCCTCTTCTTTTCTTGAGCACGAGCGGGCTCAGGGCCGGCACCAGCGTGTACGAGACGAGGAGCGAGGCCGCGATGGACGAGGCGACGACGATGGCCAGCGGCTGGTAATAGAGCTTGAGCTTGCCCTGGAAGAAGGGGAAGCTGAAGAAGACGGCCATGGTCGTCAGCGTCGAGGCCAGCACGGCGACGAACACCTGCCGGGGCCCTTCCACGGCCGCCTGGCGCGGGTCCATGCCGCCCTCGCGCAGGCGCAGCGCGTTCTCGAAGACGACGATGGAGTTGTCGACGAACATGCCGAAGCCGAGGGCCAGGGCCCCGAGGGTCAGCATGTTGAGCGAGATGCCGAAGGCGTAGAGAAGGTTGAAGGTGATGACGACCGAGAAGGCGATCGAGGACAGGATGAGCAGCGAGGGCGTGAACCGCCGCAGGACGACGAAGATCATGACGAAGACGATGACCGTGATCAGCCCGGCCAGGAGGTAGAGGTCGTTGAGGTTCTTGCGGATATCGTCGCTCTCGTCGTCGACCTGCTTGAAGACGAGGTTGGGCGGGAGATCCGCCCTGACGGTCTCGAGCCTCTTCTTGACGGCGGCGGCCACGCGCAGGGTGTTGGCCCCGCGCTCCTTGGAGACGGTCAGGCTGACCGTGGGCTGGCCGTTGATGCGGTGGATCTGCAGGATCTCGGCGTAGGTCACCTCGACCCTGGCCAGGTCCTGGACGAGGATCGGGTTCTGGCCGGAGTGGGCGACGACCGTCCGGCGGAGCTCGTCCAGGCCGTCGATGCGGTCGGCGAACTTGAACAGGAACTCCTGGCTGCCGCGCCGGACCCGGCCCGTCGGGTAGGTGCCCAGCCGGGCCCCGATGGCCGAGTTGACCGTATAGGGGTGGAGCCCGAGGGCCCTGACCCGGTCCTCGTCGAGCGTCACCCGGATCTCCGGCTCCGCGCCGCCGGCGACCTCGACGCCGGAGACGCCCCGGACGGCGCCCAGGCCGATCTCGAGCTTCTCTTTCACGACCTCCTGGAGCTCCTGGAGAGCGTAGGGGCCCGAGACCGTGTAGGAGAGGAACGGCCGGACCCGGAAATCCTCCGGTACGTAGGGCTGGACATAGGGCCGGACCCGGGCCGGCAGGAGCGGGCGGGCCTTGGTCAGCTCTTCGCGCAGGGCCAGCGTCGCGAACTCCATGTCCGTCTTGGGGCCGAATTCGAGCGTGATCCGGGAAGCGCCGATCTCGGACGCCGAGCTCATCCTGGTGATGCCCTTGACCGCCGCGCAGGCCTCTTCGAGCGGGGCCGTCACCTGGGCCTGGATGACCTCGGGCGGCACGCCGGGCCAGCTGGTGATGATGCTGAGCTGGGGGAACGTCTCCTTGGGCGCCAGCTCGATCGGCGTGTTCAGGAACGAATAGACGCCGGTGGCCAGCAGGGCCAGGAAGACCATGGCCGTGGCGATGGGCCGGTCGATCAGGAACTTCATCGCTTGCGGCTCTCCACCCACTCATAGGCCACGGGGATCAGGATCAGGGTCATGAAGGTCGAGAAGGTCAGGCCGCCGATGACGACGACGGCCAGCGGCTGCATGAGCTCGGCCCCGCGCTCCATGGCCAGGGCCATGGGGATGAGGCCGACGAGCGTGCTGCCCGTGGACATGAGGATCGGCCGCAACCGGACGTGGCTGCCCTCCTCGACGGCCTGCCGCAGGGGCATCCCGCCGCGCCGGAGCTGGTTGGTGTAGTCGATCTTGACCGTGGCGTTGTCGACGACGATGCCGACCAGGACGACCAGGCCGATGATCGAGATGACGTTGTAAGTCCCGCCCGTCAGGAGCAGGGCGACGATGGCCCCGGCCGCGCCCATGGGCAGGGTGAGCATGACGATGAAGGGATGGACGAGGGATTCGAACTGGGCGGCCATGATCATGTAGGTCAGGAGCGCCGCGAGGAGCAGGGCCAGGACGAGCGACTTGAAGGAGCGCGACATCTCCTCGCGCTCGCCGCTCCAGGCGACGCGGTAGTCGGTCGGCAGGCGCAGGCCGGCGATGGCCTTGTCGACGGCCGGCGTCACCTCGCTGAGCTTGCGGCCCCTGAGGTTGGCCGAGACGAGGACCTCGCGCTGCTGGTTCTCGCGGCGGATCTCGCGGGGGCCGCGGACGATCTCGTAGGACACGAGATCGCGGAGCGGGACGGCCCGGCCCTCGAAGGGCAGGGTCTCGCCGAGCAGGGTCTCGATGTTCTCGCGCGAGGCGTCGTCGAGGCGGACGAGGATATCGTATTTCTTCTCCATCTCCCGGAACTGGGTGGCCACCCGGCCGCGCACGGCGCTGACGAGGAAATCGCCGATCGTCGCGGGCGAGAGGCCCGGGTACCTCCCGAGGGCCTCCTTGTTGACCGTGACCTTGAACTCGGGCTTGCCCTCGCCGATATTCGTCGTCACGTCGGCGATGCCGGGGATGGCGGCCAGCCGCGACGTCAGGTCGGCCGCGATCGCCTTGAGGCGGTCGAGGTCCTTGCCCTTGACCTGGAGGCCGATCTCGGCCCCCGACAGGGCCAGGAACTGACTGAACGTCGAATCCTCGCGGACGACGGTATAGGCGATGTCGGGGAAGCGGGCCAGCCGGTCGCGGGCGGCGTCGAGGACGCCCCCGAGGTCCCTGGGCCTGCGGACCTCGACGTAGAGGCGGGCCGAGTTGACGGAGATCGAGGGATCGGCGCTCTCCATGCCGCTGACGATCCCGACCTGCGACAGGACGGTCTTGACCGGGGCGAGGCGCCGCAGGTGCGACTCGAGCATCACGGACATCTCGGTCGTCTGCTCGAAGGAAAAATCGACGGGCATCTTCAGGTCGAGCTCGAACGTCGTCGTCTCCATCGGCGGCATGAGCTCGCGGCGGATGAGGCCGCCCAGGGCGAAGACGATGACGAAGAAGACGACCGTCCAGGCCATGACCCGGCCCTTGTGGTCGAGGCTCCAGCCGAGGAAGCGCTGGTAGCCGTCGATGAACCGGTTGTAGACGGCGTTGAAGGCCCCGTAGGCCAGCTTGAGGAGCGGGCGGAAGGGCAGGGCAAGATAGTGCCCGGCGAACGCGGCCAGCTGGACGACGAAGCTCACAAGGACGTTGAGGGCGAAGCCGGCGGCCTTGAAGACCGCGTAGACGGCCACGCGGACGGCCCGGACGGGGTAGACCAGAAAAGCGGGCCGGCGCGATCGCGTCTTCGCGGGCGGGCCCGCGGCCGGGCCGGACGGGTCGGCCGGATCGCCCGGGCAGTCGCCGGCGGGGGCGGCGGCCGCCGCTCGCCGCGGCTTCCAGATCCGGCCCAGGCCCCAGGTGAAGCGCCAGCGCCGCTCCCGGCCCATGCCGAAATCGAATTCGCGCGATTCGAGCGTCGCGATCAGGGTCAGGGAGACGAGGAGCGAGGCCAGCAGGGCGAAGGTGACGGTCAGGGCCGTGTCCTTGAAGAGCTGGCCGGCCACGCCGTGAACGTAGATGACCGGCAGGAAGACGACGATGGTCGTCAGGGCCGTCGAGATGACCGCCGGGCCGACCTCCCTGGTCCCGACGTAGGCCGCCTCCTTCAGCCCCTTGCCGAGGCTGCGGTGCCGGAAGATGTTCTCCGAGACGACGACGGAGCAGTCGTCGAGCATGCCCACCGCCAGGGCCAGGCCGCCGAGAGACATGATGTTGAGGGTGATGTGGCCGAAGAAGAGCAAGCTGAAGGCCCCGATGATCGAGACCGGGATGACCGTGCCGATTATGAGCGGCGTCTTCCATTCCTGAAGGAAGATGAGCAGGGTCAGGAAGGCCAGCACGGCGCCCTGCCAGAGCTCGCTCTTGACGGCCCCGATGGCCCCCTCGATCGTCCGGGCCTGCTCGCTGACGACGCTCAGCGCGATGCCGGGGTTCTCCCGGCGGATCTGGCCGATGGCCTCGCGGACGAGCCTGGTAACCTTGACCGTGTTGGCCCCGGACTCCTTGCGGACGAGGAGGCCGATGCTCTCGGCGCCGTCCAGGCGGGTCATGCCCTGGCGCTCCTTGACCGAGTCCAGGACCCGGGCCACGTCGCGGAGGCGGACGACGCCGCCCTCCTTGGTGACGAGGAGGCCGATCTCGGCGATCTCGTCGAGCGACTCGAACTCGCCGACGACGCGGAGGGCGTACTTGAACGTCCCCTTGCGGATGGTCCCGCCCTGGAGGTTGCGGTTGAAGGCGTCGACGCGCGCGGCTATGTCCTCGATGGTCAGGGCGTAGAGGGCCAGCTTGGCGGGATCGGCCTCGATCTGGATCTCGCGCTCGACGCCGCCGGTGATCTCGGCCGAGCCGACGCCCTCGATCTGCTCGAGGCGGGGCTTGATGAGCTCCTCGGCCAGCTCCTTGAGCTCGAGGAGCGTCCTGTCGCCGGACAGGGCCAGGGTCATGATCGGCCGGCTCTGCGGGTCGAGCGGGATGATCGTCGGGCTCTCCGCGTCCTCGGGGAAGCGGTCCTTGGCGTTGTCGAGCTGCTCGCGGGTGTGGAGCATGGTGAAGTCCATGTCCGTGCCCCAGTCGAACTCGAGGGTCAGGAGCGAAACGCCCTCCTTGGAGACCGACTCGACGCGGCGCAGGCCGGGGACGCGGCTGACGGCCGACTCGAGCGGCGCGGTGATGAGCGTCTCGACCTCCTCGGGCGCGACGCCGGGGTAGTTGGTGATGACCGAAAGCCGCGGATAGCTGATGTCGGGCAGGAGGTCGACCGAGAGCTCCCGGAGCGAGACGGCGCCGAGGAGGATGACGGCGAAGTAGAACATGTACATCGTCACCGGCCGGTCGACGGCCAGCTTGGCGAGCTTCATGACGGCCTCCCCGGGCTCGATGTCATGTCGTCCTCCTCTTCCCCGCGCCTCGTGCCGGCCGCCGCGAATGACGCCTGGCTCATTTCTCCACGATCCGGTACTGGTAGACCGTGACGCCGCGCTCGCGGTCGATGAGGAACAGGCTGTCGCCGGCGATGCGGATGACGTCGGCGAAATGGGCGAGCGGGACCTGGCCGAGGAGGACGCCGTCCGGGGCAAAGACGTCGAGCCGGAAGGCGTCCGTCGTCCGGAGGTCCGTGTTGCCTTCGGTCTTGACGGAGACGCTGCTGACGCCGGCGCGGCCGCCGACGCTCGTCATCGAGGTCCGGACCTCTTCCTCTTTCCTGAGCTGGCGGGCGCAGGTCAGGACCCAGATCCGCCCCCGGCCGTCGACGGCGACGCCCGCGGAGCAGCGGTTCATCTCCGGCGCGGACATCGAGATGCCCTGGCCGGTCTGCTCGATCTTGCCTTTCTTCCGGACCGCGGTGTCATAGCCGAGCGGGCGGTCGGCCCGCCAGAGGAGCGTCCCGTCCGGAGCGTACTTCTCGACCCTGTTCTGGGCGTTGAAGCTGACGGCGAAGGCGCCCTGCCCGTCGATAGCGTATTGAGCGGCGTTCCCCATGGCGTTGGTCATGGGCTCTCCGAAATCGGTCAGAAGGCCGAACGAGGCGGCGATCCGGCCGTCCGGCGCGATCCGCCGGAACAGGCGCATCTCGCCGGCGGTCTTGGCCGGCTGGCCTTGCCGGGGGAAGGAATAGGTCGAAGCCTTGCCCGCGAGATCCCCGGACGCCAGGGGACGAACGCCGCTGATCATCCCCTCTTTGATGACGATGGACCGGACGTCCCGGCCGCCGCCGATGACGACCTGGACGCGATTCTGGAACGAGTCGGCCACGACGAGGTTCCCGTCCTTGTCAAAATCGAGAGAATCCGGCATGATGAACTCGCCCGGCCCCTGGCCCTTGCGGCCGATAGTGGCCAGGTACCGGCCATCGGGGCCGAATTCTTGAACGCGGGCGTTGGCGGAATCCAGGATGTAGATGTTGCCGTCCTTGTCCACGGCGACGTCGGAGGGGAAGTTGAAGGCCAGATGTTCGTCCTCGGTGTCTATGTCGCCGATCTTGCGGACGAGCTCGAGGGCGACCTTGGGGGTCTTCCCCCACACGCCGCCCGGATTGTTGTGGACGATGCGGACTCCGTCGACGGTCTCGATCTTCTGCGGCGCCGCCGGCGCGGCGGCCGCGAGGCCGAATAGGAGGATGATGATCGCGGTAACGGTCCTGGACAGTGCCTTTTTCATGCGGCCCCCTTGTGGATCCGGCGGCTACTGCGCGACGGTGACCCTGGTGTCGTGGGCCAGCGTGACGTGCCCTTCGACGATGACGGCGTCGCCCGCGGCGACGCCCCAGCCCGGCTCCCTCCCCGGCAGGACCTCGGCGAAGCGCTCGTTCTCCAGGCCGACTTCGACGTAGCGCCACTTGGCCGTGTCGCCCTCGACGGCGAAAACGAGCTTGCGGCCGCCCCGGACCAGAATGGCCTGCTGGGGGACGAGGAGCCGGCCGGCGAAGATCTCGGTCGGGAACTCGACCTCGGCGTGCATGCCCGGCTTGATCTCCTCGGACGGATTGTCCATGGCCACGTAGACGGCGCAGGTCTTGTCTTCGGTGTTCACGATCGGGCTGACGGCCTCGATGCGGCCGCGGAAGGTCCGGCCGGGAAAGGCGCTGAAGCGAAGATCGACGTTGCGGCCGGCCACGACCTTGCCGACCTCGCTCTCCAGGACCTTGGCCTTGACCTTGATGCGGCTGATGTCGACCAGGGTGAAAAGCTCGCGGCCGGCGTCGAGGCGCTCGTTGGGGGAGAGCTTGAGGTCGGTGACGATGCCGGCGAAGGGGGCCCGGACGCGGGTCTTCTCGAGCGCCAGGCGGGCGATCTTGACGTCGACCTCGGCCTGGGTCAGGCCCTTGGTGGCGGCCTGGACCTCCTCTTTCTTGCGGCCGGCCTCGATCAGGGCCAGCTCGAGCGCGGCCTGGGCCTTCTCCAGGTCCGCCTGGGAGGCCACGCCGCTCTTGAAGCCCTCGGATACGCGGTCGTAATCGGCCTGGGCCCCGGCCAGCTTGTCCACGACGGACTGGGCGAGCGGCTCCTCGGCGATGGAGAACTGCCGCTCCAGGAAAAGCTCGGAGAGATAGCGCAGGCGCTGGGCCTCGAGCCGCTCGAGGTTGAGACGGAACTCGCGGTCGTCGATCTCGACCAGCAGGTCGCCCTGGCGGACGTGGCGCCCCTCGGCGGCCAGGAGGCTCTTGACGGTGCCGCCGACCTCGGCCTTGAGGACGACGCGCTTCTCGGTGTAGGCTTCGCCCGGCGACTTGAGGGTCATGACCAGGTCGCCGACGAAGGCCTTGCTGACCTTGACCGGAAGCGGCGCGGCCTCGGCCTTCTGGCCTGCGGCTGGAGCGGAGGACGCGGAAGAAGACGCGGGAGAGTCGGCTCCCGACCGGCTTTCAGCGGCGGCAGGGTCCTTGCGGAGGACGAGGAAGTGGACGCCTGCGGCGACGAGGACGACGATCAGGAATCCGCCCAGCACCGACCTGGGAACGCGCATCAGCCACCTCCTGGTTTATCGGAACAGAAGAGAGCATCCGCCGCAGTGGAGGAACAGTTTCGCCGATTTTACTTAACGGCCATGAAATAAGCAACTTTCGGGCAAGATAGGATGCCCCTTCAATCAATAAAGACAGCCGCGGGGGCCTGAAGTTCCCATGGCGTTCGAAATAATTACGTCCGGGGCGGACCGGGCGTTGCGGAAGATGCGAAAATATTAGCACTTTTGAGGGACTGAGCCGGGGACGGGTGCCCCTGACGCCATGCCGGCTTTTCTGGTAATATGGCGGAGGAAGGCGGACATCGAGTGCTCGTTCTGGCCATCGAAAGCTCGTGCGACGAAACGTCGGCGGCCGTGCTGCGCGCGCCCGATCGGGGGGCTCGGGCCTCTGACGCCCCGGACACCGGGATGCCTGCTCCCGGCGCCGGCTTTCCGCCTCCGGTCGCTGCCCCGTCGCCGGAGGCCGCCCCCGAAGTCCTCAGCAACGTCGTCCTGTCCCAGGACGAGGTCCATGCGCCCTACGGCGGGGTCGTGCCCGAGCTGGCCTCGCGCCAGCACATCAAGTCGATCACGCCGATCGTCGGCGAAGCCCTGGACCGGGCGGGGGTCGGGCTCGAAGAGATCGACCTTTATGGAGTGACCCAGGGCCCGGGCCTCATCGGCTCGCTTCTCGTCGGCCTGTCGTTCGCCAAGGGGCTGGCTTATTACCACAGGAAGCCGCTCATCGGCATCGACCATCTCGAAGGCCATCTCGAGGCTTGCTTCCTCGAGAATCCCGGGATCGCCTACCCGGTGCTGGGGCTCCTCGTCTCGGGCGGGCACACGGCCCTCTACCTGATGGAAGAGCCGCTGTCGTACCGGCTCCTCGGCAAGACGCGCGACGACGCGGCCGGGGAGGCCCTGGACAAGATCGCGAAGTTCATCGGCCTCGGCTATCCCGGCGGCCCGGTCATCGAGAAGATGGGCAAGACGGGAGACCCCAGGGCCTTCCGCTTCGCCGTGCCGCGGACGAAGGATCGCAGCCTGGACTTCAGCTTCAGCGGGCTGAAGACCGCGGCTCTCAAGGTCATCCGCGAGAACGGCATCGCCAAGGACAGCCCGCGCCTGGCTGATTTCCTGGCCAGCTTCGAGGAGATCGTGGCCCGGACGCTGATCGAACACATGAGGGCGGCGGCCGACCAGGTCCAGCCGCGCTCGCTCATCCTTTGCGGCGGCGTCGCCCGCAACACGCGCCTGCGGACCAGCTTCCGGCAGCTGGCCCGGGAATGCGGCATCGAGGCTTACGTCCCGTCGCCGAAGCTGTGCACGGACAACGCGGCCATGATCGGCGCCGTCGCCCTCAAGAGATTCGCCCGCTCGCCCGGTCTTGCGATGGACCTCGACCTCGACGCCTTCGCCCGTTGAAAATGGGGGACACAATACCCGTTTCCTATTTTCCCAGGGGCGGGAAAGCAGGGACATGTACCTATTTCCGATCCTGGGGAGAGCGCGCAAAAGCTGGGAAAGCTGGGGGACATGATCCATTGACCCCATGAGGGGTCGTGTCCCGCTTTTATTTCAGGCGGGAAAAATAGGAAACGGGTATTGTGTCCCCCAATTTCAGCCAATTTCAGCGGGCGTCGTAACGGATGAAGGCCGCGTATGCCGCGGCGAACAGGACGACGCAGCAGCCGGCGAGGACGCCGAAGGGCGGCAGGGCGGCCTGGATCCTCCCTCCCAGCCCCTCCTCGGCGTAGCGGAACCGGGGCGCGTCGGACATGTCCACGGCCGTGTTCCAGGTATCCACCGTGGGGTCCTTGGCCCTCATCGCCGCGACCTTCTTCGGCCGGTAATCGTCATCGAAGCTCCGGCTCCAGAGCCTGGCCAGCCGGCCGAAATGGACCTGGTTCCGGGTCCCCGTCGACGACAGGTCCGTGGCCAGGTAGCTGAAATCGGCCAGCGGTGAGATCATCGAGATCGCCCGGGCCAGGCCCGTCTGGGCCTCTTCCTTCCGCCTCAGGTCGTCCCGGATCTCGTCGATCTTGGCGCTTTGGATCCGGTTGGCCTCGTTCCAGGCCCTTTCCGCGGCGGCCCGCCTGGCCTCGTACGCCTTCCGGTAGAGGGGGTCTTCGGCGACGCGCCTCTTGACCTCGGCCTCGGACAGCCGCTCGGCCAGCACGGGATATTCCTGGAGGACCTCCGCCCGGTACCGGGCCTGGAGCTTGTTGCCGAGATCGTCCCGGTCGGTGTCGCCCAGGCGCTCCGTCTCCCGGGCCACCATGATCCGCGACGGGGCCGGCGAGAGGAACGATGCCACATAGGGGCTGAGGTTGGGCACGACCAGGACCAGGAGCGTCCAGATGAAGAGCGAGGTCATGATCGACGACGCGCTCGACCGGTGGACGGACGAGACCAGGATGCCGACGAGCAGGAAGACGCCGCCGTAGATCGCCGCCCCGGCGACGATCAGGCCGAGCGCGGCCCAGTCGATCCCGCTCCAGTCGACCTTCGGGTGGAGCAGGATGACCAGCATGCCGGCGGCGAGCGAGACAACGAGCGGGCCGGCCAGGGTCAGGCCGGCGCCGGCGGCCTTGGCCAGGATGATCTTCGAGCGCGGCAGTCCGTTGGCCAGCATGAGCTTCAGGGTCCCGTCCTCCTTCTCGCCGCAGACGGCGTCGTAGGTCAGGATGAGGGCCAGCAGGCTGATCAGGACGCCGACGATGAAGGTCAGGTCGATGAGCGGGAACATGACCGGCAGCGGATCGTCGTCGAAGCCGTCCCTGTTGACGTCGGCCGACAGGCCGCGGACGAGGGCCCAGAAGGGGATGGGCGGCTGGCTCGGCCGCAGGACCGCGCCGATCCGGTTGAAGTGGGCGTACTGGCTGAGGTAGCGGTCGATCTCCGCCTGCCGGGCCGAGTACTCGTCGAGCTTGCGGACGTAATCATTCGTCAGGACGACGGCGGTGACGACGACGAGGACGAACAGCAGGACGAACCCCGCCAGGAAGCGGAAAGAGACGAGGTGGGACCGGAGCTCCTTGAGGACGAGCGTTTTTCCCATCGTCTCACCTCACGTCGTAGCGGACGAATGCGACGAACGCCAGGGCGTAGGCCAGGATGTTGAAGACAGCGAGCCAGGCCGCGTCGAACCAGGCCCCCGCGGCGAAGACCTCGCCGACAGCCCTCGGCCGGTAGGCGAAGGCCGGATACAGGCCGTCGCGGCGGCCGGCGAGCATGTCGTCGATGACCGGGTCGATGATCGAGTTCTTGTAGCGGACGACCTCCGTCTTGAGGCGGATCTCCTCGTCGATGCCCGTGCCGGCGATCCCGGTCGCGGCGTCGAGGAGGCTGGCCGCCGGCGAGAGGCGGTTGATGTTGCGGGAGAGGCGGACCAGGCGCTCGAACCTGCGCCGGTAGTCCTCCTCCATGCGGTCGTTCTCCCGGCCGATCGTCCGCCAGTGCTCGCCGATGTCGGCCTTCCCGGAGATCCCGAGCAGGATCTCGCGCGTCCAGGTCTGCTCCCGCTTCTCGCTCAGGGCCTGGACCGAGGGGACGCGGACGAACTGGCGGGCCGCGAGCGTGCCCAGGTTGGGCAGGACGAACACCAGGAGCGCCCAGGCGAACAGGAGGACGATGATCGAGGTGGCCGCCCGCCTGGTCATGGCCGAGACGAGCATGCCCAGGCTCAGGAAGAAGGCCAGGTAGAGGAGGGAAAGGGCCAGGATGAGGCCGAGACGCCCGAGCTGGCCGGCCGAGAAGCGGACGTTCGGGTCGAGGAGCAGCATGGCCGTCCCCAGGACCGTCACGAGAAGGAAGGGCGCGGCCAGGCTGAGAAAGTTGCCGAGCCACTTGCCGGCCAGGACCCCGGCCCGGGAGACGGAGTTGCCGAGGACGAGCTTCAGCGTCCCCTGCTCGCGCTCCCGGCTGACCTGGTCGAAGCCGAAGAGCAGGGCGACGAGCGACAGGACGACCCGGACGACGTAGAGGAAATCCGGGGCGGGGAAGAACGAATAGACGATGTTCCCGGACGACTGGCCGGCCCGGACGGTGACACCGATGACCTCGACCTCGAAAGACCGGGTCATGGCGTTCTCCAGGCCCTTGGCGAAGATCGACAGCGGGTTGGGCGGGACGACGGCGATGGGCGCGCCGGGCTTCGGGCGGATGACCTGGTAATCGGCCATGCGCTCGGCGAAATCGCGGTGCATGACGAACAGGCTCGTGGCCACGAGCAGGACCATGAGCAGGAGGACGACGAGGAACTTGTAGCTGAGGAGGTTGGAGGCGATCTCCTTGCGGGCGATGGTGCCGATCATGCTCCTCTCCCTCTGAATCGGTGATCCCACGCGCATTCCCGTCTCACCTCACGTCGTACCTGATGAACTTAGCGTAAGCGTAGGCGAAGGGCGCGATGAGCCAGAAGAGGAGCGAAAGGAGGCTGCCCGTGTTCGCCTGGAACGCCTCGGCCGTCGACGCCGGCGTGATCGAGAACCGGGGCAGCTTCGAGACGTCGACGGGCAGGGCCTGGAAGCCCATCGACATCCGGCCGCCGTCATGGATCATGAGGGTCCGCTTGACCTTGCTGAAGAGCTCGCCGTCAAGGGCCTTCTGGTGGGCCCGGACGGCCTCGAGGTAACGGGCCCGCTCGAGCTCGCCCGTGCCGCAGACGTCGGCGATGAAGCGGGCGAAGGCGGCGCTCGGCGACAGCACCGACAGGCTGACGGCCAGGCTGAGCTGCCGCCGCCGCTCCTGGAGATAGGTCTCGTCGATGGCCGAGAGCTGCTGAGACTTGCGCTCCCTGGTCCGCTGCTGGATGCCGTCCCGGATCGGGCCCCATTTCTTGTTCTCAGCGGAATCCTGGTTGTCCCGGGCCTCCGGGGCCGCGGAGGCGAAGATGAGGTCCCACTGATGGCCGAGGTCCTTGGCCGTCTCGAGGTCGAGGGCGCGGACAAGGAGCGATTTCTGCAGGGAGATCTGCGTTTCCGTCGGGACCGGATGGATGAGGCGGGCGACCATGTCGCCGAGACGCGGCACGATCAGCTGGAAGGCGGCCCAGACGATAAGGATGGCGACGAGCGAGGTCCGGGCCTTGGACGTGCTGGCCGAGACGGCGACGCCGATCGTGAAGTAGGTCAGGACGAAAAGGGACGTCGCGAGCAGGACGACAAGGACGCGGGCCGCCGTCCCGGCGCCGGCCAGGGGGAAGGTCCCGAGCATGAGGACGGCCGCGCCGATCAGGAAGGACAGGAGGAACGGCGCCCAGAGGGCCAGAAAGCCGCCGCCGATCTTGCCGGCGAGGAGGGTGTCCCGCGGCAGGCTGTTGGCCAGCATGGCCCGCAGCGTCCCCGATTCCTTCTCCCCCGAGATCATGTCCGACGCGAAGAGCATGGAGATGAGGCTGATGACCATCTGGACGATGAAGATGAAATCGACCTTGCCCTGGACCGAGAGGATGGTCTCGTCGTCGCTCGCCGATTCGCCCGGCCTGAAGCCGTCCTGGGTGAACTCGTAGTAGCGGGGAAGCGCGCTCTCGAAGCCCTGGGTGAAGACCGAGAGAGGCGCGGGCGGCCGAAAGCCCTTGATGGTCACCGTCCCGGCCATGACGTCCTGGATCTTGATGGCCGCCGCGGCCTCGTCGGCCAGCCGGACCTGGTCGCTGTAATCACGCACCCGCTTGGCGTAATTCGCCTGGTTGACGGCCAGGCCGAGCGGGATGAGGAGGAGAGAGATGACGGCGAAAAGCGGAAAGCGGTAGCTGAAGACGGTCTCCAGCACTTCCTTCTTGACGATCGTTCTCAACATGGCGGCAGCCTCCTGGCGCGGCCGGCGCGGGCGTTCATGGGAGAGCCAGCGGCTCGGACTTCATGTAGTCGATGTAGATCTTGACCAGGTCCTCGTACTGCAGCTCCTGGCGCGTCCGCTCCATGACCAGGCGGCCTTCCTTCATGATGCCGACCCGGTCGCCGATCTCCTTGGCCCGGAAGATGTCGTGGGTCGACATCAGGATGGCCTTGCCTTCCTGCTTGAGCTCGGCCAGGATCTCCTGGAACTCCTCGGCCGCCTTGGGGTCGAGGCCCGAGGTCGGCTCGTCGAGCAGGATGCCCGGCGCGTCCTTGATGATGGCGATGGAGATGCCGAGCTTCTGCCGCATGCCCTTGGAGAAGTTCTTGACCCGCTGCTCGAAGGCCTTCTCCTGGAGCGAGACCCGGCGCATGACCTGGTAATAGTCGTCTTTGCCCAGGCCGGCCCGGCCGCCGAGCTTGGCGAAGAAGTCGAGGTTCTGGCGGGCCGTGAAGTTTCCGTAGAGCATGACGTTCTCGGAGACGAAGGCGACGTGCCTCTTGGCCTCGAGCGGGTCCCGGTTGACGTCGATGCCCCTGATGGCGCAGGTCCCCGTCGTCGGCGGGATGAAGCCCAGGAAGAGGTTGATCGCCGTCGTCTTGCCGGCGCCGTTGGCGCCGAGCAGGCAGTAGACCTCGCCCGGGCGGACCTCCAGGTTGAGGTGGTCCAGGGCCAGGACCCCGTCCTCGTAGCGCTTGGACAGATCGTCGGCTTTCAGGATCGGAAGCGTGTCGATCATCGGATCCTCCTCTTCTTCGTACCCGGCTTACCGCCGCGTCAGCTTGATGCCGAAGACGACGATGCCGACGAGCAGGCCGATGAGCAGCAGCACCAGGGCGCCGATGCCGAGCACGTTGGCCTTCGACGAGATATGGATGCGCACGATCTTGTCCTCGGACTCGACCCGGCGGTTGTCGGCCAGGGCGTCGGTCCGGATCTTCGGCTCGTAGTCGCCGACCGAGACGCCGTCCGGCGGCAGGAACTTGATCCGGACGACCTGGTCCTTGTTCTGCTCGAGCGTCCCGATCAGGTCGGGCGCGATCTCGGCCCGCCAGTTGAGCGGCAGGTCGCAGAAGACGCGGACGTTGTTGAGCCGGCGCGTGCCCGTGTTCCGGATGGTCACGTCCATGCCGATCGTGTCGCCGACCTTGATCTCGTGGTAGAGGTTGACGGCCTGGACCTCGACCTTGGGCACGCCCCGGGGGATGAGCTCGAGCTTGACGTAGCCGGCCTTGAGGCCGTCGATGGCCGCGGCGCCGAGCCCGGTCCCGCCGGCCGCCGTCTCGAGGCCGCGGAGCTTGTCCGTTTGGTCGTTGTCGAGGGCCAGGACGAAGAACTCGAGGGGCTTGTCCAGGACGACCCGCTCGTCCGGGTTCTTTGGCAGGAAGAGCTTCAGCTGGAGCTTGAGGCTCGTGACGCCCTCGCTGAACTTGATCTGCGACAGGCGGGCGCTCGTCGTCGGGTCGCTGAACTCGTACGTGATCTGCGCCGGCAGGTTGACGGTCTCGAGCTTGAAGACGTTGGCCTCGCCGCTGAACTTCTCCAGCGACAGGTCGTAGGTCGCGGTGCTCTCGAGGTCGGCCTCCTGCGAGAACTGGGCCGAGTTGACCGTGACCATGTTGGCGCTGACGCCTTTCTGGAGGAAGACGGAGGTCGTCTCCGCCTTGCCGGAATAAGAGACGCTGATATCGAGGTTCTCGACGTCCTTGAGGAGCTGGAAGGTGACCTCCCGTTCGGTCTCGATGGGCATGGCCGGGATCGACTTCTCATAGGGGTCGGAGATGATCTTGCCCTCCGAGAGGAGCGAGACGTAGACGTCCTTGATCTCCTTCATGAAGTCGAGCGGGAAGAGGTCCTCGGCGCTGATCTTGAGGTTGGCCAGCTCCTTGAGCTCCTTCGAAACGTAGCGCAGGGAGACCCGGACGAATTTCTTGCCGCTGCGGTCCTGGTACTTGACCGCGCTGGCGACAGAGATGCGGGCTTCGCTGCCCATGAAGCTGATCAGGGCCTGCTGGTAGTCGACCTGGGCCTGGAGGTAGGCCGTCTGGCGCTGGGCGAAATCAGCCTCGGCGGCCAGGCCGTCCTCCCGGAGCTTGAGATAACGTTCATAGTCGGACTTCTTGAGCTCGAGCGAGAGCTGGGCGCTCTTCAGGCGCAGGAGCTTCATGTTCTGGGATTCCTGGGCCTGCGGGTGCAGGGCGACGGCCAGGACGAGCGTCGCGGCCGCGATGGCGATGGCCTTGGTCAGCTTCATGATGATGCCTCCGTCTATTCGGCCTGAATATTGCAAAGAAGATGCCAACATGGAATTTGAACTCGGCGCGATCAGCCCCTGTCGCCGTCCCGGCCGTGAGGACCGAAAGAGAGCTGTCGCATCAACAATGTTACCTATTTTACCCATATCTGGGAAATCAGTTACACCTTTTTACACTTTCGGACGTTTTTACTTTAAACGGAAAATGCGCTATCCTCGTTTTAAGGGAGTTTTGAGGTGACGATCTTCGGCCGCGTCGGGAAGGCCGTCCGGGGCGCCCGGCGCCGGAACGCCCCTCCCTGGACGATCCTCCGGGAATTCAACGAGAGCCTCAACCTGATCGAGGATTTCGATCAGATCGCCATGAACCTCCTGGGCACGATCCGGGAGGCCGCCAAGGTCGAACGCCTGGTGCTCTTCGTCCATGACGCCGACCTCGCCCAGTTCCGGGTCGGCGCCTCCTGCGGCTGCGATCCGGCCGATCTGCGCGGCGTCTTCCTCTCCGGAGAGGACCGGCTGGCCCGCTGGCTCAAGGTCAACAAGACCTTCCTCGAGATCGACGCCCGCCCCGGGGTCATGGGCTTCCTGGGCGAGGCCGAGAAGGCCGTCATCGCGCGGCTGGGGCTGGCCCTGCTCTACCCCGTCCTCTCGATGAACCGGCTCATCGGCATCCTCGGCGTCGGCCGCAGGAGCGAGGGTGGGCGGCCTTCCGCCGAGGAGTCGGCCTTCATCGACTCGCTGATGCCCCAGGCCGGGATCGCCCTCGAGAACGCGCTCCTCTACAAGGAGCAGAAGGAGCGTTTCCGCCGCATGCTCCGGGCCGACCGGCTGGCCACGATCGGCGAGCTGGCCGCCGGGGCCGCCCACGAGATCAGGAACCCGCTGACCTCGATCCGCTCCTCGCTCCAGTACGTGGAGTCGCGCTGCCGCGAGGAGAACGAGCGGAAGCTCCTGGGCGTCGCCCTGCGGGAGACCGACCGCATCGACGAGATCCTGTCCGCCCTGCTGTCCTTCTCCCGGCCCTCCGAGATCCGCAAGGAACCCTGCGACCTCCTGGCCCTGGTCGATGAGAGCGCGGCGCTCGTCGCCATCCAGGCCCGGGCCGGCGGGATCGAGGTCCGGACGGCCTTCCCGCCGCGCCCGATCGTCGTCGAGGCCGACGCGTCCCAGCTCAAGCAGGTCTTCCTCAACGTCTTCCTCAACGCCGTCCAGGCCATGGCGGCCGGCGGCCGGCTGACCGTCGAGGTCCCGCCCCCCGAGGGCGGGAAGGCCGTCGTCCGCGTCTCCGACACCGGGCCCGGCATCCCCGAGGAGACCCTGGAGAAGGTCTTCGATCCCTTCTTCACGACAAAGAAGGGCGGCACCGGCCTGGGCCTGTCGATCTGCTACACCATCGTCAAGGCCCACGGCGGAGAGATCGAGCTGCGCAGCCGCCCCGGCGAGGGGGCCACGGTCCTGGTCAGCCTGCCCGCGGGCGCGAGGAGCCACGCATGAACCCCCGCATCCTGGTCATCGACGACGAGAGGAGCATCCGCGAGGTCTTCGCCGTCCTCCTCGGCGACAAGGGCTACCAGGTGGAGACGGCCGAGAATGGCCGGCGCGGCCTGGAGCTGGCGCGCGTCTTCGCCCCCGACGTCGTGATCCTCGACATGAACCTGCCCGACATCCCCGGGCTCGAGGTCCTGGCCGGGCTGCGCCAGGCCCGCCCCGAGCCGGGCATCATCATCGTCACGGCCTTCGGGACCATCCGCAACGCCGTCGAGGCGACGAAGCTCGGCGCCTCCGCGTATCTGGAAAAGCCCGTCGACAACGAGGAGCTTCTGCTCGACATCGCCCGGATCCTCGAAGTCCGCAACCTCCGCCACGAGGTCGAGGCCTTGCGCACGGAGCTCGTCTCGCGCTACCGCTTCTCGAACATCGTCGGCACGTCGGCCCGGATGAACTCGGTCTTCCAGCTGATGGAGAAGATCAGCCGGGTCGACGGGACCGTCCTCATCACCGGCGAGAGCGGCACGGGCAAGGAGCTCGCGGCCCGGGCCGTGCATTTCGCCGGTCCGCGCAAGGACGGGCCGTTCGTCGTCGTCAACTGCGGGGCCGTGCCGCGCGACCTCATCGAGAGCGAGTTCTTCGGCCACGTCAAGGGCGCCTTCACCGACGCCCGCTCGGACAAGACCGGCAAGTTCGAGCAGGCGAACGGCGGCACGATCTTCCTCGACGAGGTCGGCGAGCTCTCCCAGGACGCCCAGGTCAAGCTGCTGCGGGCCCTGGGCGAGAGGGAGATCACCCGGGTCGGCGGGACGAAGACGGTGCCCGTCGACGTCCGCGTCATCGCGGCCACCAACAAGGACCTCGAGGCCGAGGTCGGGCGCGGGAACTTCCGGGAAGACCTCTATTTCCGCCTGGCCGTCCTGTCGATCGCCCTGCCGCCGCTCCGTGAGAGGGCCGAGGACATCCCGCTCCTGGTCGAACATTTCGTCCGCAAGTACGCCGCCGAATTGAAGAAGAACGTGTTCGGCTTCACCCCCGGCGCGCTCCATAGGCTGGCCGCCTACGCCTGGCCGGGCAATGTCCGCGAGCTCGAGAACGTGGTCTACGAGGCCATGGTCATGGCCGAGGGCGATTGGCTGACCGAAGCGGCCCTGCCGGTCCGGCTTCGCCTCGCCGTGGCCCCCGCGGCGGCCGAAGCGCCGGCCGGCCCGGACCGGGTCGCGCCCCTGAAAGAGGCCGTCCAGAACGTCGCCGCGGCCCGGGAACGGGACCTTATCCTCGAGGCGCTCCGGCAGGCCGGCGGCAACCGGACCCGGGCCGCCGGGATCCTGGGGATCAGCCGCAAGACCCTTTTCAACAAGATGACGGCGCTGGGGATCCGCTGGCCGGAGTGAACGAAAAGCCGCCGGCTGCGTATCTATTTATAAGCGATCTTGCATTTTGGCATCGTTTTTGCAAACAGGATTCTTTCGAAGATATCTCGTTGATCGGAGGACGACCATGATCAAGAGACGGATCCCCGGCGCGTTCTTTGCGCTGGCCGCGCTGGCCCTGGCCTGCGGCACCGGCTTCGCCCAGGAAAAGAAGGAACTCAGCCTGACCCTCGAGGACTCGATCCTCCGGGCCCTCAAGAACAACCTCAACGTGGCCGCCGAGGTCATCAACCCCAGCCTGGCCTCGGCCACGGTCTCGCAGGCCAGGCAGATGTACGCGCCGACCTTCGAGGTCGGCCTGAGCGGCAACCACTACGAGCAGCTCTCTACCTGGTCCCTCCAGTCCGCCGGCAGCTACATCGATCGCTCGACCAGCGCCAGCGCCGCGATCACGCAGAAGATCCCCTTCGGCGGCACGCTCCAGGCCGCGTTGAGCTACGACTATTCGAAGAACAACCAGCTCTTCCAGAGCTACAATCCGTCATACACCAGCCGCCTGAACTTCGTCCTGACCCAGCCGCTGCTCAAGAACTTCGGCTGGACCGTCAGCCGCAAGGAGATCCTCGTCGCCCAGAACAACTTCGAGGTCTCCCGCAGCCAGTTCCGGAACACCCTCATCGACACGATCTATTCGGTGGAATCGGCCTATTGGAACCTCGTCTACAGCGTCGAGAACCTCAAAACCCTGCGGCTGTCCCTGGAGAGCGGGAAAGACCTCCTGGCCAAGACCAAGCGCGAGGTCCAGGTCGGCACCAAGGCGCCCATCGAGGTCCTGAACGCCGAGGCCACCGTGGCCCGCCGCGAGGCCGACATCCTCCAAGCCGAGGCTCTGGTCAAGAGATGCCAGGACCAGCTCCGGACGCTCCTCAATATCGAAGTCGACCCTTCGGCGCTGGGCACGAGCCTGGTCCCGGCCGACAAACCCGAGTTCAAGCCCCTCACCATAACCCTCGAGGACGCCATGGCCAAGGCCGTGGCCCGGCGGCCCGATCTCGAGGCGTCCAAGTCGGCGATCGAGGGGAAGCGGATCAATTTCCGCGTGGCCAAGAACCAGCGCCTGCCCCAGCTCGACCTCCAGCTGTCCAAGGCCAGCCCGGGCATCTCCGGACAGCAGTACATCTACGACGAGAGCAACCCGTTCCTGCCGCCCACGGCGGGAGATCCGGGCAGCGCTTCGGCGGCCTTCCGCGACGCTTTCAAGTTCCTCTATAACAACTGGACGGCCGGAGTGACCCTGACCGTCCCCTTCGGCGACATCTTCGGCAAGGCCCAGTACACCTACGCCAAGCTCGACCTCGAGCAGGCCGTGGCCAAGCTCAAGACCCAGGAGCAGCAGGTCTTCCTCGAGGTCAGCGACGCCGTCCGGTCGCTCGAGACGGCGGCCAAGAGCGTCGACGCCTACCGCATCGCCCGCGAGCTGGCCGAGAAGCAGCTCGAGGCCGAGATGAAGAAGCTCAGCGTCGGCATGTCGACGAACTATTTCGTCCTGACCTACCAGGACGCCCTGGCCAGCGCCCGGTCGCTGGAGATCAAGGCCCTGGTCGACTACAACGTCGCCGTCGCCAACATCGCCAAGGCCACCGGCTCGACCCTGGAGGACCGCGGCATCACGCTCAGCGACTACATCAAGTAGCGCCCGGCTCGATCGGGCCCTCCTCCTTTCGGAAGAGGACATTTCGGGCTGTTCGTCGAATATCGGGGGATCCCTCTCTCCGGCTTGGCGGCCCGAGGGGCGCACGACTGCCCGGCTGTCACGCCCGGGAGAAGTGATGGTTTCGCCGGCGGGCCCGGTGTGCTAAAATTGCCCAGTGAGCGTTTTTCTCGTCGATTCCGTCCGCGAGTGGCGCGAGGACCAGCGCCAGGTGCTGGCCGTTGCCCGTGAGCTCGGCCGCAGGGGCTACGCCGCGCACCTGATCCTCGAACCCGGCAGCGACATCCTGCGCCGGGCCTCGGACGAGGGCCTGCCCGTTCTCCCGGTCCGCATGCGCGGCCGGATCGGCTGGCTCGTCCGCCGCAGGCTGGCCGGCCTGATGCGGGCCCGCCGCTGCCGGCTGGTCCACGCCTTCGACGCGCTGGCCGCGTCGCTCGGCCTCGCGGCGGCGGCCGCGGCCGAGGTCCGCGTGCGCGTCCTGTCGCGGCCGGCCGGCTCGTCGCCGCTCGAAGGGCGGCCTCCCTTCGGATCGATCGACGCGGTCATCGCCGGGACGGAGGCGATCAAGTCCATCCTCGTCCAGGGCGGCGTCGCGGAAACGTCAGTCGAAGTCGTGCCTCCGGGCGCGGATTTCTCGCGATTCACGTCCCAGCCGCCCGACGACCTCGTCCGCCGGGAACTCGGCCTCGATCCCGGGGACTTCCTCGTCGGCGCGATCCTGCCGCTCGAGGACGATTTGGGCCAGCGCGCCCTGCTCGAAGCCGCGGCCATCGCCGCCGCCCAGTCGCCGAAGATCAAGGTCGTCGTCCTCGGCGAGGGATCGCTCCGTCTCGAGGCGGCCGAAGGGTCGGCCCCGCCGCCCATGGACAACGTCCGTTATCTTCTCGGCCTGCGCGGCCAGGCGCCGCGGGTCCTGGCCTCCCTGAACATGTTCGTCCTGTTCTCCCATCTCGACGGCCTCGGCGGCCAGCTCGTCGAGGCCATGGCCAGCGGGCTGCCCGTCGCGGCCGCCGATATCGGGATGGCGAGGGACCTTGTCGTCAACCGCGAGAACGGCTTCCTCGTCCCCGCCCGGAACGCCAAGGCCCTGGCCGATGCCATCCTCAAGGTCCACTTCGACCGCAACCTGGCGGCGCGCCTCGGGGCCAAGGGCCGGGAGACGGTCCTCGAGAAGTATTCCGAGGAGGCCATGGCCCGGCGGATCGTCGGCGTCTACGAGTACCGGGCCCACCGCAAGGGCCTCAAGCTCAGCTGACGCCGGCCGCCAGCGGACGCCTTCCCCGCAAACCTCAACATCTCGGGGGCCGTCCCCCTCGAGGCGTCACGCGGCGACCGCCCCCCTCAGGCTTCGGCGGTGAAGTGCTCGGCCAGGATGTCCTGGGCTTCCGTGGCTCGATCCGCGGGGACGAGAAGGGCCGCGCGGCCCATCCCGTCGACGGTCATCCCGAGAACCTTGCCTACGGCTTCGGCACTGACCCGCGCGGGGATGCCGAAGGATTCGAGCATGTTCCTGAGGATCTCCGCCTCCGTGACTCCGTTGGATGTATGGACGGTGACCCAGTTCATGCCTTCATGATAGCACTTTGGCCCGCCGGCTTGAACTCCCCCCTCCCCCCGGCGGCGGAAGGCTACTTGCCGGCGTCCTTGATGGCCTGGATGTAGTCCTGGACCTGCTTCTTAAGCTCGCCGGCCTCGATCCTGGGCAGGACCGCCTCGAAGACCTTGCGGGCCCTGGTGGACTCGCCGCTGTTGAACAGCGCGATGCCCAGGTTGACCTGCAGCCCGACGTCCTCCGGGAGGAGGACCAGCCCCGCCTGGAAAGCCCCGGCGGCCTCGGCGTAGCGTCCCTTCTGGTTGAGGAGCACGCCCTTGAGGTTATAGGCCTTGGCGCTCTTGCCGTCCTTCTGGATGGCCTTGACGGCGTAATCCATCGCTTCGTCGAACCGTTTCTGGGTGTAAAAGAGCTTGCCCAGGGCGTAGGCGGACTCGGCGTCGCCGCCCGCGTCGAAGGCCGTCTTCAAGGCGGACTCGGCCTTCGCCGTCTCGTTGAGCCCGAGGTAGACCAGGCCCAGCTGCCTTTGGACGTCGCCGGCCCCGGGCTTGATGGCCGCGGCCTTTTCGAAGGCCTCCGCGGCCTGGACGAGCTCTCCCTTCTGAGCGTAGGCCGACCCGAGCAGCTGCCAGCCGTCGAAGAACGACGGGTCGAGGGCCACGGCCTGCCGGCCGTAGAGAACGGCCTGGTCGGGCAGGCCGTAGCGGAGGGCGATGACGCCCAGCTCGCATTGGTATTTCGGGTCCTTCTCTTCGGACACCTTCTTTTTCTTCTGCGGCGCCGCGCCGCCGCCGCCCGGCCGGGCCGGCCCGGCCAGCGCGCCGGACGCGAACGCCGCAGCCAGGGCCAGCGCCAGGAGCGTCCTTCCGGTCTTTCGCCGAGCGGTCATGATGCCTCGAGGCACTATGATGGCATATCGTTCCCGGGCGGTCAAACCGTCCGGCGGCCCCGTCCCGTCTTGCCGGGGGGCCGTTTTCGGTCTACAATGGCCGGGCAGGAAGGGAATCCATGGACACGCCGCGCCTGACCGAAGCCGAGGCTGCCGCGCTGAAGCGGCGCGAGGCCGAGATCCTGGCCCGCATCGACCGCCTCAAGCGGACCATGAGCGAGACCAAGGCCCTCGACACGCTGGCCTTCAAGTCCAAGCTCTTTCAGGAAGCGCAGGACGAGCTCCGCCGTGTCCAGGACAAGCTGGCCGGGCTCACCGAAGACTGATCCCCGGCGGGGCCGCTTTCGATCGATCATGCCTTGGCTGTCGGATAGTCCACGATAGGGAGGTCCGGTCGATGAAGACCTGGGTGCTTGTCCTGGCCCTCATCCTGGCCATTGTCGTCCTCGTCCTTTTCGCCTTTGGCGGGGGCGTCTCCGGTCCCCTTCCGGGGTCCTCCCGGCAGGCGCCCCCGGCCCAGGATATCTTTGACGCGCTCCGCAAGGGCGATATCGCCGCCGTCAAGGCGCTCGTCGAGAAGACGCCGGCGCTCGTGGACGCGCGCGACGGCGACGGCCTGACCCCGCTCCATCACGCCGCGGCGGGCGGGGACGCCGAACTGATCGCCCTCTTGATGGCCAAGGGGGCCAAGTTCGACTCCGCGAACATCCGGGCCAAGACCCCGCTCCACCTGGCGGCGATGAACGACCACGCCGGCGCGGTGGCCGCGCTGCTGGCCGGGGGGGCGCCGCTCGAGACGCGGGACGACTATCAGCGGACGGCCCTCATCCTCTGCGCCCGCGAGCGCGGGCAGGCGGCGACGGGGCGCCTCCTTATCGAGGCCGGGGCGGACGTCAACGCCGCTGACAAGTTCGGCTCCAGCGCCCTCGACCTCGCGGCCTGGCGCGGCAAGGCCGAGTTCGTCGACCTCCTCCTGGCCAAGGGCGCCCGCGTGCCGGAGGGCGGGCGGTCGTGGCAGGGCCTGCTCTTCCAGGCCGCTTCGAACGGGCTGGACACGCTCTTCCGGCGCCTGACCGACAAGGGCCAGGACGTGAAGGCGGAGGATCCGTCCGGCCAGACGTTCCTGCAGGCCGCGGCCGCGGGCGGGTCGGCCGGGATCATCGGCCTCCTGATCGACCGGGGCTTCGATCCGGCCCGGGCCGACGGCTTCGGCTGGCCGCCGCTCCATTACGCGGCCAGGGACGGCCGGCTCGAAGCGGCCCGGACGCTCCTAGAACGGGGAGCGCCGCTCGAGGCCCGCACGATCATGGGACAGTCGGCATACGACGTCGCGAAAGAGCGGGCGATGGCGGACACGGCCTCGTTCCTGGCCGAAAAGGGCGCCGATCGCGGCGGCATCCGCTTCCCCGTTCTGGAAGGCGATTTCCTGGGCCAGAAGCCGCCGGCCGGGGACGAGCCCGAGCTGTTCGCCCCGGGGATCGTGTCCTCGGTCTGGGGCCTGCACAGCGCGCCGGTCTTCTCCCCGGACGGGAACGAGGTCTATTGGGCGCCGATGATGACCTTTCCCGGGGAGGTCTATTCCCGGGGCGGACTGCTGATGATGAAGCGGACGAACGGACGATGGTCGCCGCCGGCCTGGGCCCCGTTCTCCGGCCCCGAATTCAGCGACGACGTCCCGTTCTTCTCTTACGGCGGGAAGAGGATCTATTTCATCTCCTCCCGGCCCCTGGCCGGCGAAACGGCCGGCGGGTCCGAACGGATCTGGTTCGCCGAGAGGACCGCCGCCGGCTGGTCCGGGCCGCGGCCGCTCGATCCCGGCGTCAACGCCTATGACCTGCATTGGGCGTTCTCGCTGGACAGGCGGGGGGACCTCTACTTCTCCGCCCGGGCCGCCGACAGCCGGGGCGGCGAGGACATCTACCTGGCCCGCTTTTCGGACGGGAGGTACGAGAAGCCGGTCAACGTCGGCGAGCCGGTCGACACGGCCGCCGGGGAGAACACGCCTTTCGTCTCGGCCGACGGCAGCTACCTCCTGTTCTGCCGCGAATACGACATCTGGGCGAGCTTCCGCGGGGCGGGCGGCCGCTGGTCCGGGCCGGTCAAGCTCGGCCCGGAGATCAACACCGCCGCGGTCGAGATCTGTCCCGTCGTCACGGCCGACGGCAAGTATCTGTTCTTCCTGAGCGGCCGCGGCGGGGAAAGCCGTGCCTATTGGGCGAGCGCCCGCGCGATCGAGAAGCTCAGGCCGGCGGCCCCGCAAAAATAGGGACGAACGCGGCGACCCGGCTTCCCCGCGGAGGGGCGTGGTATAATCTTTGGCCGGGAGAGAAGACGTCATGAGCCCCATGGCCCGGCCGGCCAACAAGAACAAGCCCGCGAAGCCCCTGCGCCGGGCCGCCGACATCGCCCTGATCGTCCTGGCCGTCGGCGCCGTCGGGCTGTTCGTGGCCGTGAAGATCATCGGCGGCCACGCCGCCGGCCCGTCGAAAGCGCCGGATGCGAACGGCGCCCGGGCCGCCGCGCCGACCATGGGCCCCGAAGGCCCGCTCGCGAGCTCCGACGAGTTCGCCGACCTGGAGCCCGGCCCCGAGGACCTCGAAGGCGAGCCCGGCGACGAGCCCCTGCCCGGACCGGTCATGCTCTCCGATCCCTCCGCCGCGCGCCCCTTCTCGCCGGTCGACGACGCCCGGCTGGCCGCCATCCTGGATCCCGAGATCGAGCGGGCCCTCAAGCTCGGCCGCATCCCGTCCATGGCCGTCGTCTGCGTCTCCGGCGACCGCATCGTCTGGACGCGCTCGGCCGGCCTGTCCAACGTCCGGGTCAAGACCCCGGCCGCCTGCGACAGCGTCTATCTCATCGCCTCGACATTCAAGACCATGTCGGCGACCGCCCTGGTGCAGCTGATGGACCAGGGCAAGTTCAAGCTCGACGACCGGGTCAGCGACTATCTGGACGACCTCAAGATCGAGGGCGAGAACAAGCGCTATCCCGTGACCTTCCGCAACCTCCTGACCCACACCTCCGGCCTGCCGACCGATTTCGGGCGGCACTCGGTCTGGGAAGATCAGGTCCCGTCCTCGCTGGCCGATTACCTGCGCGGCCGGCTGCGCCTGGCCCGGCGGCCCGGGACGCGGCTGCTCTACTCGAACGTCGCCTTCACCCTCGTCGCCTATTTCGTCGAGAAGTTCTCCGGGATGCCGTTCAAGGACTACATGCGCAAGAACATCTTCGGCCCGGTCGAGATGCGGGACACCGCCTTCGAGCCGCGGGCCGACATGGCCGAGCGGCTGGCCATCCCCTACATGCCGGTGCGGCGGCGGGCCGGCCTCTTCCGGCCGGTGGATTGGGTCAAGGCCGACGCCTGGCCGGCCGGCGTCGTCTACGGCACGGCCATCGACCAGGCCCGCTGGCTCATGGCCGCCGTCAACGGCGGCGTATACAAGGGCAGGCGCATCGTCTCCGCGGCCGCGTTCCGGGAGATGACCCGCCGCCAATACGACCGCTTCGCCGGGCCCATCAACGGCGGCTGGCTCAACGAGACTTCCGGCTACGGGCTGGCCTGGTGGGTCTCGACGCTCGAAGGCCGGAAGGTCATCGCCCACAGCGGCAGCGTCAACGGGTATACGGCTTTCCTGGCCGGGGACCTGGACCGGAAGACCGGCATCGCCATCCTGACCAACGGCAACAAGGCCCACCGCTGGCTGTACGCGCTGGCCCTCAAGGCCCTGGCCGCGCTCTGAGGACCGTCCCCGAAGAGGCCGTCCCTTTTTTCCCTTGGCTTGCCGATGCCTGGCGCCGGTTCGCCGGGCCTAGTCCTCGGGCTCGCGCGCCCTGCGGCCGATGCCGAAGCCGAAGGACAGCGCGGCGGCGACGTCCCTGCTCGTGCTCAGGTAGAACAGGGACAGGGTCAGCCGGCCCGGGCCCGCGAAGTAGCCGACCTGGGCCTTGGGGACGAGCCGGCCGCCGGCCATCGTCTTCCAGTCGGAGACCCGGCCGACGGCGCCCCCTCCGACATAGAAGTTCCTGAAGCGCAGGTTCACCGTGGCCCCGGGCACGACGCGGACGCTGCTCCCGGCGTTCTGCCGGACCCAGATCGCCGCTTCGGGGTTGAACGTGACCAGGCGCCCGAGCCGGAACTCGAGCTCGGGACCGAGGCTGACCCATTTTGGATAGGTGAAGAGATTGATGTAGCCGAAGTCGATGTAAAGCTGGACCGGCCGCGTGTTCAGGCGCGGCTGGGCCGCGGCCGGCAAAGCCGCCGCCGCCAGGAAGATGAGCCCCGCCGCGGCCGTCGTCAGGAAGATCTTCTTTCGCATGTCCGCGCCCTCCGTCCCTAAGGCTCATTATACCCCGGCGGACGAACGTTCGTTGCGCCGCGCCGCGCCGGCCTAGCGCTGGAAAAGGACCTTGCCGCCGACGATCGTGTAGAGGACCTCGGTCCCGGGGATATCGGCCTCCGGGCAGGTCATGATGTCGCGCGACAGGACCGTGATGTCAGCCAGCTTGCCGGGCGCGAGAGATCCCTTGAGCCCAGTCTCGAACGCGGCGTAGGCGCCGTTGATGGTGTAGCCGCGCAGGGCCTCCTCGCGGGTCATCCTCTGGTCCGGATAGAAGGCAGTTCCGTCCTTGAGCCCGCGGGTGACGGCCGCGTAAAAATTGGCCATGGGATCGACGCGTTCGACGGGGACATCCGTGCCGATGGGGATGGTCGAGCCGGCCTCCATGAGCTTGCGCCAGACATAGGCGCCCGCGGCCGCCCGCGCTTCGCCGATCCGCTTGGGGACCCACGGCCCGTCCGAGGTGCAGTGGATAGGCTGCATGGCCGGGATGACCCCGAGCCCGGCGAAGCGCGGGATGTCGGCGGCGCCGAGGTGCTGGGCGTGCTCGACGCGCCAGCGCAGGTCGGTTTTGCCGGGGTGGGCCTTGAAGGCCTCCTCGTAAACGTCGAGCGTCTCGCGGTTGCCGCGGTCGCCGATGGCGTGGGTGGCCAGCTGGAAGCCGTTCTCGATGGCGAACTTGGCCGTGGCCTTCATCTCTTCGATCGATGTCGTGTTGAGGCCGGTCGACGACGGGAGGTCGCTGTAGGGCTCGAGAAGCCAGGCGCCGTGGGCGCCGAGCGCGCCGTCCATGAGGCGCTTGACGGCCCGGACCGTCAGGTGATTGCCGGCCTCGCCGATCATGCGGTAGGCCGGGCCGCGCTCGGCCAGGGCCTTGCTGCCGGCGCTGAGCATGACATAGAGCCGGACGGGGAGGGCGCCCTCGCCGGCCATCTTCCTGTAAAGGTCGACCGCGGCGAACGGGACGCCGGCGTCGTGGAAGGTCGTGACGCCGTGAGCCAGGCACTCCCGGGCGGCGAGGTCGACGAGCCTGCGCATCTTCGCCGTCTCCTCTTCGGGCGTCGCCGTCCCCTCCTCTTCGTAGCGGATCAGGCCCATGGCTTCCTCGAGGAAGGCGCCGGTGGGCCGGCCCTTGGCGTCGCGGACGATCTTGCCGCCGGCCGGGTCGGCCGTCGCCGCCGTGACGCCCGAAAGGGCCATGGCCTTGGCGTTGGCCAGGGACGAATGGCCGCTGGCATGCTCGAGAAGCACGGGATTGTCCGGCGTCGCCCTGCTCAGGGCGTCATGGAGAGGCAGACCCTCGACGCTGGGCACGGGGACCTTGTCCCACTTGTCCTGGTGCCAGCCCCGGCCGATGATCCACTGTCCGGGCTTGGCCGACCTGGCCGCCTCGGCCGCCAGGGCGACGATGTCCTCCCAGGTCCTGGCCCTGGTCAGGTCCAGGATGGTCATGGACTCGCCGAGCCCCAGGAAGTGGCCGTGGCTCTCGATGAGCCCGGGCACGGCCAGCGCCCCGCCGAGGTCGATGATCCGGGTGCCGTCGCCGACGTGGCGCCGAAAGCCTTTCGAGTCCCTGCCGACGGCGGCGATGCGGTCGCCCGCGACGGCGATCCAGGTCGCCTCCGGGAACCGGTCGTCGACGGTCACGATCTTGCCGTTGACGAGGATCAGGCTGGCCGTTTCGGCGGGCTGCTTCTGCCGGCGGTTGACGATGAACAGGACCGTGATGACGGCGACGAGGACGACGAGGATTCCCAGGCGGCGGTTCTTGGCGGACATGCGATGGACCCTCCAGGCTCGCGATTCCGGGCGTGGCCAATTATAGCCCCGGGCCGCGGCCTGTCAATCCGGGAAGAGGGATACCGTCGGGAGGAGAAAAAAGGGCGTCCCGGGGACCGGCCCCGGGACGCCCGTGGTTCGCGCGGATCGCGTCCTTACTTCTTCTTGCGGATGTAGATGTCGCCGCTGAACGTGTTGAACGAGAACTCCTGGCCGCCGCCGTTGACGAGCCCCAGGAGGGACCTGTCGAAGGAGATATGGTACTTGCCGGCCTCGGCCTTGCCGGCTTCCTCGCTCCGGGTCGCCTTCCGCCCCACGGTCATGTCGAAGTCGCTGTAGATCTCGCCCTGGTCGGACTTCATCTTCAGGTTGGCCTTGATGTCGGCCGGCAGGGTGACGTCGATGTCGCCGCTCATGGTGCTGAAGGACAGCGGCTTGTCGGCGGCGACGCGGTTCAGGGACACGGTGATGTCCCCGTTGACCGTGTGCACGAGCGTGTTCCCGGAGACGTTCGTCAGGGTCACCGGGCCCTGCATGTTGTTGATGTCGATCTCGCCGCTGACGCCTTCGACGACGACCGCGCCGTCCATGGACGACCGGACCTCGAGCGACGTCGTCCGGGGGACCTGGATGACCAGGTCGGTGGCCGCCTTCCAGGACTGGGTATTGATCGTCACGACGTTGTCCTGTTCCTCGACCTCCAGGCCCGAGTTCGAGCCGGAGAGGCGCTTCATGCCGGCGATCTTCTTTTCCTTATCTTCGAGGGCTTTCTTGCCGTCCTGGAAGAACAGGCTGTAGTTGCCGGCCTGCCGGTCGTAGTCGCGTTGGATCCTCTTGGCCAGCCGTTCCTGTTCGTCCAGCAGGCGGGCCTGGAGCTCCTCCTCGGTGTGCGGCCGCACTTCGGCGTCGCCTGTCGCGGCCTTGGGGGCGGGCGCCGGCACGGCGGCCGGAGCCGGCTGGGCGGGAGGTGCGGGCATGGCCAGAGCGTAGCGGCCGCCCCGGGAATAGAATTCGACGAGCCCGCTCAGCGCCTTTTCGCGGACCCGGGCCTCGACGACGACGTCCTTGCCGTCGTAGCCCTTGATGGTGATGCTGCCCCGCATGACCGAGACCTCGATCCTGGCCGGCTTGGCCGGGTTCGAGAGCGGCACCACGGCCCGGTCAGGGGCCTCTTCCTTGGCTTGGGCCAGGGCCCAGCCGCACGTCCCGGCCGCGAGCAGGGCCAGGGCCAGGATGTTGCCGATCCGTTTGTTCGTGTTCATATCGTTTCCTCCATGTCCGTCTTGGACGTTGATATCGATCGGCGGGCGATCAGGGCGCCGCCGTCGCCGTTCATTCATGGCCGTCCTCAGAGCGCGATCTGCTGCAGGCCCTGCTCGGCCCGCTTCTTGACGTCCGGGGTGAGCTCGCCGGCGTCGATCAGCTTCTTGAGGGCGTCGGCGGCCTTGGCCTCGCGCACCTCGACCAGGAAGTCGATGAGCGCCACCTGGACGAGGGGATAGGTCTGGACCGACAGGGAACGGACCAGGCTCTCGCGAACGCCGGGCCGGTCGCGGAAGAGGTACAGGGCGTCGACGGCGGCCAGCCGCACGTTGGGATTCGGGTCGGCGTCGACGGCCTTGAAAAGCGCGGCCAGGGTCGCGTCGCTCGGGTTCTTGACCTCGGCGGTGTAGCCGACGCCTTGGATCCGCTCGGAGGCCGAGGGGTCGTTCAGAAGCGACAGGGCGACCTGCTGGCGCATGTCCTGGACCTGGCGGGACAGGGCGGCGTAGCTCCCGCCGCCGCGCCGCGCGCCGCTGATGAGCCAGCCGGCGCCGAGGCCGACGAGGAGCAGGAAGGCCGAGAACGAGGCGGCGAAGGCGGGCCGGCGGAAGCTGAACCGGCCGGCGAAGCGGGACCGGGGCGCGGCCGCCGCGGCGGCGGCCCGGGCGATCTTCCGCCGCTCGTCCTCGAGCATGGCGTAGAAGCGGGCGCGGACGACGCTGCCCGGCTGCTCCTCGGGCAAAACGCCGAGCTTGGCCCAGACCACGGTCAGGTTCTCGAGATCCTGGCGGCAGGCCTGGCAGCCGAGGATGTGGGCCTGGACCTCGGCCCGGCCGGCCTCGTCGAGGTCCCCGGTCAGGTAATCGGCGAACTTTTCCTGGGTCTTTTCGCAGGTCATGACAGGTCTCCACGCTGAAGCTCGAGGTAGGCGCGGCTGAGGTCCTTGAGGGCCCGGTGGACCTGGGCCTTGACCGTGCCCACCTGGACTCCCGTGAGCTCGGCGATCTCCCGGAGCTTGAGGTTCTGGAAGCGGAAGAGGACGAGGATCTCCCTCTTCCGCACGGGCAGGCGGTCGAGGGCCCGGCGGACGAGGTCAGCCTCCCGGTCGGCCTCGTAGGCGGCCTCTGGCAGGGGCTCGCGGCCGGGCATCTCGGCGTACTGCTCGTCGAGGGGGAGAGCCGGCTTCCGCTTCCTTAAATGGTCGATATGGGCGTTGCGCGCGATCTGGAAGAGCCAGACGTTGAACCGGCTCTCGCTGAGGTAGCCGGTCCGGTACTTAAGGATGCGGACGAAGACCTCCTGGACGAGATCCTCGCTCGCGGCCTGGTCGCCCGTCAGGCGGAGGAAGAAGTTGTAGAGCATGGTCTGGTATCTCTCGAACAGGACGGCCAGCTTCTCGACCCGGCCGTCCCGGACGTCTTCCATCAGCTCGTTGTCCGTCGGTGACATGCGTCCGGTCATCCTTGTCCTTAAGTGATCGGCGTTCATCGATAAATACCGCCCCTCGGGGAAAAGGTTACACCGCGGTGCAGAAGGGGTCAAACCTGCTTTTTGCTCATTTTTGCGCAAAAAGCAGTTTTGACCCCCTCTATCCGGTTCGGCCCCGGCTTGTCCGGTTTGACTTGGCCGGGAGCGGATGCTATAAACAAGGAGATTCCCCCCTGGAGAACGAACATGCCCCGTACCCGAGCGACCTATAAGAAAGCCGGCGTAGATATCGACGCCGCCGACCGCTTCATCGGCCTGATCAAGCCGCTCGTCCGGACGACGGGCCGGCCGGAGGTCCTCGGCGGGATCGGCGGCTTTTCGGGGCTTTTCCGGCCCCGCCTGGCCGGGATGAAGAAGCCGGTCCTGGTTTCCTCGACGGACGGCGTCGGGACCAAGCTTCTCATCGCCGACCTGGTCAAGAAGTACGACACGGTCGGCGTCGACCTGGTGGCCATGTCGGTCGACGACGTCGTCGTCCTCGGGGCCGAGCCGCTTTTCTTCCTGGATTACATCGCTGTCGGCAAGGTCGAGCCGCCGATGCTCGTCGACCTCGTCAAAGGCGTCGTCCGGGGCTGCCGCGAGGCCCGCTGCGCCCTGGTCGGCGGCGAGACGGCCGAGCTGCCCGGCCTCTACGCCCCCGGCAAGTGGGACCTGGCCGGCTTCTGCGTCGGGCTCGTCGACCAGCCGAAGATCATCGACGGCCGGTCCTGCCGGGCCGGGGACGCCGTCATCGGCCTGGCCTCGAGCGGCCTCCACAGCAACGGCTATTCGCTGGCCCGCAAGGTCTTCTCGCCCAGGGAGATCAAGGCCGGCCTGTGGCGGGATCTCCTCCGGCCGACGAGGATCTACTGTTCGGCCATCCTCGAGGTCCTGAAGACGGTCCGCATCAAGTCCATG
Source organism: Acidobacteriota bacterium (assembly GCA_039683095.1). NCBI lineage: Bacteria > Pseudomonadati > Acidobacteriota > Acidobacteriota bacterium. The sequence goes on along the minus strand of JBDKSB010000012.1, from coordinate 1,043,003 downwards.
GCCCATATCACCGGCGGCGGCTTCTACGACAACATCCCCCGGGTCATCCCCGAAGGATTCGGGGCCAGGATCGAGAGGGGATCGTGGCCCATCCCTCCCATTTTCCTGAAGATCCAGCAGGCCGGCCGGATCGAGGAACGCGAGATCTTCCGGACCTTGAACATGGGCATCGGCATGGCCCTGGTTGTCGCCCCAGGGGACGTGGACCGGACCATTGGCGGCTTCGACAGATTGGGCTTCCGGGCTTGGACCATAGGTGAAGTGGTCCGCGGCCCGCACGAAGTCGCCCTGATCTGACGGCCGGCTCCTTACAACCGCCGTGTCATATCCTGACAAAATGGGACATTTCTAAAAACCCGCTTGACATCACAAGTGAAATGCTTATTGTCACATATGCGGGAACGGGAAGGTGCGGTCACGGGACCCACTAGAAGGTGAGGAGTAGAAGAGGGGAAGGGGGTTTCCCCGAGAGCCGGGGACCGAGCTTCTAAGTTCGGATCCTCGGCTTTTCCATACATCTCGCGGCCAGCATAGAAGGCGGATCTTTCCCCGAAGGAACGATCCGGCCCGGTTTCGCCGGCAACCCGCGCGCGGCGGGTCCGGCTTACAGGACGACCGCCGAACGGGGCGCGACCGTCCGTCCCTCGATCATCCTCATGTCGTCCGAGAGGTTGGCGGCCAACCGGATGTCCCCGCCCCGCCCGTCCTTCCTGCCGATGATATAGGCGTCTTCCCCGCACTCGCCCAGCAGCCCCTCGACTCCGGCCCGGCCTCCCCGGAGCGCCAGGGCGCGCCGGAGCAGCGCCTTTTCGTCGGGGCCCAGGAGCGAAAGCCGGTCGCTGTCGATGACCATGTTGTCCAGGGCCCCGGCGGCCAGGGCGTAGAGCTCCCGCTCGCTCGCCGTCAGCTCGATCTCGCGGTCCCGCAGGAGAACGCAATCCGGGTCGTTGAGCCAGAAGGCCCGGTGCATGAATTGCCGCATCAGGGCGTTCCTCAGGGCGAAAAAGGCGTTCGGCCCCTGGAACGGCGAGGGCTTGGTCTTCCAATAGGGCGCCGTGTCCTCGCCGATGCGCATGCCGTCCACCAGGCCGACCGATGGCAGGAGCGGCGCGCCGCAGCCGAGGACGAAATCCCGGCCGGCCGCCCGCCTGATGAGGCGCAGCCCTTCCCGGTAGGCCTGGACCGGGGTGACGTTCCGGCGCCGCTCGCCCGGCATGGCCGCGGCGAACAGGAAATCGATCTTTAGATACGAGAACCCGGCCTGACGCAGCGTCCGGAACGTCGCGTCGAGCCACCTCCGGACCTCCGGGTGCGTCGTGTCCAGGGCGTAGATCGTCTTTCCCCAGCCCCTGTAGCAGGGCTTGGGCCGTCCGCCCTCCGCGACCATCCAATCGGGGTGTTCGGCGAAGAGCCGCGACGTTTCCGCGGCGCTGAACGGGGCCGTCCAGATCCCGGCCCGGAACCGCCTTGACTTGATGGCCCGGGCCAAGCCCCCGAGATCGGGATACCCCGGCCTGGCCGACATCCAGTCGCCGATCTCCGTCTCGTAGCCGTCGTCGACCTGGAAGACGTCGAAGGGGAAGGACTTCCTGTCCGCGGCCGCCGTGTCGAGGTTCTCGACGACGTCCGGCCAGCCGAGCTTCCCGAAGTAGTGGTACCAGCTGCACCAGCCGGCCGGGTTCCAGGGATTGACGCGGACGCGGTTGGCCCTCTTGACGAGGCGGGCGTAGGCGTCGAGGAGCTCCCCGGCCGGCCCTCCCGCCAGGACCGCCAGGGGCTCGAGCGCGACCGGCGCCTCGAACTCGGCGTCGAAATAGTCGAGCCAGCCGACCAGGTCGTTCCCTTCGATCGTGAAGAACGGGTGGGCGACCCGCGATGTCAGGAAGCCGGCCAGCCCGCCGTCCCAGGCCGCGAAATAATCGCTGACAGGCCCGCGCAGAAGCTCGTCCGGGACGGGCGAGAAAAGATACGGGCTGTAGTCACGGACGACGGCCTCGAGCTCGGGGAAGCGCGTCGACGGAATCGCCCGCTGCATCGGGCCCCAGGACTGCCAGTTGTTGAGGAGGAACGCCGGCGGGGCCGGGGCCCGATAGACCTCGATCCGCCCCGGCCGGCCCGGGATCGTGCCGCTGACGAGATATCCCCCCCCGATCTTCTCGACGGAGGCCTCGAGGCGGGCCCGGCCATAGCGGCGCACCAGGCGGCCGGCGCGGGCGGGTTTGCCGAAAAGCTGGAACGTCACGGCCGGATAATGTCGTTCTTCCTGTAGAAGTTCTCGATCTTTTCCAGGAGCTCGTCGGCCTTGCGGCTGGCCCGCTCCTCGGTCAGCTTGGCCCGGAGCGCCTCCAGCTCGGCCCGGAGCTTCTTCATGGCGTTGACGGCCGTGTCGGCGTCCGCCGTGGAGTCAATGCCGATCAGGCCAGATCGGCCCGCGGCGCTGGCGAATTCGTTGACGACGACGGCGTATCGCTCGCGAAGGTGGGCGACGAGCTGCTCTTCGTCGGATGGCGTCCGTTCGAGTCGCTGGTAGACGAAATAGCCGGCCGCGGCGATGAGGACGAGGACGACGATCGTCTTGCCCATGGCGAGCCCTCCGCCCGCATTGTAGACCAGCCTGGCGGCCGAAACAATGGGGCTTTGCCCGGCCGTCTTGACGCCTCCTCCGCAGCGATACTATATTGACCGCCGGGGAATCGCCGCGCGGACGCGATTCGGAGATCCGCCCGGGTTCGGAGGCGATCCGGACAAAAAGGCGATCGACAGGAGGGACATCAGGATGAAGCAGCGCTTGCCCGCCATCATCTTCGCGGTCGTTTCCTGCCTGATGGGGCCGGTCCTTGCGGCGGCGGAGGGCCGGGCCGCTCGCCCTTCGGCGCTCCCGGCCGGCCAGGTCCCGCCGGTCGCGCTGAGCCCGGACTTGACCATCGGCGTCGAGGACGGCGACGAGCGGCTTATGTTCGGCCAGATCGTCCGCGTCGATGTCGACGGCCGGGGAAACATCTATGTCCTCGATTACAAGTACCGCAGGGTCAGCGTATTCGACGGCCGGGGGGATCTCCTGAGGCTGATCCCCGTCCCGGAAGGGCAAGGCCCGCGGGAGGCGACCAGCCTCGGCGGCATCGCCGTCACGCCCGGGGGAACGCTGTTCGTCAACGACGCCCAAAAGGTGATCGTCTACGGGCCGGAGGGCGAATACCTGCGGACCTTTCGGGTCGATTTCATGATCACTTCGATCGGCTGCCCCGGCAGGGAGGAGCTCGTCGCCATCGGCCCGCATGAAGGAAGGATCCTGCACGTTTTCGACGCCGAAGGGAAGGGCCTCGCGTCCTTCGGCGATGCGTTCGTCCCGCCCGGCGACCTGGAGCCGCTGAAGGGCATGCCCATGTTCGGCGCCCCGATCCTCTTCGACTGCGCCAAGGACGGACGCGTTTTCGTCCTGAACCCGCACGGCTACGAGGTTTCGGTCTTCAAGGACAGGAAGCGCGAGCGCGTCCTCAAGGGCGAGAATCCGGCTTTCAAGCCCATCCAGAGGATGGGCCGGGCCTTCCTCTCCACCGCCGCCCACATCGTTTCGAGCGGCGACCTCGTTCTCGTGGAGTTCCAGGACCTCGATCCCAAAGCCAGGATGTCCGCCGACGTATTCCAGGCCGGGCGGCAGATCGGATCGATCGATATCCCGGGGACGCTCCGTGCCGCGGACACCGGGGGCAGGATCTACGTCGCCGAAGAGGAGGGATTCCCCAGGGTCGTCCGCTATGCCGTCAAGAAGAGCTGAGCGCCGTCCGGACCGTCGGGCGGTTGATGGCGGTGGGCCGTTCTGGTATCATGAGGGGGCTTTTCAGGGCAAGACAGACCCGAAGCGCAAGGCGTGGGCGGTTAGCTCAGCTGGGAGAGCGCGGCGTTCGCAACGCTGAGGTCGGGAGTTCGAATCTCCTACCGTCCACCAATTTTTCCCTTTTCCCGGCCCCGCGGGGCGCGGGGGCGGAAACATGATGATCAGCCACGACATCTGGGTGCTGGCCGGTACGGCCGCCACCCTCGGCCTCGTCCACACGGTCATCGGCCCCGACCACTACCTGCCGTTCATCGTCATCGGCCGGGCCCGCAACTGGACGCTCCGCAAGACCCTCTTCGTCTCCTTCTTCGCCGGCCTCGGCCACATCCTGAGCTCCGTCGTCCTCGGCTTCGCCGGAATCGCCCTGGGCATCGCCGTGGCCAGGCTCGAGGGCGTCGAATCGACGCGCGGCGCGATAGCGGCCTGGCTCCTCATCGGCTTCGGTTTCGCCTATTTCGCCTGGGGCATGCGCCGGGCCTGGCGCGGCCAGCCCCACACCCACCCGCACTTCCACGACCACGAGGACGCGGTCGTCCATCCCCACGGTCCCGACCAGGGCCCGCACGACACGGACCACGAGCACGTCCACCAGCACGCCCACGCCCACACCCACGAGCTGGCCGAGCACGCCCATCCCCACGGCGAGGACCCCGGCAAGGCCAACATCACGCCCTGGGTCCTGTTCACGATCTTCGTTTTCGGCCCCTGCGAGCCGCTCATCCCGCTGGTGATGTATCCGGCCGCCCGCCACAGCACGGCCGGAGTGGCCCTGGTGGCCGGCGCCTTCGGGCTGGCGACCATCGCCACGATGCTGGTCATCATCTCCGCGGCCTCGTACGGGGCGAGCTTCGTCAAGCTGGGCAAGCTCGAGCGCTATTCCCACGCCCTGGCCGGCCTGATGATCCTCGTCTCCGGCCTGGCCGTCCAATTCCTCGGCCTCTAGGAGGCCCATGACCTTTGTCGCCGACTGCATGCTCGGCAGGCTGGCCAAGTGGCTGCGCATCCTCGGCTTCGACGTCGCCTACTTCTCCAGGGCCGAGGACCGCGACCTGGCCGCCCTGGCCCGCCGCGAAGGCCGAGTCCTCCTGACCCGCGACACCGGCCTCATCGAGCGGACGGCCAAACGGCCCAACCGCCTGTTCGTCCGCAGCGACGACTGGGAGGACCAGGTCGTCCAGGTCCTCGACGAGTTCGGCCTCTGGGACGCGGTCCGGCCGAACACGCGCTGCATCGCCTGCAATCTCCCGCTCAGGCCCCTGAGCCGCGAGCGGGCCAGGAACCTGGTCACGCCCTTCGTCACCGAGCACGCCGCGTCGTTCGCCATCTGCCCGGGCTGCCAGCGCGTTTTCTGGCAGGGCACGCACTACGGCGACATGGAGCGCAAGATCGCCAAGCTCCGCGGGCGCCGGGGGTGATTGACTTTCCGGATTCGTTCCTTTAGAAGGGAAGGCGGACACGCCCGATCCCAACGCCGAGGAGGCCTCCATGAAAGGTCCGATCCTCCCGAGGCGGGCCCCGGCCCGCCTGCTGGCCCTGTCGCTGCTGGTCCCGCTCGCCGCGCCCGCTCTGGCCGCCGGACAGGCGGCGTCGATCTCGAAACCGTACGGCCATGACGAGCTCGTGCGCTCCGGCCCGGTCCGCGCCTTCGAGGGCCCGGCGCTCGGCGAGGTCGCCTTTCCGCTCGGCGGCGTCGGCACCGGCACGATCTCGCTCGGCGGCCGCGGCAACCTCCGCGACTGGGAGATCTTCAACCGGCCGGGCAAGGGCGTCCACATGCCTTTCACCTTCTTCGCCCTGTACTGCGAACAGTCCGGCCGCAAGGCCGTCCGGGTCCTGGAAGGTCCGCTCGCGCCGCCGTTCACGACCGGCTTCGGCTTCAAGCGCGTCTTCGTGCCCGGCCTGCCGCGCATGGAGAAGGCCAGCTTCAAGGGCGAGTACCCCTACGCCGAGGTCGAGCTTTCCGACAGCCAGGTCCCGCTCGCGGTCAGGCTCGAAGCCTTCAACCCGCTCGTCCCGCTGGAGCCGGACGATTCCGGCATCCCGGCCTTCGTCCTGCGCTACCGCGTCAAGAACACGGGCGCCGCGCCGGTCAAGGTCACCATCGCCGGCTCGATCATCAACCCCATCGGCTACGACGGCGTCGGCCAGGTCGACGGGCTGGCCAACGACAAGTTCGGCCAGAACGTCAACGAGATCAGGGCCACGCCGGCGCTCCGCGGCCTGGCCATGTCCTCGCGCAAGGTCAAGCCCGGCGAGCCGGCGTTCGGCACGATGGCCCTGGCGACCCCCTGGCCCGACGTCACCTACCTCAGCCACTGGGTCCGCGGCGAATGGTGGGACGATCTCCAGATCTTCTGGGACGACTTCTCCGCCGACGGCAGGCTCAAGGACCTGGCCGAGGTCTCGCCGTCGCCGGACAAGCAGACCGACGTCGGGACGCTCGGCCTCATGGCCACGATCGGCCCCGGCGAGGAGGTCGTCCTGCCGTTCATCGTCTCCTGGAATTTCCCCAACCTCATCAACTACTTCGACGTCGTGCCCGAGCAGCGCGGCCGCATCTTCAGGAACTACTACGCGACGAGGCACGCCGACGCCTGGGCCGCGGCCGAATACCTGCAGGCCAACCTCGACCGCCTCGAGAAGACGAGCCGGGCCTTCCACGACGCCTTTTTCGGGACGACCCTGCCGCCCTACGTCCTCGACGCCGTCTCGAGCCAGGCCGCCATCATTCGCACGACGACCGGCTTCCGCCTCGAGGACGGGAACTTCTTCGGCTTCGAGGGCTGCGGCGACCAGGGCGGCTGCTGCCCGCTCAACTGCGCGCACGTCTGGAACTACGCCCAGTCGCTGGCTTTCCTCTTCCCCGCGCTCGAGCGGACCATGCGCGAGACGGACTTCCTGAACAACGTCAAGCCCGACGGGGCGATGATGTTCCGCACCTCGCTGCCGCTCGGGAGCGGCGTCCTCTGGAACTTCAAGCCGGCCGCCGACGGCCAGCTGGGCCGCGTCATCAGCCTCTATCGCGACTGGCAGATCTCGGGCGACACGGCCTGGCTCAAGAAGCTCTGGCCGCAGGCCAAGAAGGCCCTCGACTACGCCTGGAAAGCCTGGGACGCCGACCGCGACGGCCTGCTCGAAGGCGAACAGCACAACACCTACGACATCGAGTTCTACGGCCCGAACAGCATGCTCAGCGGCTTCTACCTCGGGGCGCTCAAGGCCGGCAAGGCCATGGCCTATGCCGCCGGCGACATCACGTCGGCCAAGGTCTACCTGGCCATGTACGACAAGGCCCGGGCGGCCTACGACGCCGCGCTCTGGAACGGCGAGTACTACGTCCAGAAATACGACAAGGTCATGGAGAAGAAATACCAGTACGGCGAGGGCTGCCTGTCGGACATGCTCCTCGGCCAGTGGCTGGGCATGGTCGCCGGTCTTGACCGCTGTCTGCCGGCCGAGCGCATCAAGTCGTCGCTGCGGGCCATCTACGTGCACAACTTCCTCGCCGACTTCCGGAACTTCGCCAACGTCCAGCGGACCTACGCCCTCAACGACGAGAAGGGCCTGCTCCTCTGCTCGTGGCCCAGGGGCGGCCGGCCGCCCCTGCCGTTCCCGTACTCCGACGAGGTCTGGACGGGCATCGAGTACCAGGTCGCCTCGCATCTCATCTACGAAGGCCTGCTCGAGGAGGGGCTGAGCCTGGTCAAGGCGGTCCGCGACCGCTACGACGGCCTCCGCCGCAATCCCTGGAACGAGGTCGAATGCGGGCATCATTACGCCCGGGCCATGTCCTCGTGGGGCGTGCTGCTGGCCCTGGCCGGCTATTCCTATTCCGGGCCGGAAAAGAGGATGGGATTCGACCCCAAGATGAACGCGGACGATTTCCGGACGGTCTGGACGGCCGGCTCGGGCTGGGGCGCCTACTCCCAGAGGTCCGAGGCCGGCGGGAAGCTGGCCCTCCGGCTCGAGGCCGGGGCCGGTTCGGTCGAGCTCGCGGAGCTCGATTTCACCCTGCCGCCCGCGGTCGCCGGCAAGGCCCCCCGCTCGATCAAGGCCGCCGTGGCCGGGACGACGCCCGCGGCCACGGTCCGGAAGACGGGCGACGCCGTCCGGGTGATCTGGCTGGCGCCCGTCCGGGTCGGGCCGGGCAAGCCGCTGACGGTCGATATCGCCTTCTGAGCGCTTTTTGATAAGATAGGCGCTCGATGATCACCGGTCCCCGGAGGAAGAGCTTGAAAAAGAACCCAGCCGCCATCCTGCCGCTCGTTTTGATCGCCCTGGCCGCGGGGGCCTGCGCCGCGAAAGGCCCCGCCCCGGCCGCCCCGCTGCCCAAGGGCTATCTCTTCATCATCGGCGGCGGCGAGCGCGACGCGCCGCTGATGAAGCGCTACATCCGGCTGGCCGAGGCTCACGACACGGGCCGGATCGTCATCTTCACCATGGCCAGCGGCTCGCCCGACGAGGTCGGGCCGGAGCTTCTCACGGAGTTCAAGGGCAACGGCGCCAGGGATGTCGTCTATTACAACCTGACCCGCGACCAGGCCCTGAAACCCGGGAGCGACAAGATCCTCGACGGCGCCGGCGGGATCTGGTTCTCCGGTGGCGACCAGGCGCTCCTGGCCGCGGCCCTCCTCGATACGCCCATCCACAAGCGCATGCTCGACCTCTACGCGCGGGGCGCCGTCGTCGGCGGGACGAGCGCCGGCGCGGCGGTCATGAGCGAGTTCATGATCACCGGCAACGAGAAGCGAACACGCGGCGAGGAGGGGACCTGGGAGGTCATCCTGGCCGACGACGTCGAACACACCCGCGGTTTCGGCTTCGTCCAAAAGGCCGTCATCGACCAGCACTTCGTCACCCGCCGGCGGCACAACCGTCTGATCGCGGTCGTGCTGCAGAACCCGGCCCTGGTCGGCGTCGGCATCGAGGAGTCGACGGCCGTCCTCGTCCGGCCCGACGGCAGGTACGAGGTCCTCGGCGAGGGCCAGGTCATCGTCTACGACGCCCGCCGGGCGAAGACGGCCGTGGCGCCGGACGGCCATCTCGGCGGCCACGGCCTGACCATGCACGTCCTCCTCGCCGGCGACGTCTATGACCTCGCCTCCGGGCGAGCCGAGGAGCCGTCGAAGTGAAGAAGCCGCTCCGCCTGCCGCACACGCTGCTCCTCATCTACGTCATGGTCGTCCTGACCGTGGCGCTCACCTGGATCATCCCCGGCGGCGAGTACCAGCGGGTGGAGAAGGACGGCCGGACCGTTCCCGTGGCCGGCTCCTACCACCGGGTCCCGAGCGAGCCGCAGGGCCTCGGCGGGCTGTTCGTCTCGCCGGCCCGCGGCTTCATCGACGCCGCGGCCATCATTGCCATCCTGTTTATCGTCGGCGGCGCCTTCAACGTCATCCAGAGGACCGGGGCCATCAGCGGCGTCATCCACAACATCACCTTCACCTTCGGCCGCAAAAAGGCCCTGCGGGTGCTGCTCATCCCCGTGGTCATGGTCATCTTTTCGCTCGGCGGCGGGATCTGGGGCATGTGCGAGGAGACCATGCCCTTCATCCTCATCTTCGTCCCTCTGGCCCTGTCGCTCGGCTACGACACCATCGTCGGGGTGGCGATGTGCTTCCTGGGCGCCGCGGCCGGATTCGCGGGGGCGTTCTTCAATCCCTTCACGGTCGGCATCGCCCAGGGCATCGCCGGTCTGCCGCTCTACTCGGGCCTCGGCTACCGTCTGGCCGTTTGGGCCGTCGGAACGGCCGTGGCCATCGCCGTGGTCATGCGCTACGCGGCCAGGATACACAAGCGGCCGGAGCTCAGCCCGACCTACGAGGAGGACCAGGAGAAGCGCAGGAAGCTCAGCGTCGACAAGCCCGTCCTGGAGCGCGTCGCCCTCACCGGCCCGCAGAAGCGGGTGCTCTTCGTCTTCGTCGGCGGCTTCGCCGTCATGGTCTTCGGCATCCTCAGGCACAAGTGGTACATCAACGAGATCGCGGGCGTCTTCCTGGCCATGGGCGTGCTGGCCGGGCTGGCCGGCCGGCTCAAGGGCGACGAGTTTGGGAAGGCCTTCGTCGAGGGGGCCAAGGACATGGTCAACGCGGCGCTGATCATCGGCACGGCCCGGGCCCTGCTCATCGTGGCCCAGGACGGCAAGATCCTCGACACGCTCCTGGCCGGCATGGCCGGGGCGATCTCTCAGCTCCACCCGGTGCTGTCGGCCCAGATCATGTTCCTGTCCCAGTGCGTCATCAATTTCTTCGTCCACTCGGGCACGGCCCAGGCGGCCCTGACCATCCCGATCATGGCCCCGCTCGGCGACCTCGTCGGCATCACCCGGCAGACGGCCGTGCTGGCCTTCCAGTTCGCCGAGTACATCAACCCCGTGCTGCCGACCTCGGGGGTGACCATGGGCGTCCTCGGGCTGGCCGGCCTGCGCTGGGAGAAATGGGCCAAGTGGCTGCTGCCGCTCCTCATCCTCTGGGCCATCTTCGCCGCCCTGGCCCTCATCCCGCCGGTGCTGCTGAAGTGGGGCCCGGCCTGAGGCCGCAGGGCGTGACTGTCCCCGGCGTGGGAGCCGTTCCTCCGTCCCGATCCCTCGATCAGTCCAGGTAATGCCAGGCGGCGGCCTCGTTCTGGCCGTCCTTGACCACGAACTTGATCTCGACCCTGAGGCCGTTCTTGTATCTTTTCATGAAGCCGATGGTATTGCCGGCCGGGTCCGTGACGGTCGTCGTCTTTCGGAGGTTGAACCAGACCACCTGGCCGTCCTCGCCCCTGATCTCGGCTTTGATGTAGGGTCTGGCCATGCTCCCTCCCATGCGATGGCCGATGATCGTTCCGGCGAAAGAATCGCCGGCCGGCGTCGGAGCCGACGCCGCCTGGGCCGGCGGGGTCGTTCGAGGAGCGGATGTCGCTCCGCCCTTGGGCACACCCATGCAGGCCGCGAGCATCGCCAGGGCCGATACGAGCAGAAGGTTCTTCATGACGGGCACCTCCTTGAATTTTCGTCAGCCGGATCCGCGCGGCTGTAGCATTTTATTGATATTAGTCGTCAACGGAGGCCAGAATATGTCGGATCGGCGCGATTCTTTGAGTCGGCCGGATCGTGCCGGCCGGGCGGATTGACAGCCGGGCGAAGCGGTCGTATCCTCGAGGACGGAGTCCCATCCCCGGCAAAAGGAGGCCGCCATGTCCGCCGATCCCAAGGCCGAACCCCGCATCAAGGTCACGAAGAACGGGCCGTATCTGGTTTCCGGGAAGGTCCCGCTGGACGAGCAGCGGATCGCCTTCGGCAGCGACGGCGAGCCGGCGAAATGGGAGCAGGGTCCCGTCTACCCGGAGCGGGAGACGTACGCCCTGTGCCGGTGCGGCGCGTCGAAGAACAAGCCCTTCTGCGACGGCAGCCACGTCACGGCCGTTTTCGACGGGACCGAGACGGCCGGGCCGGAGCCATATCTTGACGGCGCGGAGCGGACGGCCGGCCCCCGGGTGGACCTGACCTGGTCGCCGAAGCTCTGCATCGGGGCGCGCTTCTGCCACGCCGGCCTGGACGCCTGGAACTACGCCGGGGCGTCCGATGATCCCGGGTGCCGCGCCAGGGCCGTCGAAGAGGCCTGCAATTGCCCGTCGGGGAGCCTGGCGGCCTGGGACAAGACGACGGGGCGGGCCATCGAGCCCGCCTGCCGGCCCGGCATCAGCCTGATCGAGGATCCCCGGACGGGGCTGGCCGGCCCCATCTGGGTCAGGGGCGGGATCGCTATCGAATCGGCCGGGGGCCGCGAATACGAGCGGCGCAACCGGGTGACCCTGTGCCGGTGCGGCCGGTCCGCGAACAAGCCCTTCTGCGACGGCGCCCATTCGGCGATCGGCTTCAGGTCCAGACCCTGACCGCCCCGGTCCTGCCGGGCAACCTTTTCCCCCCCGTTTTCATCTATACCGGTGTGAACGAGATGAGCGCCTGCAGCTTGCTCCTGGCGGTTCCCGGCCAAATCGGGGATAATGGATTCTGTGACGATTACGAATCCTTCCTCGAGTCGGCCCTAGACATGGAGCGCTTGCGCGGCGAGGGCCCCATCTGGGGAACGGCCGACAAGGCCCGCCTGGCTGATCTCGTGGACCGGGGCCGGGCCGGCGAGATGGCGGCGCTCGAAGCCATCTACGAGATGTTCAAGGGGCCGGTCTTTGGCCTCGTCTACCGACACGCCCAGGACCGGGCCTCGGCCGAGGACCTGCTCCAGGACGTCTTTCTCAAGGTCTTCAGCCACATGAGCGAAGTGCGCGACGCCTCCACGTTCCCGGCCTGGGTCTACCGCATCGCCCTGAACACGGCTTACAGCCATCTGCGCCAGAAAAGAACCCAGGCCGGCAAGGTCGTCCCGCTGGCCGATATCGAAGGCCGGATCGAGGAGCCTGGGACGGATCCTGTCGAGAAGGACATCCAGGGGCCCCTCGAGGAGGCCATCCAGGCCCTGGCCCCGCGGCTGCGCACAGTCTTCGTCCTCCACGACGTCCAGGGCTTCAAGCACGGGGAGATCGCCCGGACGATCGGCTGCGCGGTCGGGACCTCCAAGTCCCAGCTGTTCAAGGCCCGGCTGAAGGTCCGGGCCCATCTGCTGGCCCGGAAGGCGGTCTAGGAGAGCGACGATGAGATGCCGCAAAGCCATGAAAGACATCAGCCGCCTGGTCGACGGCGAGCTCCCGGAGCGCGAGCGCGCCCGGCTGGAGCGCCACCTGGCCGCCTGCCCCGGGTGCCGCGAGCTCGAGGCCGACCTGCGGAAGATCGTGGCCGGGGCGGCCAGGCTCGGCGCCCCCGAGCCGTCCGGGAGGGTCTGGGCCAGCATCCGGGCCGACCTCGCGGGCCGGCCGGCGGAAGCGGCGGCCGGGAGGAAAAGGGCTTTCCGGCGCCCGGCGCCCGGCGCGTGGCTGCCGGCCTTTCGTTACGCCGGCGTGGCGGCCGCGGCCGTCGTCCTCGTCGCCGCGGGGATCGTCGCCGGACGGCGCGTCGGCCGCGGGCCGGCGGCGCCCGGGCCCGAGGCCCGCGAGCGATACACGCTGGCCAAGCTCGACGAGGCCGAGCGCCACTACCAGCAGGCCATCACGTCCCTCAGCGAGGCCTTCGCCGCCCAGAAGGGCGTCCTCGCGCCCGAGGTCGCCGAGGTCTTCGACCGCAACCTGTCGGTCATCGACGCCACCATCCAGGCCTGCCGGCGGGCCGTGAGTGAAGAGCCGGACGACCTCGACGCCCGGAATTACCTGATGGCCGCCTACACGCAAAAGATCACCGTGCTCGACGACGCCCTGGACCTCCAGCGCAGGGGCCGGGACGCCGCGAACGGGCGGAAGATCATCTGACCGGATAGAAGGATGAGAAGGAGGATCGCCATGATCAAGAAGCGCCAAGGACAACTGACCGCTGCTCTGGCCGCCGCGGCCCTGGCCGTCATGCTGGTCGCGGCCCCGGCCCTGGCCGAGCAGCGGTTCCAGGAGAAGTTCGAGAAGACCGTGCCCCTGGTCAAGACGGGCCGGCTCTATCTCTCCAATATCTCCGGCAATATCGAGGTCATGACCTGGAAGGAAGCCCAGGTCAAGATCGAGGCCCTCAAGACCTCGAAGGCCGGCTCGCTCGACAAGGCCAAGGAGAACGCGGCCCTGGTGACCATCGAGGTCACGGGCGAAGCCGAGGCGGTCCGCGTCGAAACGCAGTATCCCAAGCGCCAGGGCGGCTTCTGGGGCGGGGATTCGCCCAATGTCTCCGTGGACTACAAGGTCTGGGTGCCCGAGCAGGCCGGAGTCGAGCTCCGGTCGATCAGCGGCGACGTCGAAGTGGCGCCGCTCGGCGGCCCGGCCAAGATCAAGAGCGTCAGCGGCGACGTCCGGCTCGGCGGCGCGGCCGGCGCGGACGTCGACCTGGTCAGCGGTAACCTGATCCTGAAGGACGTCGCCGGCGACGCCTACATCAACGCCGTATCGGGCGACATCGACGCCTCGGCGATCAAAGGCTCGGTCGAGGCCAGGACCGTGAGCGGCGACATCAAGCTGCTGGACGTCTCGGGGGCCCAGACGGTCAAGGCCGGGAGCACCAGCGGCGACATCATCTACACCGGGGCGATCAAGGAAGGCGGCCGCTACGAGTTCAACGCGCACAGCGGCGACGTGCGCATGACCATCCCCGCCGCCTCGTCGTTCGACCTCGAGGCCAACACTTTCAGCGGCGACATCGAAAGCGAGTTCGAGATCTCGGTCAGCGGCAAGATCTCGCCGCGCGAGATCCGCGGCACGGTCGGCAAGGGCGGGGCGACGCTCATGCTCAAGACCTTCAGCGGCAACATCGACCTGAGGAAGAAATAAGAATAATGGCGGGGGACATGATGCCTTTTTCCGAAATTCGGGAATAGGCATCATGCCCCCCATTCCCGCGATTCCGCTATAATGGCAGGCGTGCGCCGCGTCCATCTGATCAATTTCATCCGGACGATGGCGGTGACGACCGTCGTCTTCCTGGCCCCGTTCCAGTTCCTGCGCCTCGGCTTCGGCGGCGTGGAGATCGGGACCATCGTCGCCCTGTACGCCGCCGCGCCCGTCATTTTCGCCTTCCCGACGGGCTGGGCCAACGACCGGCTGTCCATCAGGACGGTCATCACCGGCGGGCTCCTGTCGATGGCCGCGCTTCTCGCGGCCATGAGCTTCGTGCGGAGCGTCGTGCCCATGACCGCGGTCTTCCTGCTCGTCGGCGTGGCCAACAACGCAATCAACGTTTCGATCAACAGCCTTTATTACAAGGGCCAGGGCGCCGCGGACCCAAACCGGAAGTACGGCACGTTCGTCGGCTGGCTCTCGCTCGGGCCGCCCGCCGGGCTCATCCTGGGGAGCGTGCTGGCCCGGGTCGCCGGCTTCCGCGGGCTCCTGGCCGCCCTGGCCGCGCTGACGGCCCTGGCCGCGCTGGCCGTGCGCGGATTGGGCGAGGAGAGATTCGCGGCCGTCTCCATTCGCGAGTACCGGTTCACGATCTTCAACAGGCGGACCCTTCTCTTCTCGGTCTTCCTGGTTTTGCTGGCCCTCCATTGGGGCACGGAGGGGACCGTCTACGGGCCGTTCCTGCGGACGCGGTTCGGCTTGAGCGATCCGGGGGCGGCGCTCTACATGGCCGGAGCCTACCTGGCGCTCGCCTCGGCCGCCTTCCTCGTCGGCCGGCTCAAGTACGATCCCGTCCGCAACCGGCGGTTGTTCCTGGTTGGCATGGCCATGTCGGGGGCCGGCCTCGTACTGATGACGGTCGGCGACGTCCGGCTCTCGTTCGTCTTCCGCTTCCTCCACGAGGGCGGGGACGGCCTGATGGGGGCGTTCGTCGTCCTGACCATCTCGCGGCTCTTCGAGCGGCGCACGGTCGGCGGCAGCGCCGGCATCCTGACGGCCCTGCAGACCTCCGGCCACGTGGCCGGCAGCCTGGTTTTTTCCTGGCTGGGCTTCCGGGCCGGGCTCCAGGTGCCGATGATCGTCGCCGGAGCGATCCTCCTCGCCAACGCCGTTTTCGGCCTCGTCGCCGTCCCAAAATGGGGGACATAGGGAATTCGGGGGGTACGATCGCTTTCCCATAGGGAAGGGCCATGTCCCCGGTTCCCCGCGCGCCTTCACGGGAATTCCCAAAACGGGCGGGCGGACGAATTAGGAAACAGGTATCAGGTCAAGCGTTTTTTACAGGCGGGAAAATAGGAAACGGGTATCATGTCCCCCATTTTATCGCTAGAATAGTCCCGATGATCGCGACGAAAGGCACGGGCTTCGACATCATCCTGGTCAGCGGCGAGCCCTACGCCGATCACCCGCTGTCGCCCGTCGGGATGATCGCCCGGGTGCTCGACGCCGAGGGCTGGAAGGTCGGCGTCATCGAATGCCCGGACTGGAAGGGGAAGGACGACTTCCTCAAGCTGGGCCGGCCGCGCCTCTTTTTCGGCATCACCTCGGGCTCGATCGACTCCATGCTCGTCAACTACACGCCGCTAAAGCGCGAGCGGGCCGTCGATCCCAACGCCCCCTTCCAGTCGCGGATGCCCGACCGGGCCGTCATCGTCTACGCCAACCGCGTCCGCGAGCTCCACAAGGGCGCGCCCATCGTCCTCGGCGGCATCGAGGCCTCGCTCCGGCGCTTCGCCCATTATGATTACTGGGGCGACGACGTCCGCCGCTCCATCCTTCTCGACACCCGCGCCGACATCCTGGTCTACGGGCCGGGCGAGATCCAGGCCGTCGAGATCGCCCGCCGGCTCGACCGCGGCGAGACCCTCGACGGCATCCGCGGCACGGCCGTCATCCGGGCCGAACCGCCGGAGGGCGCGCTCATCGTTCCCTCCTGGGAAGAGGTCGCGGCCGACAAGGACAAGTTCTGCCAGGCCCAGAAGCGCTTCACCATCCGCAAGACGATCGCCCAGAAGCACGCCAACCGGTTCGTCGTCCAATACCCGGCCCCGGACGCCACGCCGGCCGACCTCGACCGTGTCTACGGCCTGCCCTTCACCCGCCGCATCCCCGCGTCCTTTCCCGAGCTGGGCATGGCCCGCTTCTCCGTCCAGACCCACCGCGGCTGCGTCGGCCGCTGCTCGTTCTGCGCCCTGTCGCTCCACCAGGGCGACCGGATCGTCTCGCGCAGCGAAGCGTCCATCCTGGCCGAGATCCGGCGCATGACCCGGCACCCGGAGTGGAAGGGCTTCGTCGACGACCTCGGCGGCCCGACGGCCAACATGTACGGCCTGGACGGGGCGGACGTCGCCGGGGCCCAGCGCCGGCTCCTGGCCCTGATGCGCGCCGCCCGCAAGGTGCCGGGGGTCAAGAAGGTCTTCGTCCGCAGCGGCGTCCGCTACGACCTGGCCCTGGAGAGCCCCGAGTACGTGCGTGAGCTGGTCCGCCACCACACCTCCGGCCTGCTCAAGATCGCGCCCGAGCACGTCTCCGAGAACGTCCTGCGCCTGATGAACAAGAGCGGCGGCCGGCGCCGTCTCGAGGAGTTCCGCAAGCTTTTCGCCGCCGTCGCGGCCCGCGCCGGCGGCCGGCCCCAGCACCTCAAGTACTACTTCATGGTGGCTCATCCCGGCACGACCGAGAAGGAGGCCCGGGAGCTGGCCGCCTACATTCGAACGCTGGAGCGAAGCGGGGAGAAGCCGGTCGAGGGCGTCCAGATCTTCACCCCGACGCCCATGACCCGCTCGACCTGCATGTACCACACCGGGAAAGATCCGATCACGGGCGAAACGGTGTATGTCCCCCGCCCTTACGCCGAGAAGAAGGCCCAGAAGCGGATGCTTGCCGCCGTAACCGACTGACCGTCAGGACGTCCCTGAGCCTGATGTCGCGGTAGGGAAGCCAGCCGGGGCGATATCTTCGCGAAACATCCGATCTGTCTTGACACGTGGGCGCCCTTGATATATGAATATATCATCATATATTGATATGGCGGACACGAAACGGAAGAATGCCTTGAACATGCCCGAGGGGACGGGCCTCTTGGCCCTTTCCGGAAAAGGCGAGAAGGCGCTCCTGCGTGAACGGGAGAACGCCGGCCAGGCCGTTTACCTCCTCAAGGCCGAGGACGGCCGCCTGGCCGTCCCGCCCGGGCTGGAGAAGAGACTCGGCCTCGCGCCCGGGGTCTCCCTCGAAGTGACGGAAGACCACGGCCGCCTGGAGATCCAGCCAAATATCCATAGTCTCAGCCGCCTTTATATCGAGCCCACGTCCCGCTGCAACCTGGCCTGCCGGACCTGCATCCGCAACACCTGGGACGAGCCCCTGGGCGACATGGACTGGCCCGTTTTCGAGCGCCTGGCCGGGCAGCTCGGGCGCTTCCCCCATCTGGAATCGGTCATGTTCGGAGGCTTCGGCGAGCCGACGGCCCATCCCCGCATCATCGACATGATCCGGGCCGTCAAGGCCATGGGGCTCCGGGCCGAGATGACGACCAACGCCACGACCCTCGACGACGCCCTCATCGACGGCCTGCTCGGGGAACGGCTGGACACGCTCTGGATCTCGCTCGACGGCGCGACCGAAGAGAGCTTCGACGCCATCCGGGCCGGGGCCAGCCTGGCGCGCGTCCTCGAGAACGTCGAGAGGCTCGCCAGGCGGAACGGACGCGACGGGCACACTATCGAGATCGGCATCGCCTTCGTGGTCATGAAGACGAACTTCCGTGACGTCAAGCACCTGGACCGGCTGGCCCGCTCGGTCGGAGCCCGCCGCATCATCGTCAGCCATGTCCTGCCCTACAGCGAGGCCATGGAGAAGGAGATGCTCTGCCTCCAGACGCTGACGCTCGAGACCTTCACCTTCGCCCCGGGCAAGACGGAGATCAGCCTGCCCCGCCTCGATGTCAACAATGCGACGAAGGACACGCTCTTCAGCCTGTTCCAGGGCTTCGAGAACCTGACCTTCATGGGCAACCGCATCGCCGTCGACGCCCGCCGCTGCCGCTTCGTCCGCGAACGGACGTCCTTCGTCCGCTGGGACGGCGCCGTCAGCCCGTGCATGGGCCTGCTCCATTCCCACAAGACCTATCTCTACGGGCTCGAGCGCCGCGTCCGCGGCCACTCCTTGGGCGGCGTCCGCGACGGAGACATCGCCGCGATCTGGGACTCGAAGGCTTACAGGGATTTTCGCGAGAAGGTCAAGCTCTTCGATTACTCGCCGTGCCACGTCTGCGGCGGCTGCTCGCTGCTCGAGACGAACGAGGATGACTGCTACGGCAACGCTTTTCCGGCCTGCGGCGGCTGCCTGTGGGCCCAGGGGATCATCCAATGCCCATGAACGACGCGGTCAAGATCTTCAAAGCGCTGGCCGACCCGACCCGCCTGAGGATCGTGCTCCTCATCCGGCGCCGCGAGCTCTGCGTCTGCGAGCTCATGTTCATCCTGGAGATGGAACAATCCCGGGTCTCCCGCCACATGCGGGTCCTGCGCGAGGCGGGCCTCGCCGAGGATGTGCGCCAAGGACGGTGGATCATTTACCGCCTTCGGGACGAGGCCCGGCCGATACTCGACGGCCTTCTGGCCGGGGCGCTCAAGGCGCGTCTCGAGGGCTCGGCCGCGGCCGAGGCTGACGCCTGCAGGCTCGAAGACTGCGTCCGGCAGAACGTCCGCGGCCGCCTCTGCGACGCAGGCCCGAGGCCGGAGGGGGCATGAAAGAGTCCACGCTGTTCATCTGCGGCCGCGACGGGATCCGGGCCTGGATCGAGGAGGCAGTCGTTCAAGGAAAACGGGAGGGGTCATGAGCGCCGGGGCCCTGGAGATATCGGTCGACAAATTCCGGTTCCGCTTTCCGGCGGACCTCTTCTACAGCGAAGCGGGCGTGTGGGTCCGGTTCGAGGGGACGCGGGCCCGCATCGGGCTATCGGATTTCACTCAGCAACGGAACGGCGACGTCGCCTTCGCCGAGCCGAAGGGCGTAGGGACCCGGGTCCGATCGGGCGATGAGGTCGCGGTGGTCGAGACGATCAAGGTCAACCTCAGCATCCCGGCGCCGCTGACAGGCAGGATCGTGGAAGTCAACGGCGGCCTCCTGAGCTCTCCCGAGCTGGTGAACCAGGATCCTTACGGCCAGGGTTGGCTGGCCGTTCTCGAGGTCGAAGATCCAGAGGCGGCCCGGGGAGCTTTAGAGCCTGCGGCCGTGTACATGGCCCTGGCCAAGTCCCAGGCGGAAGCGGAGACCCTGCGATGAGCCCGAAACACCGCGTGATCCCGGTTGCGGCTTGCAGCGGGATCGGCAAGATCCTGGGCGCGGCGACCCGGGAAGCCGCCTACATCCTGACCGAGGATCTCCGCCCCGAAAAGACCAAGGTCATGGCCCTCGGCCTCCTGGTCCTGGGCGACGAGGAGGCCCGGCGCGAGGTCGAAGGCGCCGAGGCCGTGGCCATCGACGGCTGCAAGCTCGGATGCGCGGCCAAGGGCCTGGCCTGCTCGGGCGCGGCCAAGGTCCATAAGATCGCCGTCTTCGACGTCCTCCGCCGCCATCGAGGCCTCAAGCCCGAAGGCGTTTGCGATCTCAACGAAGACGGATCGAAGCTGGCCCGGGCGGCCGCCGAGGAAGCGGCCGGGGTCGTCGACGGGATCGACGGGGAGGGAGGCCATGCCTGATCTGCCGCGAAAGAAGGTCGGACTGATCGCCTGTTCCGGCGAGGAGAGGGCCGAAGGCACGGTCACGCGCCGGGCGGTCAGGAAGGTCCTCGAGACGCTCCGCCCGGCCGACACCGTGACGCTCTGCCTGCCCCTGTTCCTCGCCGGGGGAGAAGGGGAAAGGTCCTTCGCCCGCCGCTACCCGACCATCGCCGTCGACGGCTGCGACGAGCGCTGCGCCGCGCGGGCCACGGAAAGATACAGCGCCAGGCCGGCCGCTTCGATCGTCGTGACGGAGATCGCGAAGGAATGCGGCTCCCCGGACATCGGCACGGCCAGGCGGCTCAACGGATCCGGCCTGCGACTGGCCGATACGGTCGCCGCCAAGATCGCCGAGGAGACCGACAGGCTCCTCCAAACGCCTAGGCGAAGGAGCCCGGAACCGGCCTCTGCCGCGGGCGGCTGCAGCTGCGGCGCCGGCCTTCCCCCGGGAACGTTGCTCATCTCCGGCCGGGCCGTGCGGGTCACCGGGCTGCCGCTCGTCTTCGCGCAGGTCAGAGATCGCGGCTTGGAGCCGAACGCCGGAACTGCGGCCGTCCTTCTAGAGGCCGTGAAGATCTACAACGAGGTTCCGGCGAACCGGGAGCACGCCTGGACGGAGGCGCTCGTCCAGGAATACGCCAGGTTCCTCGAGGAGAAGGCATGACGGCGCGGACGGAGACCTACACGGCCTCGGTCGCTTGGACGGGCGGCCACCGGGGGCGCCTGAAGCTCGGCAACGGGCCCGAGATGGACTTTTCCGCGCCGCCGGCCTCGCACGGCGAAGCCGGCGTCCTGACCCCGGAGGATGCCTTCGTCGCGGCTGTCAACACCTGCGTCATGCTGATGTTCATCTGGGCGGCCGAGCGCTTCCGCCTTGATCTCGTTTCGTACGACTGCCGGGCCGAGGGCACGAAGCTCATCGAGCTCGACCGGACGGAGATATTCACGGAGGTCGTCCTGCGGCCGCGGATCGCCGTTCGCGCCGGGAAGGAGCCCCCCGAGGCCGTCGAAAAACGGGTCCGCCGCGGGCTCGACGGGGCGCGGAGATTCAGCCTCGTCGCCAATTCCGTCAAGAGCAACATCGTGATCGAGCCGGAGATCCTTATAGACAGCCTTGGCAGCGGAAAACAGCGAGGTTAGAAAATGGAGATCAAGGTCCTGGGCCCGGGATGCCCGAGGCGCGGAGCGGTTCGATGACACCCGGAAACCCGGGGCTCAAGTTCCTTGACCGCTACCTGACCCTGTGGATCTTCCTGGCCATGGCCATCGGCGTCGGGCTGGGCTACCTCGTTCCGGCCGTCGTCGGCTTCATCAACAGGTTCCAGTCGGGGACGACCAATATCCCCATCGCCGTCGGCCTCATCCTGATGATGTATCCGCCGCTGGCGAAAGTGAGATACGAGGAGCTCGGCGACGTCTTCAAGAACGTCCGGGTCCTGGCCCTGTCGCTCGTTCAGAACTGGATCATCGGGCCGCTGCTGATGTTCGGCCTGGCTGTCGTCTTCCTCCGCGACAAGCCGGACTACATGTACGGCCTGATCATGATCGGCCTGGCCCGCTGCATCGCCATGGTCATCGTCTGGAACGACCTGGCCGGCGGCGACCGGGAGTACGCCGCGGGGCTCGTGGCCTTCAACTCGATCTTCCAGGTCCTGTTCTTCTCGGTCTACGCCTACGTCTTCATCACCGTCTTCCCGACCTGGCTGGGGCTGGCGGGAACGGCCGTCGACGTCACCATGCGGCAGATCGCCGAGACCGTCTTCATCTATCTCGGCATTCCCTTCCTGGCCGGATTGATCAGCCACTTCGGCCTGATCAAGCTCAAAGGGAAGGCCTGGTATGAGACGAAGTTCATCCCCCGCATCAGCCCCATCACGCTCGTCGCCCTGCTCTTCACCATCGTCGTCATGTTCTCGCTCAAGGGCGAGTACATAGTCAAGATCCCGCTGGACGTCCTGCGCATCGCCGCGCCGCTGCTCGTCTACTTCGTCGTCATGTTCCTGGTCTCGTTCTTCCTGAGCCGGAGGGCCGGCGCGGATTACCCGAAGGCGGCGACACTGTCGTTCACGGCGGCCAGCAACAACTTCGAGCTGGCCATCGCCGTGGCCGTGGCCGTGTTCGGCATCGGCTCGGGCCAGGCCTTCGCCGCGGTCATCGGACCGCTGGTCGAGGTGCCGGTCATGATCGGCCTGGTCCACGTGGCCTTGATCTTCCGGCGGAAGTTTTTTTCCGGGGAGCGGGCCTAGCCTCGCGGCGCGTCCCTCCCTTCCCGGGCGTCGCGGAGACCGCGGCCCCGATCCGGGAGCTCCGCCGGGAGCCGCTGTGCGGCGATCGTGCCGCCGCCGTCAGCGCCCGGGCTTGACGGCGCTGACGGCGAGGCTGATGACCGAGCCGATGTGTTCCCGGAGCTCCTGCTGCGACAGATCCAGCTTCTTGACGACGTCGGCCGCCAGGGAGTCCTCGAGGACCAGCTCGGCCGGGAAGGCCTTCTCGCTGACGACGTCGACGCTCCCGAATCCGGCCTCGCCGACGGCCCGGAGATACTTGTCCTTGACGAGGGCGCCGGCGACGCAGGCCACATAGGCCTCGACCGATTCGCGGATGGCCGCGGGGAGGGGCTTCTGGAGGGCCAGGTCGGAGACCAGAAGCCGGCCGCCCGGCCGGAGGACGCGGAAGGCCTCCCGGAAAACGCGCGGCTTGTCGGTCGAGAGGTTGATGACGCAGTTGGAGATGATGACGTCGACGCTGTCGTCGGCCACCGGCAGGTTCTCGATCTCGCCCAGCCGGAACTCGACGTTCGCGATGCCGCCATCCCGGGCGTTCTCGCGGGCCCGGTCGACCATCTCGGCCGTCATGTCCACGCCGATGACGCGACCGGACGGGCCGACCCTCCGGGCCGCGAGGAAGCAGTCGATGCCGGCCCCCGACCCGAGGTCGAGGACGGTCTCGCCGGGCTTCAGCCCGGCCAGCGCGCTCGGGTTCCCGCAGCCGAGTCCAAGATTGGCGTCCTGCGGAATCGCCGCCAGCTCTTCGGGCGAATAGCCGACCATCCGGCTGGCTTGGTCCTGGTCCAGGTCCGACGGGCCGCCGCAGCAGGGGCTGGAGACCTGGCCGCAGCAGGAAGAACTCTCCTTCGCCGCCCGGGCATAGCGGTCCCGGACATGCTTCCTGATCTCGTTGTCCTTGACGCTCATGTCGATCTTCTCCTTCAGGAAATAATGTCTTTCATCAGTGGGCCGAGCTTGCCCCGGACCATGCCCTTCAGGTCATCGGCCTTGATCAGGGACATGCAGCAGACGACCCCGTTCTTCTTCCAGGCGATGAGGGCGAGCTTGTCGCCGGGACGGATCCCCGCGGCTTCCCGGATGTCCTTGGGCAGGACCATCTGACCCCGCTCGTCCACGCTGATCAGGGCCTCGACCGCGCAACAGGCCTCGTCGTTCTTGTCCCGTCCGGTCATGGGCGAAACCTCCTCCGAATGCCGTAAAATCAATACAGACTGAATAGTCTGATAAATCAGCAATTTTGTCAAGCGCCATTTCCATTTTATTTCGTTCTTCTCCCGGTCCAGCCGCGGGATCGCCGAGCGTTCGCGGCCTCGAAACGCCCCATTTTCGCGTCACCGGCGAGAGGGGCAACCCAGGAATCGGGGCAAAGGCGTTCTGCGGGGAGAAGTCCTGTCCGGGAAATCCGGCCTCGAGGGCTACGGCCGCCGTCAGTGGGCCATCTTGATCGCGGCCAGCGTCTTCATCGTTTCGACGTCCCGGGCCGTCCGGACCTCGAGGCGGAAGCCGCGGCCCTCGGCATAAACGGGCGCCGCCTCGATCTCCTCCAGGACCGCCTTCGGCAGCTTCGCCGCGCGGGCCGCCTCGGTCGCCTTCCCGCCGAAGACGAAGGCGCACAGGAAATGGCCGTCGCGCGGCAGGAGGTAGACGATCGTCCGCTTCTTCCGCTTCAGCCGGAGCGACCAGGACTTGTAGAAGACCCAGTCCCCGGTGACGGGAGCGCAGCTGTCGTTGACCTGGCGGACGAATCCGTCCCAGAGCGCTTTCGCGCCGCCGAGGCCGTCGGCCAGGGCCCTGTCGTCCGGCTTCCTGGCCTTGTCGTCGAAGCTCATGGGCCCCATTATAAGCCTTGCCATCCCGGCCGCAAATGGCGAATAATGGCGGGAGCATGGAAGATATCTCCCGGGGCGTCCGGTCCTTCGCTATAGGCACGGCCTTCAGCCGGGTCATGGGTCTCGTCCGGGAGACGGTCATCGCCGGCCTGTTCGGCGCCGGCTTCGCCGTCGACGCCTATAACGTCGCCTTCCGCATCCCCAACCTGCTCCGTGACCTCTTCGCCGAGACGGCCCTTTCGGCCGCGTTCGTTCCGGTCCTCACGGCGGAGAAGGCCAAGAGCAAGGAAGCCCAGAACCGGCTGGCCTCGAACATCTTCAACATCCTCTTCGTCGTGACCGGGGCGGTCTCGCTCGCCGGCCTGCTCCTGGCGCCCGTCCTGGCCAGGGTCATCGCCTTCGGCTTCAACAAGGTGCCGGGCAAGATTGACCTGACGACGCAGCTGACCGCCATCCTTTTCCCCTTCCTCCTGTTCATCAGCCTGGCCGCCTGGGCCATGAGCTATCTCAACACGGAGAAGTCGTTCTTCGTGCCGTCGGTCGCCCCGGCCGTCTTCAATCTCTTCTCGATCATCTTCCCCCTTCTGACCTATGGCTGGTACGCGGCCCGCGGCAAGAACCCCATCTTCGGCCTGACGGTCGGCGTCCTAGTCGGCGGGCTGATGCAGTTCCTCGTCCAGGTCCCGTCCCTTTGGCGCAGGGGATTCCGCTGGAGCCCGGTCCTGAACTTCCGCGACCCGGAGTTCCGGAAAGTCATGGCCCTCTTCATCCCGGTCGCGATCGGCCTGGCCGGGACGCGCGTCAACGTCCTGGTCAACACGGTCCTGGTGACGCCGCTGGCCCAGGGCAGCGTCAGCTGGCTGAACTTCGCCTTCCGCATCATGCACCTGCCGCTCGGGCTCTTCGGCATCGCCGTCGGCACCGTGGCCCTGCCCTCGCTTTCCAAGCTCGTCCTCGAGAACAACTTCGGGGCCGTGAAGTCGACGCTGGCGGACTCGCTGAAGATGGTCCTGTTCCTGACCGTGCCGACGTCGGCCCTCATCTGCGGCCTGGCCATCCCGCTGACGCGGGCCATCTACCAGCGCGGCCATTTCACCGCCGCGGACACGCTGGCCACGGCGGCGGCGCTCGTCCTCTATACCGCCGGGATCCCGTTCGCCTCGGCGCTCCGGAACGTGGCCGCCGTCTTCTACGCCTGCAAGGACGCCAGGACGCCGATGTACGCGAGCTTCGCCTCGATCGGCCTCAACCTCGTTCTCAACATCTCCCTGATGTGGGTCATCGGCTACCTGGCCTTCCCGCTCTCGACGTCCCTGGCCGCGGTGCTCAACGTCGGCATCCTGTACGCCCTGCTGCCGCGGAAGATCGGGCCGATCGAGGCCGGGCCGCTGGCGTCCTATGCCGTCAGGCTGACCCTCGCGTCCGCGGCGGCCGGGGGAGCGGCCTGGGCGGCCAACCGGCTTATGATCGGCCGGCTCGGGACATCTTTCCTGGCTTCCGCCGGGACCGTCGCGGCCGGGTCTTGTCTCGGGCTCGTCGTCTTCTTCGGGATGGCCCGGCTCCTTGGCGTCAAGGAAGCCCGCGATTTCCTCCGCCGCTTCCTCCGAAAATAGGAAAGGGACCCGGTCCCCTCCGGCTGGTTGACCCCCTCCGGCCCCGCGGCCTATAATACGCTCCCCTCCTGGCCGGTCCGGCCGCAGGCGCGGGTTTCCCATCGACGAGCCGCGATGCGGCCGCGCATTCGCGAAGAAAGAAAGGGAGTGACGTGGACCGCGACAACGAGCTGCCGAAGGATCTCGGACTCGACGTCGAGCTCCACCATCGCATCTTCGACGCCGTCGACCGGACCTTCCGCAAGACCGTCCTGGCCCAGAAGGACCGGCCAGCCGGAATGGCCTATTTCGACGGCGTCATCCGCGGCGCCCACGGCGAGCGGGTCCGCGAGATCGTCGGGCGGCGGGCCGCCGGCGACAAGCTCATCGGCACGTTCTGCATCTTCGTCCCCGAGGAGATCGTCCTGGCCCTCGGGGCGATCCCCGTGGCGCTCTGCGGCGGGACGTCGGCGTCCATCCCCTACGCGGAGACGATGCTGCCCCGCGACATCTGCCCCCTGGTCAAGTCGACGATCGGCCTGGCCCTGGCCAACGCCTGCCCGTACGGGCCGGTCGAGGACCTGGCCGTCGGGGAAACGACCTGCGACGCCAAGAAGAAGACCTGGGACCTCCTGGCCAGGGAGGGCGGCTTCCATGTCATCGAGCTGCCCCAGAAGAAAGGTCCCCGCGACCGGGACCTCTGGCGCGAGGAGGTGGCCCGGTTCCGGGCCCGCCTGGAAGACGTGACCGGCCGCCGGCTGGAGCGCGAGCCGCTGGCCGAGGCCGTGCGCCTGGTGAACCGGAAGCGCCGGGCCCTGGCCCGGCTCAACGCCTTCCGGCGGGAGGCCGTCCCGCCCCTGAGCGGCCTGGACGCGCTGGCCGTCATGCAGGGCGCCCTCGTCGACGACGCCGCGCGCTTCACCGGCCGGCTGGAGGAGCTCAACGGCGAGCTCGAGGACCGCGTCCGCCGCGGCGTCGGCCCGGCCCCGGAGCGGGCCCGGCGGATCCTCGTCTCCGGCTGCCCCTCGGTCATGGGCAACTGGAAGCTTCACGCCCTGGTCGAATCGGCCGGCGCGGTCGTCGTCGGCGACGAGACCTGCACGGGCTCGCGCTATTACGAGAGCCTCGTCGAGGAGACCCGCGACGGCCTCGAGGCCCAGATCGACGCCGTGGCCGCCCGCTATCTCGGCATCGAGTGCTCCTGCTTCTCGCCGAACGACGAGCGCCTCGATTCGGTCGTGCGCCTGGCCCGGGAATGCCGGGCCGACGGCGTCATCCAGTACGTCCTGCAGTATTGCCACACATACAACATCGAGGCCGTCGCCGTGGCCGCCGCCCTCAAGGAAGCCGGCCTGCCCAGCCTCAAGATCGTGACCGACTACGCCGAGGAGGACACCGGCCCGATGCGGCTGCGGGTCGACGCCTTTCTCGAGGGGCTGTCGAGGTAGGCCGGGATCCCATGGCCGCGCCGGACGTCTTCCTCGGCCTCGACCTCGGCTCCCGGACGACCAAGATCGTCGAGATGGCCGGCGGGGCCGTGGCGCGCTTCGAGGTCTTCGATACCGCTCCCGCGTCGATCGACCGGGTCAGGGCCCGGCTCGACCGCCGGGATTATCGCGGCGCCGCGGCGACCGGCTACGGCCGCTTCCTCATGAACGCGGACCTGGGCTGCAGGGTCGTGACCGAGATCACGGCCTGCGCCCTCGGAGCCCGGTTCCTGAGGCCCGGCGCGGACCTGGTCATCGACGTCGGCGGCCAGGACTCCAAGGCCATCCTCCTCGGCCGCGGGCCCGGCGCCTTCGCCGATTTCGAGATGAACGACCGCTGCGCCGCCGGCACCGGCCGCTTCCTCGAGGTCATGGCCGCGCTCCTCGGCTTCGCCCTCGGGGAGTTCGGGCGGGCGGCCGGCGAAGCGGACGAGACGATCGCGCTCAACAGCATGTGCACCGTCTTCGCCGAATCCGAGGTCATCTCGCTCCTCGCGGCCGGACGCGACCGGAAGGCGATCGCCCGGGGCCTCTGCGCCTCCATCGCCGACCGCGTCTATCCGCTGGCGGCCAGGTTCAATCCGGCCGGCGAGGTCGTGATGGCCGGCGGCGTGGCCCTGAACCCGTGCCTCGTGGACATGCTGTCGAAGCGACTCCGGCGTCCCGTGGCCGTCCCCGAGCATCCCCAGATCGTCGCCGCCGCCGGCGCCGCCCTGGCCGCATCAGGAAGGGACCAGGTCTTCGCAGAGCGGTAGGCTTTCCGCTTTGCGAAGACCTGGCCCATTTCCCTTGTCAAACCCGGTCCGGCGTGGGTAGAATGTGTTTCGAGGAGGATCAATGAGCCTGACCCGCAAAGGATTCCTGCAAATGCTCGGCCTCGGCGCCCTGGCCGCCGGAACGAAGGTTTACGGGCTGCCGTCCAAGCCGCTCGAGGACGTCCGGTCCGCCGCCGGGAAGCTCAAGATCGCCGGCGTCGAGATCTACCTCTTCGACATCGGCCTGACCTCGCCCTTCCGCATCGCCATCGGCACGATGACGGCGGCCACCGAGCTGCTCGTCCGCATCCGCACGGACCAGGGCGTCACCGGGATCGGCGAAGCCTGCCCCTTCCCGCCCATCACCGGCGAGACGCAGGCGACCAACGCCGCCGCCGCCAAAGCCATCCGGGACATGATCATCGGCAAGGACCCGCTGGCCATCGACGACCTGCTCCGGCTCATCGGCCCCATCGTCCACTCCAACCCGAGCGCCGTGGCCGCGTTCGACATGGCCCTCTTCGATATCCTGGGGAAGGCCGCCGGCTTGCCGCTCTTCCGCCTCCTCGGCGGGACGAAGAGCGTCTTCGAGACCGACATCACCACCAGCATCGACACCCTGGAGAAGATGACGGCCGAATCGAAGGGCTACGCGGACATGGGCTACAAGACCCTCAAGGTCAAGGTCGGGCTCGATCCCGACGAGGACTTCGCCCGCATCTCGGCCATCCGGGCCGCCGTCGGGCCGAAGACGGCCATCCGCGTCGACGCCAACCAGGGCTGGACCGTGCCCCAGGCCGTTTATGCCCTGCGCAAGCTCGAGCCCCTGGCCATCCAGCTCTGCGAGCAGCCCGTCCTCGCGTCCGACACGGCCGGGCTGGCGGCCGTCCGGGCCCAGAGCCCCATCTCGATCATGGCCGACGAGGCCCTGTTCGGGCCGGCCGACGCCGTCAAGCTGATCAGGGCCGGGGCCTGCGACACCTTCAACATCAAGCTCATGAAGGCCGGCGGCATGCTCAACGCCATCCGCATCGCCCATGTCGCCGACGCCGCCAACATGCGCTGCATGGTCGGCTGCATGCTCGAATCCAGGCTCGGCCTGACCGCCGCCGCGCACGTCGTGGCCTCGCAGGCCAACATCGTCTACGCCGACCTCGACGGCAACTCCGAGCACGTCATCGACCCGATCGTCGGCGGCATCACGGTCAAGGCCGGAACCCTGACGGTGCCCGAGACGCCGGGCCTCGGCTGCGACGTCGACCCGGCCTTCGTCAGGAAGCTGGCCAAGATCTGAGGACGCGGGGGCTATCCTGATGCCGACCCTCGCCAAGCCGACCCTGGTCCTCGACGAGGGCCGGGTTCGCCGGAACATCGAGGCCATGGCGGCCAAGGCCCGGCGGCTCGGCCTGCGCTTCCGGCCCCATTTCAAGACCCATCAATCGCGCCAGATCGGCCGGATCTTCCGTGACGCGGGGGTCGAGGCCATCACGGTCTCGTCGGTCGACATGGCCGCCTACTTCGCGGCTGACGGCTGGCGGGACATCCTGATCGCTTTTCCGCTCAACATCCTCGAGGCCCCGGAGATCGGACGGCTGGCCTCCCGCTGCCGCCTCGGGGTCCTGGCCGAAACGCCGGAGGTCCTGGAGGCGCTGTCCCGCCGGGTCGCGGCCCCGCTCGACGTCTGGCTCAAGATCGACGTCGGGTCCCACCGGGCCGGCGCGGCTTGGGATGACCGGGCGCTCCTGACCCGCCTCTGCCGGGAAGCGCTCCGCCGCCCGAGCTTCCGGCTGCGCGGCCTGCTGACCCACAACGGCCTGACCTACCACGCCCGCACCCCCGGCGCCCTGACCCGCGTGCATGCCGGCGCGATGCGCAAGATGGTCAAGGCCCGTGACGCCCTGGCGGCCTCCGGGTTCGCCGGCCTCGAGATCTCCGTCGGCGACACGCCGGCGTGCGTCCGTTTGGACGCCTTCGACGGGGCCGACGAGATCCGGCCGGGGAATTTCGTCCTCTTCGACGCGACCCAGCTCGAGCTCGGCGTCTGCGGGGAAACGGAGATCGCGGCGGCCGTGGCCTGCCCCGTGGTCGCCACGCACCCCGCCCGCAACGAGGCCGTCATCCACGGCGGGGCCATCCATCTGTCCAAGGAGGAGGTCCTGACGCGCCGCGACGGCCGGATCTACGGCCGTGTCTGCCGGCCGCGCGGGAACGGCTGGGGCCCGATCCTGCCCGGGACGGCGGTCACGTTCCTGTCCCAGGAGCACGGGGTCATCCGGACGACCGCCGCGGAGATGAAGCGGATGAAGCCCGGCGATATGCTCTATATCCTGCCGGTCCACTCGTGCCTGACCGTCAACCTCTGGGACCGGTATATCCGGCTGGACGGGACGTCCGTTCCGACCATCCGGGCCTGTCCGGCGCAGGCCGTTCATGATCGTTGAATGAGGGGATCTCCGCGGCAGGTCGAGCAGCGGATCACGTCCTGACGGTCATCCGGAAGGGGCGCCCGGCCCCAAAATAGATTATAATCGATTCGGCCATGGACATGATCTATCGGAAGGAATACGCCGTCCACCAGTACGAGACGGACTTCCGGGGCCTCGTCAAGGTCCCGGCCCTGTTCAATTTCCTGCAGGACTGCGCCGGGGAACACGCCGCCTCTCTGGGGGTGGGCGTCCTCGACCTGTTCAAGCGCAATATGACCTGGGTGATGTCCCGCTATCACGTGCTCATCCACCGCACCCCGGCCGCGGGGGCGCGGCTCGAGGTCACGACCTGGCCCTCGGACAAGCAAGGCAACTTCGCCATCCGCGACTTCGAGGTCGCCGAAGGGGACGGCCGGCCCGTCCTTTCGGCGACGAGCTCCTGGATGATCGTCGATCTGGCCCGGAAACGGCCCGTCAGGATCGACCAGGCCATCGCCATCCCCTACGCCTTGGGCAAGCGGGCCCTGAATGACCCCTTCGACTCGCTGCCCCTGCCCTCGGCCCGCGAGGCCGAGGCGCTGTTCCGCGTCGAATCGGGGCATATCGATTGGAACCGTCATGTCAATAACGCGGTTTATGTCCAGTGGGCCCTCGAAGCGGTCCCCCCGGAGTTCCTGAGGACCGGCCGGGCGGTCGAGATCGAGGTCTCTTACCGGGCCGAGGCCTTTTACGGGGACCCGGTCATGAGCGTCGTCCAGCGCCTGCCCGGCGAAGGCCCGGCGCCGGTGTTCCTCCACCAGATCCTCAACGCCGGGACGGGCGCCGAGCTGACCCGGCTGCGGACCCGGTGGGACTTGACAGCGGGAGATCCCTGAAGGAGGGCCTGATGCGGGCCATGCGAACGAAGCTCGCCGCGTCCCTGTGCGCGGCCGTCGTCCTGTCCGTGACCCTGGTCCTGGCCGCCCCGGCGGCCGCCGGCCAGAAGGCGGCCAAGCCGAAGCTGCCCGAGAACTATAAAAAGTGGCTCGACGACGAGGTCGTCGACATCGTCGCGCCGATGGAGCGGGAGGTCTTCCTGAAGCTCCAGTCGGACCGGGAGCGGGACCTCTTCATCGAGGCCTTCTGGAAACAGCGCGATTCCAACCCTGACACCCCGGAGAACGAGGCCAAGACCGAACATTACCGCCGTCTGGCCTACGCCGACCGCTATTACGGGCGCGACGCGCCCCGGCCGGGCCGGAAGACGGATCGCGGCCGCATCTACATCATCCTTGGCGAGCCCCGCGACATCCAGCGGTTCGAGGGCAAGTCCCAGACCTACGACACCGAGGTCTGGTTCTACCAGGGGCTGACGAACCTAGGGCTGCCGGCCGGCTTCAATGTCGTCTTCTACCGGGAGAACGGGCACGGGGAATACCGGCTGTACAGCCCGATCGCCGCCGGGCCCCAGGCCCTGATCGCCGGCTGGACCGGCGGGCCGGACTACGAGACGGCCTACGAGAGGCTCAAGGAGATCGAGCCGGAACTGGCCACGGTCTCGATGAACCTCGTGCCCGGCGAGAACGACAGCGTCTACGGCCGGCCGTCGATGTCCTCCGACCTGCTGCTGCAGCGCATCGAGACCACCCCGGTCCGCACCGTCGAGGCGAAATACGCCCGCAAGTTCCTGGAATACAAGGACCTGGTCGAGGTCGAATACACCGCCAACTACCTCGACAGCGACAGCCTGATCAAGGTCTTCCTCGATCCCGCCGGCTTCTATTTCGTCCATTACACCGTCGAGCCGCGGCGGCTCTCGGTCAACCAGTACGACGAGACGTTCTCCACGACCCTGAAGGTCAACGGCCGGATCACGACCGGCGACGGCCGGCTCGTCCACCAGTTCGACAAGACCGTCGCACTCAAGCTGACCGCGGAGGAGATGAAGTCGGCGAGCCGCATGCCCTTCGATTTCCAGGACCTGTTCCCGCTCGTGGCCGGCGACTACAACGTCTCCGTTCTCATCAAGAACGAATCCTCCAAGGAATTCACCTCGATCGAACAGGCCCTGCGCATCCCCGCGGCCGGCCCGTCGGTCGCCCTGACCCAGCCGGTCCTCGGCTACCGGGCGCTCAAGCTCGATCCGGCCGCGGCCCGCAAGATGAAGGCCTTCCGCCTCGGCCAGTACCAGATCTACGTCCAGCCCAATCGGGTCTTCGCCAAGCAGGATACGCTGGCCGTGGCTTTCCAGGTCAACAACGCCTCCGAGGCCCTCCGGGCCAGCGGGGAGGTCCGCATCGAGTTCCTCAAGGACGGCCAGCCGTTCCGGGACATCCGCCACAAGAACGCGGACTACCCCGATCCGAACAACATCCTCGAGCAGGTGGCCCTGACCGACTTCCCGCCCGCGCACTACACGGTCCGGGTCTCCTTCCTCAACGGGGGGACCGAGCTCGTCTCGGCGTCGGAGGAGTTCGATCTGAGCTTCGCCGAGAGCATCCCCCGGCCCTGGTTCTCGTCGCGGGTGCTGCCGGACACGAGCGACCCGGCCTACCAGGTCATGATGGGCTCCCAGCTCTTCAACCTCGGGCGCTTCCCGGAGGCGCGCGCCTTCCTGGCGCGGGCCCTGGACCGCGATCCGGGATCGGAGGAGACCGCCGGCAGCCTGGCCCGGGCCTGCCTCGCCCTCGGGGATGCCGCCGAGGCGGCGCGGACCCTGGCCGCGTTCGTCGACCCCCAGAAGTCGCCGAAGTACGAGACGCTCGTCCTGGCCGCCGAGGCCCATAAGCGCCTGAAGGATCTCGAGCCGGCCATCGCGCTGCTCGACCGGGCCATCGGCCACTTCGGCGTCAACGCCGCGCTCATCAACTCGATCGGGGAGTGCTACGAAGGGCTGGGCAAGTCCCAGGAGGCCCTGGCCGCCTACGAGAAATCGCTCCAGCTCAGCCCGGACCAGCCGGAGATCAAGAAGAGGATGGAGGCGCTGAAGAAGAAGGCCCCGCGCTAGGCCTTCGACAGCGGCTTCCCGGCGCCGCCGGCCGCCTCCTCGCGGGCGTAGAGCACGCCCACCTGGGTCAGCATGGAGGTCGCCTCGCCGTTCGTGATGTCCGTCCGGATCTCGGCCTGGATGTCCTTCCCGATGAACAGGCTGCGGTTGAGATCGTCGACCAGGGCGGTGATGCGGATGTAAACCTTGGCCGGGGCCTTGTCCACGACCACGGTCACCCGATCGCCGCGGGCGGCGACCAGGCGGACCTCCGGGAACTTCGACACTTTTCGGGTGAAGGCCGCGATCTGCCTCTTCTTCCGGTTGCGCACGTAGCGGTACAGGAAAAGGAGGAGGACGGCCGGGCCGATCAGGCCGCCCAGGTCGAAGTGGAAGGCGACCAGGAGGGCGGCCAGGGCGAGGCCGGCCAGCACCACGATCATCCCAGTTGTGCCGCCGGGGAAGGAGGCCTTCCACCGCTCGGCCCAATTGCGCAGGCGGTCGCCAGCCGGCAGCCGGGCGGCCGTTCCGGTCTCGAGGTCGTGCTTCAGGCGGCGCAGGTCGGCGGCCAGGGCGTGGGCGTCCGGGTAGCGGTCTTCCGGGTTCTTGCGCAGGCAGCGGAAGATGATGCGGTGGAGCTCGGGGGTCAGGTTGCGCCGGACCAGGGTCACCGGCCGGGCCTCCTCGTAGGCGATGGCGTGCATCGTGTCGAGTGGCGTCTCGCCCTTGAACGGCAGCTCCGACGTGACCATCTCGTACAGGACGATGCCCAGGGAGAAGAGGTCGCTGCGCTTGTCGAGCTCCTTGCCGCGGGCCTGCTCGGGGCTCATGTAGCTGAGCGTGCCCATGACCGCGCCGGGGATGGTCTGGACCCGGCCCCGGGTCAGCGTCCGGGACAGCTCGGCGGGCGAGACGGGCTCGCCGGGCTCGGGCTCGACGAGCTTGGCCAAGCCGAAGTCGAGGAGCTTGGCGTGGCCGTCCCTGGTGACCATGATGTTGTCGGACTTGATGTCGCGGTGGAGGATGCCGGCGTCGTGGGCCTTGGCCAGGCCCTCGGCGACCTGGAGGGCGATCTCGACGGCGCCCATGAGGTCGAGCTCGCCGTCGGCGATGAGCCGGCTGACCGTCCGGCCGTCGACGTACTCCATGGCGATGAAGAGGTTGCCGTCGACCTCGTCGATGTCGTAGACCTGGGCGATGGCCGGGTGGGAAACGGCGGCGGCCGAGCGGGCTTCGAGGAGCAGGCGGCTCCGCCGCTCCGGGCTCTCGACCAGGCCCGGCGGGATCATCTTCAGGGCGACCGGCCGGTCCAGCCGGAGGTCCCGGGCCCGGTAGACGACGCCCATGCCGCCCTTGCCGAGCTGGGTTTCGATCCGGTAATGCTTGAGGACCGTGCCGACCATGCTAGTCACCAATAGATACCATACGGCGGACAGGGGGTCAACGTTCGGCGGCCGCGGTCCGCGGGGGAGGCGAACCGTGCCCGCCTTTCTCCGCGGGGCGGCAGTTGAAACGCGGGCCCCGTTTGGGATACATATGGAGGGGAATATCTCCGCTTCGGAGGCGAACATGAGAGCGTCGATGAGACGGGCCATCCCCGCGGCCCTGGCCCTCGTCCTGGCCCTGTCCGGTCCGGCCTGCAAGCAGGAGCCCACGGCTCCGGCCGGCGGGGCGGCTCCGGCGGCGGATCCCGTTGGACAAGGAGATGCGACCATGAAGACCAAACGAGAACATTTCGGGAAGCTGGCCGACGGCACGCCGGTCGAGATCTTCACCCTGACGAACGCGCACGGGCTCCGGGCCCGGATCATGACCTACGGGGCCATCCTCGTCTCGCTCGAGATCCCCGACCGGAACGGCGTCCTGGCCGACGTCAACCTGGGGTTCGACAACCTGCAGGGGTATCTCGGCGCCCACCCGTATTTCGGGGCGATCATCGGCCGCTACGGCAACCGCATCGCCGGGGCCCGGTTCACGCTGGACGGAGTCGAGTACCGGCTACCCGCCAACGACAGCGGCAACACCCTCCATGGCGGGATCAGGGGCTTCGACAAGGTCGTCTGGAAGGGCGAGGCGGTCAAGGGCGAGCGCGGCACGGGCGTCAAGCTCTCCTATCTGAGCAAGGACGGGGAGGAAGGTTTCCCCGGCGATCTCGCGGTCACGGTCATCTACACGCTGACGGATGCGGACGAGCTCGAGATCCGCTACGAGGCGACGACCGACAGGAAAACGCCGGTCAACCTGACCAACCATGCCTACTGGAACCTCAAGGGCGAGGGCCGCGGCGACATCCTGGGCCACGTGCTCCAGCTCGAGGCCGACAAGATCACGGCCGTGGATTCGCCTAAGACCCTCATCCCGACGGGCGAGATCGTCCCGGTAGCCGGGACGCCGTTCGATTTCACGGCCCCGCACGCCATCGGCGAGCGGATCGCCCGGGTCGAGGGCGGCGGCTACGACCACAACTTCGTGCTCCGGAGCGGCGGCGGGACGCTGGCCCTGGCGGCCCACGTCGAGGAGCCCGAGAGCGGCCGGATCCTGGAGATCTGGACCGACCAGCCGGGGATCCAGCTCTACACCGGCAATTTCCTGGACGGCTCGGTGATCGGCAAGGGCGGCCACGCCTACGGCAAGCACTACGCCTTCTGCCTCGAGACCCAGCATTTCCCCGACTCGCCGAACCACCCGAACTTCCCCTCGACCATCCTCGAGCCGGGGCAGACGTACCGGACCGTCACGGTCCACAAGCTCTCGGTGGGAGTCCCGGTCCGGAAATAGCTTCGGAGGCGCGGCTCAGCGCGTCTCCGGCAGGATCTCGAGCCAGTAGCCGTCCGGGTCCTCGATGAAGTAGATGCCAATCCCCGGGTTCTCGAAGCAGACGGCGCCCATCTCCTTGTGCCTGGCCAGCGCGGCCGGATAGTCGTCGACCGTGAAGGCCAGGTGGATCTCGTTGTCGCCCAGATCGTACGGCTGCTTCCGGTCGCGGAGCCAGGTCAGCTCGAGCCGGTGGGCGCTGCGCCCGTCGCCGAGATAGACGAGGACGAAACTCCCGTCCCCGGCCTCGTGGCGGCGGACCTCCTGGAGGCCGAGGGCCTCCTTGTAGAAGGCCAGGCTTTCGCCGAGATCGAGGACGTTGAGGTTGTTGTGGGCGAAGGTGAATCGCATGGGAGCCTCCCCTTCGAGAGCATAGCCGAAAGCCCGGACGCTGTCGAGCCGCTCTCAGTCATCTGAGAAGGGGCGTGATGAAGCCTTCGATGAAGGCCGCGACGAAGAGCAGCGGGATGACGACCAGGACGAACGAACGGACGACGTCGCGGAAAAGGCCGGCGCCCCCCGTCCCCGCGGCCGCCTCTTCCGCCGCCGGCTCCGGGCCGGCTCCGCCCGCCGCATCCGCCGGCCGCGGCTCCGCGGCCTCGCCTTCCGACCGGGCCCGCTTCCGGGCCCGCCAGGCGGCCCGCGCCTTCCGCCCCATGCCCGCCGAAAGGTAGAGCCCGACGCTCGTCGCGTAGAGGACGGCCGCGAGCTCGATGATGCCGTGCGGCAGGATCTGGGTCAGGACGAGCCGGGGCACGTTCAGGCCCTGGTGCCGGGAGAACGAACAGAGCAATCCCAGGACCCCTCCGTTGATGACCGGGTCGAGGATGGGGAGGGAGAGGAAGGGGACGATCCCGGCGCTGACGGCGACGATCGAGGCCCGGGTATTGTGATAGAAAAGCGTCAGGGCGAGGACGAGCGGCGAAGCCTGGAGCGGGATGTCCTTGAACGAACGGACGACGAATTCGAGCGCCTTCTTTTCCTCGGCCGGCCAGAGCATGAAAAAAACGAATCCGGCGACGAAGCCAAGCCCGAGGGCCCGGGCGGCGCACTTGAAATGCCGCCGGTAATGCCGGCGCCAGACCTCCTTCTCTTCCCGGTAAAGGCGCCTGACCGGCCCGGCCGGCCGCCCCGGGTTCGTCGGGACGGGAACCGGCTCCTCCGTCCGCGGCCTGATCTCCTCGTCCATCCTGCCGTCTCCTTGCTAGCGGTCCACGAGCTCGCGCTCGATCTGCTCGAGCGTCCGGCCCTTGGTCTCGCGGACGCGGGACCGGATGAAAAGATACCCCAGGACGCTGATCCCCGCATAGATCCAGAACGTCCCGGCCGGGCCGAGCCCCTTGTTGAGGTGGGGGAAGGTGTAGGTCAGGACGAAACAGGCCGACCACAGGGCGAAGGTCGAGACCGACATGGCCGCGCCGCGGATGCGGTTGGGAAAGATCTCGGCGAGCAGCACCCAGGTCACGGGCGCCAGGGAGACCGCGTAGAGGGCCAGGGCGAAGAGAACCAAAAGGAGGATGTGCAGGCCCCGGCTGTGGGCCGCGTAGCTCGCGCCGATAAGCCCGAAGACGACCGCCAGGCCGGCCGACCCGGCCAGCATCAGCGGCTTGCGGCCCAGCCGGTCGACCAGGCGGATGGCGACCAGGGTGAAGATCAGGTTGACGGCGCCGGTGATGACGATGTTGAAGAGTACGTCGCTGACGCCGTAGCCGGCCGCGGTGAAGATCTCCTGGGCGTAGTTGAAGATGACGTTGATGCCGCACCACTGCTGGTAGACGGCCAGGACGACGCCGATGAGGAGGACCCGGGCCAGGCCGGGCTCGAGCAGGTCGCGGAAGCGGACCCGGCCGATCTCGCCGGCCGCGAGCGTCGACCGGATCTCGCCCAAAGCTCCGGCGGCGAAGCCCGGACCGCCGACCCGGGCCAGGACCTTTTCGGCCTCGGCGGCCCGGCCGTTCTTGACCAGCCAGCGGGGGCTCTCCGGGACGATGAACATGAGGGCGAAGAAGAGGAAGGCCGGCGCGGCCTCGACCCCGAACATCCAGCGCCAGCCGGTCCGGCCGTTCCACGAGG
Source organism: Acidobacteriota bacterium (assembly GCA_039683095.1). NCBI lineage: Bacteria > Pseudomonadati > Acidobacteriota > Acidobacteriota bacterium. The sequence continues at coordinate 1,004,812 of JBDKSB010000012.1, read as the reverse complement.
CCAGGATCTCGGCGGCGGTCGCGCCGGCCGGGACCGGCCTGGCGATGAGCCAATTCGCGACCTGGGCGGCCAGGATGCCGATGACGATGGTCAGCTGGTTGACGGACACAAGCCGCCCGCGCATCTCCGCGGGCGAGATCTCGGCGATGTACAGCGGGGAGAGGTTGGAGGCCAGGCCGATGGCCACGCCGCCGAGCAGGCGGTTGGCGACGAAGAACGCGAAGGTCGGGGCCAGCGCGGTCAGGACCCCGGTGACCGCGAAGAGCAGACCCGCCAGGATGAGGAGCCTCTTGCGGCCGAAACGGTCGCTCAGGCCGCCCGCGACGAGGGCGCCGACGAGGCAGCCGACGAGGGCGCTCGACATGGCCCAGCCGATCTGGGCCGGCGTGGTCAGGCCGAAGAACTTCTCGTAGAACGGCTTGGCCCCGCCGATGACCACCCAATCGTAGCCGAACAGCAGGCCGCCCATGGCCGAGACCAGGGTCACCGTCCGGACATAGCGCATATCATAGGAGGGACGTTCCTGCATGGCGCTCCTCAGAGGATGTTTTTACATCAAAACGGCGGCGATGTGTACGGAAAAGTTCCGTATCCGTCAGCCGCTGCCGCCCGGGAGGGCGAGGCGCCGGGGTTCCCGGAGCTTGGTCTCGGCGGCGGCCGACCGCTCGCTCGAATCCGGCGCCACAACACGGATCTCCCGGGCCTGCCCAGGCTCGGGGAGCGGCTCGGCCTTCGAGCCCGGGGCCCGGGGCGGGGGGCCAAAAACAGCTTGACATGCTTGCTGATATCTGATATATTACAAATGAGAATAGCAATTAAGTAATTCTCGGTCAGTACGTTATGGGGAATCGGCGAAGATCATGGCGCAAAACGACACGGACATGAAGGGCCGCGTTTTCGACATCAGGCGCTACTCGATCCATGACGGACCGGGGATCCGCACGACCGTCTTCCTAAAGGGCTGCGGCCTGCATTGCCTCTGGTGCCACAATCCCGAAAGCATCGATCCCGGCCCCGAGCTCATGCACTGGCCGGCCCGCTGCGTCCGCTGCTACTCGTGCCTGCGGGCCTGCCCGGCCGGCGCGGTCTCCAAGGACGCCGCGGGGGCGGTCGTCATCGACCGCTCGAGGTGCGACGCTTGCGGCCGCTGCGCCGAGGCCTGTCTCTATGACGCCATGCAGATCGTCGGCCGCGGGATGAGCGTCGGGGAGGTCATGGCCGAGGTCGAGAAGGACCGCATCTTCTTCGAGCAGTCGGGCGGCGGCGTCACGCTGTCCGGCGGCGATCCGCTCGTCCAGGCCGGGTTCGCCGGCGCCATCCTCGACGCCTGCCGCGAGCACGGCTATCACACGGCCCTGGACACGGCCGGCCTCGCGCCGGCCGCCCCGTTCGAGCGCCTGGTCCGCCGCGCCGACCTCGTCCTCTACGACCTCAAGGCCGTCGACGAGGCGCTTCACCGGGAATACGCCGGCGTCTCGAACGCCGTCATCCTCGACAACCTCCGGCGCCTGGCCGCGGCCGGGCCCGAGGTCTGGATCCGCATCCCGCTCATCGCCGGCGTCAACGACGGCGAGGACAATATCCGCCGGACGATCGACCTGGTCCGGTCGCTCGGAACGATCCGGCGGATCGCTCTCCTGCCTTACCATGCCGGCGGCCTCGACAAGGCCGGCCGCATCGGCCAGGCATCCCATTTCCGGAAATTCGAGGCCCCGTCCGAAGAACGCCTGGCCGCGATCGAGGCCGCGTTCCGCGGGGCGGGCTTCGATGTCCGGCGCGGAGGATAGCCATGAACGAACGCATCCAGAAGCTCAGGCAGCAGACGCTCGAGGCCAAGCCGACGGTCAGCGCCGAGCGGGCCCGGCTGCTGACCGAATTCTACAAACGGCCGGAGACGCGCGGCCTGTCGGCGCCGCTGCGGCACGCCCTGGCCTTCAAGCACATCCTGGAAAACAAGGCCATCGTCTTCAATGACGGCGAGCTCATCGTCGGGGAGCGGGGCCCGGCCCCCAAGGCGACCCCGACCTATCCCGAGGTCTGCATCCACTCCCTCCAGGACCTCGTCACCCTGAACGACCGGAAGAAGACCGCCTTCGCCTCCGACGAGGAGACCCGCCGGGTCTACGCCGACGAGATCATCCCGTTCTGGAAGGGCCGGTCCCAGCGCGAGCGCATCTTCGCGGCCATGACGCCCGAATGGATCGCGGCCTACGAGGCCGGGATCTTCACCGAGTTCATGGAGCAGCGGGCCCCCGGGCACACCGCCGGCGACGGCAAGATTTTCCGGAAGGGCATGAACGACTTCAAGGAGGACATCGCCTCCGCCCTGGCCGGGCTCGATTTCCTCAACGACCCGGACGCCTACGACAAGCAGGAGGAGCTCAGGGCCATGGCCGTGACCTGCGACGCCCTGATCGCCTTCGCCCGGCGCCACGCGGACAAGGCCCGCGAGCTGGCGAAGCTGGAACGGGACGGCGTCCGCCGGGGCGAGCTCGAGCGCATCGCCGAGATCTGCGGCCGCGTCCCGGCCGAGGCGCCGCGCGATTTCTGGGAAGCTCTCCAGACGTACTGGTTCGTCCACCTGGGCGTCATCACCGAGTACAACACCTGGGACTCGTTCAACCCCGGCCGTCTCGATCAGCACCTCTGGCCGTTCTACGAGAAGGGCCTGGCCGACGGCACGCTGACGAACGAGAGCGCCCGGGAGCTCCTCGAGGCCCTCTGGGTCAAGTTCAACAACCAGCCCGCCCCGCCCAAGGTCGGGGTCACGGCCGAGGAGAGCGGGACGTACACCGATTTCGCCCTGATCAACCTCGGCGGCCTGAAGCAGGACGGGACGGACGCCGTCAACGATCTCAGCTACCTCATCCTCGACGTCATCGAGGAGATGCGCATCCTTCAGCCCAGCTCGATGGTCCAGATCAGCGCCAAGGGGCCGGACGCGTTCCTGCTGCGGGCCCTCAGGATCGTCAGGACCGGCTTCGGCCAGCCCTCGATTTTCAACACGGACGCCATCGTCCAGGAGCTCGTCCGCGAGGGCAAGAGCGTCGCCGACGCCCGCGACGGCGGCTGCAGCGGCTGCGTCGAGGCCGGGGCGTTCGGCAAGGAAGCCTACATCCTGACCGGCTATTTCAACCTGCCCAAGGTCTTCGAGATCACGCTCAACGACGGCGTCGACCCGCGGACGGGCAAGAGGATCGGGCTGGCGACGGGCGATCCGGCCTCGTTCGAGACCTTCGACGAGCTCTTCGAGGCCTACCGCCGGCAGGTCCGCCATTTCGTCGAGATCAAGATCCGGGGCAGCAACGTCATCGAGAAGCTCTGCGCCGAGCATCTCCCGGCGCCGTTCCTGTCGGTCCTCGTCGACGACTGCGTCCGGAACGGCCGGGACTACCACGCCGGCGGGGCCCGCTACAACTCGAACTACCTCCAGGGCGTCGGCCTGGGCTCGATCACCGACATCCTCAGCGCCGTCCGCTACAACGTCTACGACCACCGCCGCTTCACGATGGACGAGCTCACGGCCGCGCTCCGGGACAATTTCGCCGGGCACGACGGGCTGCGCCGGCTCGTTCTCGACCGGACGCCCAAGTTCGGCAACGACGACGACTACGCCGACAGCCTGATGAAGCGGGTCTTCGAGGCCTATTTCGAGGCCGTCGACGGCCGGCCGACGCCGCGCGGCGGGACATACCGGATCAACCTCCTGCCCACGACCTGCCATATCTACTTCGGCAGGATGACCGGGGCCACGGCCGACGGCCGGCTGGCCGGCGAGCCCGTCTCGGAAGGCGTTTCCCCGGTCCAGGGCGCCGACCGCAAGGGCCCGACGGCGGTCATCAAGTCGCTCGGCAAGCTCGACCACGTCCGCACGGGCGGCACGCTGCTCAACCAGAAGTTCACGCCCCAGCTGCTGGCCGACGACGCGGGGCTGCGGGCGCTCAAGGACCTGGTGCGCGCCTACTTCCGCCTGATGGGGCACCACATCCAGTTCAACGTGGTCACGGCCGAGCTGCTGCGCGCGGCCCAGGCCCATCCGGAGAAATACCGCGACCTCATCGTCCGCGTCGCCGGCTACAGCGATTACTTCGTCGACTGCGGCGCCGAGCTCCAGGACGAGATCATCCGCCGCACCGAGCACCAGGAGTTCTAGGGACGGCCACCCGTCATTTCGCCTTCTCGGCCGGCGCGTACGAGAGATCGGGGCGATAGGCGCCCATCTTCGATTTGTACTTCCGCAAGAGCTTGAGCATGGCCTGCCAGACGGCCGTGGCCTCAGGGTCGATGAGCTTCATGACCTTCTCGTCCATGAGGAACAGGTCGGAGTCCGATCTCGCCGTTTCCGAATAGAAATAGAACGGCATCTCCGTCCCGATCCCGCCGATCCAGCTCCTGAATCCCGCCGGCGCCTTCCGGGCCTTGTACAGCTCGACACGAACTTGATCTCCTCCGGCTTGAGCCCGGGCGTCTCGGGGGCATAGGAGAGCTCCGGGCTGAACGTGACCGTGCCTTGCTTGATGTACTCGGTCGCTTCGCCCATCTTCAGGCTGAGGGCCTCCCACTTCTCGGCGCCCAGCTTGCCCACCATCTCCTGCCAGATGCCGAAGCCCTTGTCGATCTCGCTGAGGCTCTCGAAGGGATAGAGGATATAATAAAGGATATCGATTCCTTCCCGCTGACCTATCACAATCTATGGCTTGAACCGGGCGTTGTCAATGCTCCGGATGACCCGGCCCGCCCGGCCCGGGATCCCGGCCCCGGGCGTCCTTATCCGCGGGATTCGGTACCGTCCGGCGGGAATCACGGCGGGCCGCCCGGACGGGCCTGCTCCCTGGTCAGGCTCTCCTCGCCCCGCCGGCAGGGGGCCTCCGTCTGTCGCTGGAGTTGGCACGGATCTTGCCAAAGGGAAGGCGTGAAGGACTCAGGGCGTCCACGGCCATGCCCGGCGGCGCGAAGCGCAAGCGGCATGGAGTCGGCCCGGATACGCGGAAGGCGAGGGTGATGAGGGGGCTGGCGGCCGGCCCGGGAAACCGATCCAGACTCCGGGGACCCGGGTCCGGCCGCGTTTTCTTCCTCTATACAACCTCCTGGTTCTGTGCTATAAGATGACCTCCACCGATCCCCGGAGGACGCCATGACCGATAAAAAGAAAGTGCTCATCATCGACGACGACCCGGCCATCTGCGAGTCCGTGAAGGCCATCCTCGACGGCAACGGCTTCGAGGCCTCCTGCGCGCTCAGCGGCAAGGACGGCCTGGCCGCGTTCCGCAAGGATCATCCGGACGTCGTCCTCTGCGACATGATGATGGAGGACATCGACTCCGGCGGCCAGGTGACCAAGATCATGAGGCAGGAGCGGCCCGGGACGCCCGTGTTCCTCCTCAGCACGATCGGCGACGCCACGGCCACGACCGTCGGGCTGGCCGAGTACGGTTTCAACGGCGTCTTCCAGAAGCCGGTCAACTTCGACCTGCTGCTGGCCGTCCTCGGGCGGTACGCGAAATCCAAGTAAGGCCGATCCCTCCGCCGCCGGAGGGCCGTCGGGACCGTCGATGACCTTTTCCCTGGCCGAGATCTTCCGCCGCGAACCGGACCTCGAGTCCTTCCGGCGCGCCGTCCGCTCGTTCGCCGGTGATTTCCGGCTCGGCAGCGCCGAGATGATCGAGCTCGGGGAAGCCTATTTCGAGCGCTGTCCCGACCGGGCCCAGGACCGGAACGCCGCCGAGGTCCTGCTCGGCTATGCCCTGGCCCGCGTCGTCCTGGTCGAGAAGGCCGTCCTGTCCGTCCACCCGGCGCGCCGGGAGTCCTTTCGGGCCATGCTCGACGACGTCGCCGCGGTCGGGCCTTCGATCGACGCCCTCCTCGCGTCCGGCGGCCGGGACGAGATCCTGGCCGACCAGGCCGCTCTCCGGGACGCGCTCGACGCCCTGAGATCGGTCATCGACGAGATCCCGAAGGGCATGATCAAGGAACGATTCGTCGGCGGCATCTCCAATCTTTTCAATATCATTCATGTTATACAGATGAGACTGCGCGGGACTTTACAATAGGCGCCGCATTTGTTATCATAGGATATAAATTTCCCTGCACGGCTGACGAGCTGAGCATTCCTGTCTAGCCAGGCGATCGCCTCAAGGCCGATCCCTCGTCCGCCGGGGCATCTGTCCGGCCAGGGCCCGCCGGCCGGGAGGATCCGGGCCATCGTGTCTGAGGAGCAAGAGGCATGAGCACTCGAACAGGCATCTGCAACTTCTGCGGCACCGGCTGCGGCCACCTGCTCAAGGTCGACAACGGCGTCGCCCGCGGGGTCTTCGCCTCGCCGGACCATCCCGTCAGCCAGGGCCGCCTGTGCGTCCGCGGCTGGCACATCCACGAGCTCCTCTCGACCCGGGACCGGATCCTCGCCCCCATGGTCCGCCGGAACGGCCGCCTCGAGCCCGTCTCCTACGACGAAGCGATCGCCGCCGCGGCCGACGGCCTGTCCCGCTGGTCCGGCGACGAGATCGCTTTCCTGGCCTCGCCCCGTTCCTCGAACGAGGACAACTACTGCCTGGCCAGGCTGGCCCGGACGGTCTTCCGCACGCCGAACATCGGCCTGGCCTCCGACCAGGGCCACGGCGACGCCGCCGACGTCCTGCTCGAAGGCGCCGGGTTCCCGGCCATGCTCGGCGCCCTGACCGAGATCCGCAAGGCCAAGCTCATCCTTGTCGTCGGCGGCGACATCGCCAAGCTGAATCCCATCGTCGGGAGCGAGATCCACCGGGCCGCCCGCCGCGGCGCCGAGCTCGTCACCCTGAGCGGCCGCCTGACCCAGATCGCCAAGCTCAGCGGCCGGCACCTCTGGTTCAAGCCGGGGACGCTGCGCCACAGCCTGGCGGCCCTGGCCAAGGTCCTGGTCGAGCGCGGCTGGCACGACGCCTCCTTCCTCCGGGACCGGGCCGAGGGGTTCGACGATTTCGCCCGCTACCTGGCCGGTCTGGACCTGGCCGCCCTCGCGGCCGCCTCGGGCCTCGAGCCGGCCGCGATCGAGGACCTGGCCCGCAGCCTGGCCCAGGCCCCGACGGCCATGGCCTTCTTCACCTCTGGCATCGCCGGCCTCGACCGGCCTTCCGTCGCCCTGCTCTTCGACCTCTTCCTCGCGGCCGGCAAGATCGGCCGGGAAGGCTGCGGCGTCAACCCCGTAGCCGGGATCTGCAACATCGTCGGCAGCTACGACGTCGGCGCCTCGCCCCGGTTCCTGGCCGGCTGCCGGCGGGCCGAGGGCCCGGCCGCCGGCCGCACCCCCCGCGAGCTCCTCGCGGCCGACCCGACGCCCCTCAAGGCCATGATGGTTGTCGACCGCGATGAGGAGATCGTCCGGCACGCGGCCAAGCTCAAGGCGCTCGAGTGCCTGGTCTACGTCGGGGCCTACGGCAACCCCTTTGTCGAGTTCGCCCATGTCGTCATCCCCTCGGCGACCTGCGCCGAGGCGGACGGCACCTACACGAACACCGAGCGGCGGATCCAGCTCAGCCGCAAGAAGATCGAGCCTCCGCCGGGCGTCCGCCCGGCCTGGCGCATCTGCGCCGACGTCGCCGCGAGGCGCGGCGCATCCTGGCCCGGCGCTTCCGCCGAGGACGTGATGCGCGAGATCGCCGCGGCCGTTCCCGCCTACGGCGCGGTCACCTACGCCGGGCTCGAGAAGGGTTTCGGCCTCCAGTGGCCGGTCGACGCCGGGCACCCGGCCGGCACGGTCCGCTTCGACGCGGCCGCCGCGCCGAGGCGCCTGCGCTTCGTCCCCGCCGGGGCGGACCTCGGCGTCGCGGCGGTCTCGAAGGACTTCCCCTTCCTGCTCATGGCCGGCAAGGCGAACTACTTCTGGCACCGCAACAACGTCATGAAGAAGACCCAGATCCCCAAGCGGGAATACAACGCCCTGCTCCTGCTCTACCCGCGGGGCTTCGTCGAGCTCGCGGCCTCCGACGCCAAGGCCCTCGGCGTTCGCGACCGGGCCCCGGTCAACGTCATAGCCGAAGGAGGCTCCATGCGGGTGGCCGTCCGGATCTCCGGCGACGTCAAGCCGGGTACGGCCTTCGTCCCGTACTTCATCGAGGACATGGTGCCCGGCTTCCTCAACGCCGCCGGCGCCGCGATCGACGAGGACCAGGAATCCGCGATCCCCGTGCGGATCGAAAAGGTGTGACCATGTACATCATGCCCAAGAGCCAGGCCCGGGCCCTCGCCGCCGCTCTCGCCGAGGACTACGACCTCCACGGCCCCGTTCTGCGCGAGGAGTCCGGCGAGCCGATGTTCGACCGGGTCGAGGACCCGGCCGCGATCCGGCTCGAGGCCGCCATCCCCTACAATCCCCCGAAGTCCGTGGTCTTCCCCCAGGCCGAGAGGATCATGTCCTACCGCTACGACCGGGAGGCGAAGACGGTCTCCCTCGAACGCGACGACCTGGTCCGGCCCAAAGCCCTGGTTGGCCTCCGGGCCTGCGACCTCAACGGCCTTCTCTGCCTGGACCGCTTCTATCTCGGGCAGGAATACGTCGACGAGTTCTACCGCGACCATCGCAAGAAGATGTTCATCGTCGTCAACAACTGCGTCCGGCCCTTTCCCCAATGCTTCTGCGTCTGCACCGACAGCGGGCCGGCGGCCCGGGAGGGCTACGACGTCGCCCTGACCGGCGACGGCGACGATTACCTCTTCGAGGCCGGGAGCGAGAAGGGCCAGGCCCTGGCCCGCCGGCTCGGCCTGAAGGAGGCCGGTCCCGGCGCGGCCGGCCGCAAGGCGAAGATCATCGACGCCTCGATCGCCCGGTTCGACGCCGAGGCCACGGAGAACAAGGCCTGGATCTCGCGGGTCATGAACCGGATCACCACGGGCTTCATCAGCAACGACATCTGGGAGTTCATCGGCGACCAGTGCTTCGAATGCGGGGCCTGCTCGTTCGTCTGCCCGACCTGCTCGTGCTTCAACATCGAGGACATCAACAGCCGCGAGGGCCGGACCGACCGGATGCGGTCCTGGGACTCCTGTTCCTACGAGGGCTACACCCGCATGGCCGGCGAGCACAACCCCCGCCGCCCCGTCGAGGACCGGAGGAACAAGCGCTTCTTCTGCAAGCTGTCCTACTCGCAGTCCCGCAAATACCTCAGGCCGGGATGCGTCGGCTGCGGCCGCTGCAACCGGGTCTGCCCGGGCGACATCGGCATCGCCAACGTCGTCACGTACATCCGGCGGGAGATCACCAAGGCAGGTGCGAAATGAGCGGAGCCAACGCCGGGGCCATCGTCACCGTCCCCGAAACCGCCGTCATCGACGAGATCCGGGACGAGATCGAGGACGTCCGGACATTCTACTTCTCCTTCGAGAACCCCGAGGCCGCGCGGGCCTTCAGGGCGAGGTCCGGCCAGTTCGTCATGTGCACGGTCTACGGGGCCGGCGAGTTCGCCGTCTCCCTGCCCTTCAGCCCCGAGGACGACCGGCCCCACCTTTCGGTCCGGCAGGTCGGCAAGGTCACCCGGGCCCTCCACGAGCTGCGCCCCGGGGACAAGATCGGCCTGCGCGGGCCGTTCGGCAACGGCTTCCCCTTCGAGTCCATCAAGGGCAAGAACGTCATCTACGTCGCCGGCGGAATCGGCCTCATCCCGCTCCGCTCGTCCATCGTCCACGTCCTCCAGCACCGGCAGGACTTCGGCCGGATCATCCTCATCTACGGCTCCAAGTCGTCCCAGGAGCTGATGTACCGGGACATGATCGAGAAGTGGAAGGCCACTGAGGGCTTCGAGACCTACTTCACGATCGACCGGCCCGAGCCCGGCTGGACGGGCCCCGTCGGCTTCGTCCACACCCTGGTCGCCCCGGCCAAGGTCCCGGTCGAGAACACGGTCGCCTTCGTCTGCGGCCCGCCGCTCATGTTCAACTCGGTCATCAAGGAACTCCTGGCCGCCGGCATCAAGGACGAGGCCATCATGTCGACGCTCGAGCGGCACATGAAGTGCGGCATAGGCAAGTGCCAGCACTGCGCCATCGGCCGGACCCTGGTCTGCACGGACGGCCCGGTCTACACCTACAAGCAGATCAAGACCCTGGGAGAGCAGATATGAGCGACGGCCTGGCCCGCCTGGCCGAGGTGCTCCGGGAGCCGACCTGCCTCGTCGGCGTCGGCAACCCGCTGCGCCGCGACGACGGCGTCGGGCCCTGGATCGTCGGGGCCGTCCGCGGGGCCGCAGACGGCGCCGGGCTGAGCCTGGTCGACGCCCAGGACGTGCCCGAGAACTTCGTCCCGGCCATCGCCCGCGGCGCCGCCCGGAACGTCGTCTTCGTCGACGCCGTGGCCGCCGCCGGCGGCCCGGGCACGGTCGTCTTCGGCCCCCTGGCCGGGTTCGCCGAGGCGGAGAGCTTCTCGACGCACAAGCTCGCCCTTTCGCTCAGCGCCAAGTTCCTCGAGGCCGCCGGGAAGCGGGTCTTCCTGCTCGGCATCGTCCCGGCCGACCTCGAGTTCGGGACCGGATTCACGCCCGCGGCCGAGCGGGCCGCGGCTTCGCTTCGCGACCTCATCCTCGGGGCCTGCGCCCCGACCCGCCTGGAGAAACGCCATGACCGCTGACCTCTTCGTCCGACTGTTCATCGGCCTCGGCCTTCTGGCCGCGGCGGCCCTCGCGGCGCCTCTCCTGGCCCGCAAGCGGACCCTGGCCGGCGTCGTCAACCTGGCCCTCGTCGCGGCCGCGGCGGCCCTGCTGCTCACGGTCAGCTTCGAATCGATCTTCGGCCAGGCCGGGCCGGCCGCCTGGACGCTCGCCCTCGGGCCCCTGTCGGTCCCGTTCCTCGTCGACGGCCTCTCGGGCCTGTTCCTGGCCGTCATCGCCTTCATGGCCGTGATGAGCGCGATCTACTCCATCCGCTATATGGACCATTACCCCGAATACGGCCTGGGCGGCTACTATCTCTGCTTCCCGCTGTTCATCCTGGGCATGGCGGCTCTGGTCACCGTCGACGACCTGGGCCTGGGCTTCACCCTGGCCTGGCAGATCATGACCGTCGCCTCGTTCTTCCTGGTCCGCTTCGAGCGCCGGAAGGCGGAGAACCGGCGCAGCGCCGCGAAGTACCTGGCCCTCATGGAGCTGGCCTGGCTCCTCGTCGTCGCCGGGGCGTTCTTCGCCCGCGGCCATTCGTTCGGCGAGCCCCTGGCCGGGATCACGGCCAAGCTCGGCGCGACCGGCGGCCTGCCGCTCCTCGGCTTCTTCGCCTTCCTCCTCGTCGGCTTCGGCCTGAAGGCCGGCGTCTGGCCCCTCGGCCAGCTCTGGCTTCCCGACGCCCACTCGATCGCCCCGTCGCCCGTCAGCGCCCTGCTGAGCGGCGTCATGCTCAAGACCGGGATCTACGGGCTGATGCGGACGTTCCTGTTCATGACGCCGAAGGACAACGCTGCCTTCGACGGCCGGACCTGGGGCCTGATCGTGGCCGCGACCGGCGCCGTGACGCTCCTCATCGGCACCATCCAGTCGATGAAGCAGAGCGACGCCAAGCGCCTCCTGGCCTACAGCTCGATCGGCCAGATCGGCTACATCGTCCTGGCCGCCGGCGCCGTCCTCTACCTCGGGACGACAGGGACCCCGGTCCTGCGGGCCCTGGCCGTGGCCGCGGTCATCGGGGCCCTGTTCCACGTCCTCAACCACGCCATCTTCAAGGGACTGCTGTTCCTCACGAGCGGCAGCATCCTTTACGCCACCGGGACCAAGGACCTCAACAAGCTCGGCGGCCTCATCACGCTCATGCCGGCGAGCGCCGTCATCGCCGGGATCGCCTCGCTGTCCATCTCCGGCATGCCGCCCTTCAGCGGCTTCTCCAGCAAGTGGACTATCATCTCGAGCACGCTCCTGGCCGGCGACGGGACCTTCGCCCTGGTCCTCTTCGGCATCATCGCCCTGTTCACGAGCGCCGTCACCCTGGCCTGCTATGTCAAGTTCTTCGGCATGGCCTTCACCTCGGCCGGCTCGGAATGGAACGTCGGCAAGACCATCCGCGAGGTCCCGGCCTCGATGCTGGCGCCCAAGATCGTCCTCGCGGCCGTGGCCCTCGTCCAGGGGCTCTTTCCGGTCCTGTCGGTCAAGCTCGTCCTCGCCGCCCTGGGGCGGTCCGAGGGCTTCTTCCTGGCCGACGCCGTCGCCCGGCCGGCCGGCCCGATGTCGGCCTCGGCCCTGGGCCTCCGCCTGACCGGGGTCAGCGACCTGCCCTTCGGCGCGGCCGCGGCGCCGCTCGCCGTCCTGCTCGTCCTCGGGCTGGGATTCGGCCTCGGTGTCCTGCTGCGGCGGGCGGGCGGCTCGAAGGAGGTCGAGGCGCCGACCTGGCTCTGCGGCTACCAGGACCTGGGCAACGCCAACCGGTACACGGATCGGGGCATGTTCGCGGGCCTGCGCGGCCTGTTCAAGTTCGCCGGCGGAAAGAGCGGCAAGTAGCAAGTCAGGAGAGATTCGTATGGACGCCATCGCCAGGATCGAGACAGAGCTCAGGAGCCGCCTCGGGCCGGACCTCAAGGGCCTGGCCTCGCCGGCCCCGGGCCGCCTGTTCGTCGACATCGACCGCCGGGCCGTGCGGCCCGCGGCCAGGGCCATCATCGACCTCGGCGGCCGCTACATGGTCGGCGTCGGCTGGGACGAGATCGCCCGGAACGGCACGCTCGGGCTCATCCACCTGTTCGCCTTCGACGCCGGCCGCTTCGCCGTCGTCCTGCGGACCGCCGCCCCGGCCGTCGACCCGGTCTTCGAATCCATCACGCCCGACATCCCCAGCGCCGGTTGGACCGAGCGCGAATACCAGGACCTGCTGGGCCTGAAGTTCACCGGCCATCCCAAGCCGAAGAAGCTCATCCTGGCCGACGACTGGCCGGCCGGAGTCTATCCCCTCCGCAAGGAGGTGCCGTACAACCTCGAGCCGCCGTCGGCCGAGGACGCGGCCTACCAGCTCGACGAGGCGCCGCCGGGGACGACGGTCGTCCCCGTAGGCCCGTTCCACGTCAGCCTCCACGAGCCGGCCCACTTCGCGGTCTACGTCGACGGCGAGACGATCAAGGGCTGCGACTACCGCGGCTTCATGACCCACCGCGGCATCGAGAAGCTCTGCCAGACGCAGGTCAGCTACAACGAGGTCCCCTTCGTCGCCGAGCGCATCTGCGGCATCTGCGGCTCCGTCCACGCCTGCTGCTACAGCCAGGCCGTCGAGGCGGCCGCCGGGCTCAAGATCTCGCGGCGGGCCGAGTACATCCGGACGATCATGCTCGAGATCGAGCGCCTCCACTCCCACCTCCTCTGGCTCGGCGTCGCCGGCCACCTCATCGGCTTCGACACGGTCTTCATGCAGGCCTGGCGCGTCCGGGAGAAGGTCATGTGGCTCGCGGAGCGGATCACGGGCAACCGCAAGACCTACGGCATGATCGTCGTCGGCGGCGTCCGCCGCGACATCACCCCGGAGATGCGGACCGAGATCGAGGGCGTCCTGGCCGCGCTCGAGAAGGAGGTCCTCGTTCTCAAGAACTCGATCATCGGCGACAGCGCCATCCACCGCCGGGCCAAGGGCGTCGGCTATCTGTCGAAGGACGAGGCCGCCCGCTGGAGCCTGGTCGGGCCCGTGGCCCGGGCCCGCGGCCTCGACATCGACGTCCGCCGGGACCATCCCTACGCGGCCTACGACGACCTGGCCTTCAACGTCCCGGTCACGGATTCGGGCGACGTCTGGGGCACGCTCCTCGTCCGCGTCCTGGAGATCTTCGAGTCCATCGCCATCCTGCGCCAGGCCCTGGCCGGGATGCCCGAGGGAAGGCTCCTGACCGAGGCGCCCGAGGCCCTGCCGCCGCTCCGCCACGGCCTGTCCATGGTCGAGGCGCCCCGTGGCGAGGCGGTCCATTACGTCATCACCGGCGAGGAGAACCGGCCCGAGCGCTGGCGCGTCCGGGCCCCCACGTACGCCAACCTCCAGGCCGTGCCGGCCATGCTCCTCAACAACCAGTTCGCCGATTTCCCCATCATCCTGGGCCAGATCGATCCCTGCTTCTCCTGCACGGACCGGGTCGCGGTCATCGACGCCGGGTCGGGCCGCCGCCGCGTCGTCGGACGGACGGAGCTCGAGGCCCTGTCGCGCGGGCCCGAGGCCGGGAGGAGCTGACCATGAGCATCATCGCCATCTTCATCAACGTCCTCCTGTTCCTCCTGCTGGCCCCGCTCTTCGAAGGGGTGACGCGGAGGATCACGGCCAGGGTCCAGTCCCGCCAGGGCCCGCCGCTCGTCCAGCCCTACTACGACCTGTTCAAGCTCCTCGGCAAGGAGCGGATCAACTCGGCCCGGAACTGGGCCTTCAAGCTGGCCCCGCCGGCCGCCTTCGCCTCGATCCTGGCCGTCGTCGCCCTCATCCCCTTCGGGGGGAAGGTCAACGCCCTGGGCGGCCGCGTCGACGCCATCACGATCATCTACCTCCTGACGCTCGGCGGCGTGTCCGTCCTCGTCGGCGCCCTGGCCAGCCGCAACACTTTCGCGGCCATCGGCGCCAGCCGGGAGATGGTGACCATGGTCATGATCGAGCCCGTCCTGGCCATGACCCTCATCCTCGGCGCGGTCCGGACCCACAGCCTGGGCCTGGGGACGGCCGTCTTCGGCACGGCCGGGCTGGGCTACAGCGTGGCCACGGCGGTCATGCTGGCCGCCTACCTGGCGGCCCTGCAGGCCTTCGTGGCCAAGCAGCCGTTCGACATCCCAGAGGCCGAGATCGAGATCCTCGAGGGGCCGTACATCGAGTACAGCGGGCCGGACTACGGCCTGTTCCGCTACGCCATGATGATGAAGCAGATGTTCTACGCCTGGCTCTTCGTCGCCGTCTTCCTGCCTTTCCTGCGGACGGGCACCTATGCCGGCGACATCCTGACCCAGCTGCTGGGCACGCTCGCCGTTTTCGTCCTCATCGCCGTGGTCGGCTCGACCAACCCGCGCCTGCGGATCGACCAGGCCGTCAAGATCTACGCCCTCCTGATCCTGGTCTCGCTCGGCGCGGTCGGGCTGGCGGTGGCCGGAATCTGAGGGATCAGGGGAGAAACGCCATGTGGCTCGCAAGCAAGATCAAACAGGTCCTGATGGTGGCCAAGCCGGGGGTGGTCACGCTGAAGTACCCCTTCACGCCCCGCCCGGCCCCGGAGAACTTCCGCGGCGCCCCCCACTGGGACCACGCCAAGTGCGTCGGCTGCGCCGGCTGCGCCAACCACTGCCCGGCCCGGACGATCATGGTCCGCGACCTCTGCCAGGAGATCCGCGTCCTTCTCTACGACGGCTCCCGCTGCACCTACTGCGGCCGCTGCGCCGAGGTCTGCCCGGAGAAGGCCATCACCATGACCCCGCGCTTCGAGCAGGCGACGAACGACCGCGGCGACATCACCGAGAGCCTGGAGCTGTTCATGCTGACCTGCCAGCGCTGCGGCCGCTGCTTCGACATGGAAACGGCCAACGCCATCGACAAGCTCGGCTTGACGGGCTACCGCTACGACAGCCTGGAGGCCCGGACCGTCCTGCGCCGGGCCACCGACACCTTCCAGCCGAAGGAGCTCGAGAAGACCGAGCGCTACGAGCGGCCGGAGACGACAGGAGACTGACATGCTGGCCAAGATCGCCCAAAAGTGCTTCCCCCGCTCCCTCTGGGTCTACCACTGCAACAGCGGCGCCTGCAACGGCTGCGACATCGAGATCCTGAACGTCCTGACGCCGTACTACGACGTCGAGCGGTTCGGCATCAAGCTGGTCGGGTCGCCCCGCCACGCCGACGTCATGCTCCTCTCCGGCGCCGTCACCCGGCCAACCCTGCCGCTGGTCAAGAAGGCCTACGCGGCCATGCCCGGGCCCAAGCTCGTCTTCGGCATCGGCTCCTGCGCCACGGGCGGCGGCTGCTGGTTCGACACCTACAACGTCGCCGGCGGCGGGGCCAAGGCCGTCCCGGTCAACTATTACATCCCCGGCTGCCCGCCGCGGCCGGAGGCCATCATCTACGGCGTCGCCCTGGCCCTCGGCCTGGTCGACAAGAAGGCCGCGCCCGTGGAGATGAAGCAGGTCGAGTTCCCGATCGACATATACGAGAGGAACAAGGCCTGGGAAGAGCGGAACGTCATCTACAAGGTCTTGAACACATGAGCAAGAAGATCCTCGTCGTCGACGACGACCGGGACCTCGTGGCCAGCCTAGCCCAGGTCCTGCGGGCCCACGGCTACGACGTGGCGGCGGCCTACAGCGGCGCGGACGGCCTCAAGGCCCTTCTGGCCGAGCGGCCCGACCTGGTCATCCTCGATGTCATGATGGAGACGGACACGGCCGGCTTCGAGGCGGCCGACGTCATCCGCAGCCGCCGCGAGGCGTCGAAGTACCGGGAGTTCCGCGACATCCCGATCATCATCCTGACGGCCATCGACCAGGTCACCAACTCGCGCTTCTCGATGGACCAGGCGGACTCGTTCCTCCCCGGGACCAACGAGTTCCTGACCAAGCCGGTCGACCTTGACGAGCTGCTGGCCAAGGTCGGCCGCGCCCTGCGATGATCAAACAGCTGGCCCGCTCGAACATCCGGTTCAAGCTGGTCTTCAGCCTGCTCGGCATCGTCCTCTTGAGCGGCGTCCTGTCGATCATCATCGGCCTGAATGTCATCAACACCAACGTCGTCCGCGACGCCTACGCGACCGTGCGGGCCAGCCTGACCTCGGCCAGCGAGCTCTACCGCGAGGAGATCGACAACCGGTCGCGGATCATCCAGTCCATGGCCAAGACGCCCGAGCTCATCCGGGCCTCGGCCGCCGGGGACCGGGCCTTCCTGTTCGAGAAGCTGGTCCAGATCAAGCGGGAGTTCGGCTTCGACATCGTCAACGTCGTCGACGCGGACGGGACCATCCTCGTCCGGGCCAACGCCTTCGAATCCTTCGGCGACAGCATGAGCGGCTACCGGACCATCCAGGAGGTCCGCCGGACCGGGACCCTGGTGGCCGGGACGGGCGTCCTCGAGTACGAGACCATCGCCCGGGAGGGCGAGGACCTGGCCCGCCGGACCATCATCCCCGTCGTGCCGACGTCGCACGGCCGGCCGCGGCCGTCGACCGTCGAGAACCGGGCCCTGGTCATCAAGATCGCCGCGCCCATCCGGGACGGCTCGCGCATGACCGGCATCCTCTACGGGGCAGTCCTGCTCAACAACAACGCCGCCTTCGTCGACCGCTTCAAGCGCCTCCTGTTCAAGGACGAGCGGATCGACGGCAAGGACGCCGGGACGACCACGATCTTCCTCGGCGACATCCGGGTGGCCACCAACGTCGTCGACGCGGCCGGCAAGCGGGCCATCGGCACGCAGGCCTCGGAGGAGGTCTACCGCAAGGTCTTCGAGGACAGGACGGCCTGGGTCGGCAAGGCCTTCGTCGTCAACGACTGGTACATCTCCGGCTACACGCCCCTCTTCGACTTCGACCAGAAGGCCCAGGGCATGCTCTACGTCGGCGTCCTCAAGAAGAAGTTCGACGTCGTCGTCCGGAACACGACCATGGCCTACCTCCTGGTCCTGCTCGTCTCGACGCTCCTGGCCCTGGCCCTGGCCGGCTACCTGATCAACCTCTACACCAAGCCGGTCAAGCGCATCATCGACGCCTCGACCGAGATGGCCCTGGGCTTCTACCACCGCATCGAGACAGATCCGCACGACGACGAGGATGCCCGGGCCCTGGCCCAGGCCTTCAACGGCATGGTCGACGCCATCGAAGAGAGGGACCGGCAGCTGACCGAGCTGGCCGACCGGACCATCCTCAAGTCCGAAAAGCTGGCCTCGATCGGACGCCTGGCCTCGGGCATCGCCCACGAGATCAACAATCCCCTGACCGGCGTCCTGACCTACAGCAGCCTGCTCCTCGAGGACATGAAGGGCACGCCGTACGAGGAGGACCTCAAGGTCATCCGGGACGAGACCCTGCGCTGCCGGGGCATCGTCCGGGGCATCCTCGATTTCGCCCGGGACAGCAAGTCCGAGCGGACGCTGTCCGACCTCAACGCCCTCATCGTGGACAGCCTGCGCATCCTGGAGAAGCACGTCACCTTCCAGAACATCCGGATCGTCAAGGAGCTGGACCCGAGCCTGCCCCGGGTCAGCGTCGACCCCGCCGAGATCCGGGCCGTCATCAACAACCTGGCCGTCAACGCCGCGGACGCCATGCCCCACGGCGGGCAGCTGACCATCGCGACGTCGCTCGAGCCGGAGACCGGCATGGCCGTCATCCGGGTGGCCGACACCGGCGCCGGCATCAGCGAGGAGAACCTGAACAAGATCTTCGAGCCGTTCTTCACGACCAAGGACCGGGGCCAGGGGACGGGGCTGGGGCTGCCCATGGTCTACGGGGCCGTTCAGCGGCACGGCGGGCAGATCGACGTCCGCAGCAAGGTCGGCGCGGGCACGGAATTCATCATCAAGCTGCCGACGCGCTAACGCCGAGGCGGGGGGAAGAAGGCACCATGGCACCCAAACTGCTGTTCATAGACGACGAGGACATCGTCCTCAAGAGCTCGCGGCGGATCTTCGCCGGGAGCGGCTTCGAGATCGACACCGCTTCGTCCGGGGATCAGGGGCTGGCCATGGCCATGGCCAAGGACTACGACATCGTCGTCACGGACCTGAAGATGCCCGGTCTCGGCGGCATGGAGGTCCTCAAGGCCCTGCGCCGGGACCGGCCCGGCACGACGGTCATCATCTTCACCGGATACTCCAGCGTGGACACCGCCCGCGAGGCCCTCAAGGCCGGCGCGTTCGACTACGTCCCCAAGCCGTTCACGCCGGAGGAGATGCGCAACGTCGTGGCCAACGCCCTCGAGGCCCGGAAGAGCGCGGCCGGGGCCAAGATGCTCGACCTGATGGCCATCGTCTCCCACGAGCTCAAGAGCCCGCTGGCGGCCCTCCAGACGACGGCCGAGACCCTCTACCGGGGCTACTTCGGCAAGCTCGAGCCCGAACAGGAGAAGATGGTCGGGACGATCCTCCGCAACTGCCTCTACCTCGAGGACATCATCCGCACCTACATCGACCTGTCCAAGATGGACCTCGAGGGGCTGGCGACGTTCAAGGAGCGCGTCCCGTTCGCCTCGGCGGTCGTCGCCGAGGCCCTGAAGACGCCCGGCTTCCGGGACAACCTCAAGAAGATGCCGATCGTGACCGAGTTCGAGGGCGATCCCGTCGTGGACGGCGACCCGGCCCTGCTGAAGATCCTGGTCAACAACCTGGTCAACAACGCCGTCAAGTACGGCGCCGAAGGGACGCCGGTCCGGCTCCGCCTGGCGCGGAAGGGCGGCGAGATCGTCTTCTCGGTCCGCAACGAAGGCGTCGGCATCCCCGAGGAGGACAAGGGCCGGCTCTTCAAGCGGTTCGAGCGCCTGAAGCAGAAGGGCACCGAGGGCGTCAAAGGCTCGGGCCTTGGCCTTTACATCTGCAAGACGGTCGTCGACAAGCACAAGGGCCGCATCTGGGTCGAGGGCCAGCCCGGCAAGTGGGTCGAATTCTTCGTCGCCCTGCCGGTCGCGGGCGGCGAGGCCCCCGCCGCCTAAAATGGGGGATTAAAATGGGGGACACGATACCCGTTTCCCATTTTCCCGCCTGATAACAAGCCGGGAATGATACTTTTTTAATTATTCGCCCGTCGTCCGCTCCCGGCCCGCCCAAGGCCTGACCGCGGCCGCCGGCCCGTTCCGCCGGTCCGGCTTCCCCGGCGCTTATCCCGATCCCGGGCGCCCCACTATTCTCCCCGCCGGCCCGGGTTGACAGAGCGCCTCCACTCGTTGGATACTGCCGGGCGAACGGCCGTCCCGCGGACGGCGACAACAGGAGCGAGCCCATGGCCGAAGAGATCCGGTCCGATGTCGTCTTCAGGGGCGGGATGAGGTTCGACGGGGTCTCCGGCCGGGCCGGCCGGACGGTGGCCCTCGACTTCGCGGCCGACGACCAGCTCATCGACGGCTTCTCGCCGCTCGAGCTCCTGCTCGCCAGCCTGGCCGGCTGCAGCGGCCAGGTCGTCGTCGGCCTCCTCAAGCGGATGGGACAGGAGGTCAAGGACCTGACCGTCCGCGCCCGCGGGGCCAAGAAAGAGATCCACCCGAAGGTCCTCGCGTCGATCGAGCTCGAGTTCGAGTTCCGGGGCGGGAAGCTCGACGGCGCCTCGGTAGAGAAGGCCCTGGCCCTGTCGGAAGAGCGATTCTGCCCCGTCTGGGCCATGCTCAAGGGCGGCACCCCGATCAAGGCGGCCTACCGGCTCCTGGCCGGATGAGACGAAAGGAAGAGAAGGACCCGTGCGCAACGCCCTGGCCATTAGCGGGATCGTCATGCTCCTCGTCGCCGACTCGGCCTTCCCGCTCCAGATCAGCCCGGGCATCGAAACCATCGTCACCGGCGATGACCACTTTGCCGTCCTCGACAAGGTGCTCAAGGCCGTCGACGGGGCCCGGCACGTCCGCCAGAAGATCTGGCTGGATAAGGAGCCGGCGTATGTCACGGAGGACCTGGCCCCCGGCGCGGACGAGACGAAGCGCCGGCTCGACAGGATGCTGGACGGCCGCGGCGCCCAGCCTATCCTCCGCGAGGACCTCATCGCCAAGCTGGATCAGGCCGGCCGGACCTTCAAGATCATCATGGTCAAGACGACCGTGGCCGTTCCCTACACCACGGTCTTCCTCGAGCTCGACTGCGGCTACTGGCCCGCCGCGAACGAGGCCAAGATGCGCGAGCGGATGAAGTGAAGCGCGAATACTACTCCGATACGATCGCCGCCTTCCTCCGGTCCTCGACCGAGGAGATCGTCGGGAAGCTGGCGCTGGCCAGCGACTTCCCCGACACGCTCGAGCAACGCGCCGCCTGGGTCGCGGAGATCGGGATCCTCCGCGCGGCGCTGGGGTCCCGTTCGGGGGGCATCCACTTCGAGTACTCCATCCCCCGCATGGGGGAGCGGATTGACGTCCTGCTCGTCATCGGGCCGGTCATCTTCGTCCTGGAATTCAAGGTCGGAGCCAGGGAATTCGCGTCCTATGCCCTCGACCAGGTTATGGATTATGCCCTGGACCTGAAGAATTTCCATGAAACCAGCCACGATCATCTCGTCGCGCCCGTTCTGATCGCGACCGGCGCCGGGCGCGTTCCGCCGGGCATCGCCCTGACTCCCCGGAACGACAACGTCCTGCTTCCCCTGAAAACCGACGGGGAGGCGCTTGGCGAAGTCATCCAGGGCGTGCTGGACTTCGCCGACGGAGAAAAGATCGATTGGCGAACATGGAAGACCGGCCGATACAGCCCGACGCCCACCATCATGGAAGCGGCCCTGGCGCTTTACCGAAGCCACTCGGTCGCCGAAATATCCCGCAGCGACGCCGGGGCCGTCAATCTCAGCCAGACGACGAACGCGATCTCGAAGGTCATTCAAGACGCCAAGGCGCGGGCGCACAAATCCATCTGCTTCGTCACCGGCGTGCCCGGGGCGGGCAAGACCCTGGTCGGTCTCAACGTCGCGACGGAGCATATGGATCAGGCCGACGCGCACCACAGCGTCTTCCTGTCCGGGAACGGCCCGCTGGTCAAGATCCTCCAGGAGGCCCTGGCCCGTGATATGGTCGTCCGGACGAAGGCCCATGGCAAAAGGATCAAGAAAGGCGAAGCCAAGAGCCGGGTCAAGGCCTTCATCCAGAACGTCCATCATTTCCGGGACGAGTGTCTTGTCGACGAGAAGCGCCCCCCGGTCGATCATGTGGCCCTGTTCGACGAAGCCCAACGGGCCTGGAACAGCGGCATGACCGCGGATTTCATGAAGCGCAAGAAGAAAAGGCCGGGCTTCCGATTTTCGGAGCCCGAGTTCCTGATCTCCTGCCTCGATCGGCACCCGGATTGGGCCGTCGTTATCTGCCTCGTCGGAGGAGGGCAGGAGATCAACCGGGGCGAGGCCGGGATCTCCGAATGGATCGATTCCCTGACGCGGTCTTTTCCCGACTGGCGCGTCTTCATCTCTCCCCAGCTGACGGACAGCGAATACGGCGCCGGGAGGGTTCTCGAGCAGCTGGAGCCCCGACGGCACGTCAGCTTCGTCCCCTCGCTTCACCTGGCCGTATCCATGCGCTCCTTCCGGGCCGAGAACGTGTCCCTTCTGGTCAAGCAGGTCCTGGACCTGGACGACGCGGGGGCGCGCCGGACCCTGGCCGAGCTGCGGGACAGATATCCGATCGCCATCACCCGCGACCTCGGCCAGGCCAAATCGTGGCTCAAGGCCCAGGCGCGGGGGACCGAGCGATACGGCATCGTGGTCTCCTCGCAAGCGGAGCGTCTCCGGCCTCACGCCATCCATGTCAAGGCACCGATGGATCCGGTCCATTGGTTCCTCGACGGCAAGCAGGATGTGCGGTCGTCCTACTACCTGGAGGACGTGGCCACGGAATTCGATGTCCAGGGCCTGGAGCTCGATTGGGCCTGCGTCACCTGGGACGCGGATTTTCGATATTCGCGAACGGGGTGGACGCACAAGTCGTTCCTGGGAGACGCCTGGCGGAACATCAGGGATTCCGAGAGGCAGAAGTACCAGAAGAACGCCTACCGCGTTCTCCTGACGCGGGCGCGCCAGGGCATGGTCATCGTCGTGCCGCCGGGGGACCGGGACGATCCGACGCGCCAGCCGTCCTTCTACGACCCGACGTTCGAATATCTCAGAGGGATCGGCTTCAGAGAGATCTGATCGGCCGGCGGTTTTCGACAAAATGCGGGACATGATACCTGTTCCCCATTTTCCCGCCCGGGAAAAAGCCGGGACATGTTACCTTTTTTGTCGTGCGGATAGGACGCCGAGGTACAAGGCCGGACCCGGCTACGGCCTGACGATGGCCTTGATCACGCCGTCGCGGCGGGCCGCCGCCGTTTCGTAGGCTTCTCCGGCCTGGCCGAGGCCGAAGGAATGCGTGGCCAGGAAATCCACCGGGATCCGGCCCGCGTGGATCATGCCCACGGCCCGCTCCAGGCACCTGTTCTGGCGCCGGACGTTCTGGATCCGGATCTCGCGCCGGCGGACCCTGGAGCTGTCGAAGGAGACGCGCGGCTCGAGGGGGATGCCCACGACGACGAGCGTCCCGCCGGGCTTGAGCAGGGCGACCGCCTGGTCGAGGGCCGGCTGCTCGCCGCAGCACTCGAAGACGAGGTCGAGGCCGAGGGACTCGCGGGCCGCGGTCTCGGCCACGACGTCCTCGGCGCCCGGATCCCCCGTCCAATCGGCTCCCGCCTTCTCGGCGGCCGCCGTCCGCCGGGCCTCGACCTTCTCCGTGGCGTAGACCGCGCCCGCGCCGTCCGCCTTCAGGGCCATGATGACGCACAGCCCGATCGGCCCGGTCCCGAGCACCGCCGCCGTCTTCCCCCTTACCGAGCCGGCTAACCCGGCCGCGTAAAGCCCGATCGACAGGGGCTCGGCCAGCGCGCCCTGGACGGCGGTCATTTTCGCCGGCAGCGGCACGCAGTTGCGTTCCGGGGCCAGGACGAGCTCGGCCATGCCGCCGGTGAGCTCGCCGTAGTGGCCGAGGAAGAGGAGCTTGCGGCAGGTGTGGGGCCGTCCGGTCCGGCACTGGTCGCACGTACCGCACGAGACGGCCGGCTCGACCACGACCTGGTCGCCCGGCCTGACCCTGGTCACGGACCGACCGACCTCCTCGACGACGCCGGCGCACTCGTGGCCCGGGATGAAGGGGTACTTGACCTGGTCGCCGCCGACCTTGTTGGAGAGGTAGTAGTGGAGGTCGCTGCCGCAGACGCCGACGGCCCGGCTCCGGACGATGACGTCGTCGTCGCGGACGAGCCGGGGCGCCGGGATGTCGCGGATCTCGATCGTCCGGACGCCTGTCAGGAAAGCCGCTTTCATGGTCCCTTCATTATAAAGCAGGTCGGGGCCCGCCGGGAAGCGTCCCGGGCGGCCGTCCGTCCCGGCCGTGTTTTGACAAGGCCGCGGCCGCGGGCGTATAGTCCCCGAGACCGGTACAAAGGAGCGTCCCATGAAAAAACACCTGGCCTTCCGTTCGCTGGTCCTCGCTCTCCTGGTCGTCCTGTTCTCGCTCGGGGCCTTCGCCCAGGAGAAGCTCGACCTGCAGATGCTCGACCGCATCCGCGCCGAGGGCCTGAACAACTCCAAGATCAGCGATTTCCTGGTCTATCTCTGCGACGTCTACGGGCCGCGGCTGCCCGACTCGCCCCAGTACGTCAAGGCCGGCGAGTGGGTTGTCGGCAAAGCCAGGGAGATCGGCCTGGCCAACGCGGCCATGGAGCCCTACGGCACGTTCGGCCGCAGCTGGGAGCTCCTGAAGTTCTACGCCGCCATGACCGAGCCTCAGTACATGCCCATCGTCGGCTATCCCAAGGCCTGGACGCCCGGGACGAACGGCCTCCTCAAGGGGCAGGCCGTCCTGATCCAGGCCAAGACCGTGGCCGACCTCGACCAGTACAAGGGCAAGCTCAAGGACGCCATCGTCCTGCTGCAGGGCGAGCAGGACCTGCCGATCTCGTTCGACCCGATGGCCTCGCGCCTGGCCGGGCCCGATCTCGAGAAGCTCATGCTGGCACCCGATCCGTACGCCCGGCGGCCCCAGGCCCCGCAGATGCAGGACATGATGGCCCGGGCGCAGGTCCAGCAGGCCATCCAGAAGATGCTCAAGGCCGAGGGCGTGGGCGTCATCCTCGATCCCGGCCGGGGCAAGTTCGGCACGGTCTTTGTCGCCGCCGGCGGCTCGCGGACCAAGGGCGCGGAGACGCCCGTTCCCGCGATCGCCGTCGCCACGGAGCAGTACAACCGCATCGTCCGCATTATCCAGAAGAACGTCCCGGTCACGCTCGAGGTCGAGGTCCAGGCCCGGTTCACGGCCGACGATCTGCCGGGCACGAACGTCGTCGCCGAGATCCCCGGCGCCGACCCCAAGCTCAAGGCCGAGCTGGTCATGCTCGGCGGCCACTTCGACACCTGGCACGGCGGCACGGGGGCCACGGACGACGGGGCCGGCTGCGCCGTCGCCTTCGAGGCCATGCGCATCCTGAAGGCGCTCGGCGTCCAGCCCCGGCGCACCATCCGCATGGCTTTCTGGGACGCGGAGGAACAGGGCTTCGTCGGCTCGCGCGGCTATGTCGCGAACCATTTCTTCGACCGGGCGAAGAAGGAGAAGAAGCCGGAATACGACAAGCTCTCGGCCTACTTCAATTTCGACAATGGCAGCGGCAAGATCCGCGGCATCTACGCCCAGGGCAACAGCGCCGTCGTGCCCATCTTCGAGGAATGGCTCAGGCCCGTGCGCGATCTCGGCGCCGGGACCGTGGTCCTGCGGAACACGGGCGGCACGGACCACCTGCCGTTCGACGGCGTCGGGCTGCCCGGCTTCCAGTTCATCCAGGACGATCTCGAGTACGACACTCTGACGCACCACTCGACCATGGACGTCTACGACCACCTGTCCCGCCCCGACCTGATGCAGGCGGCCACGGTCATGGCCTGGTTCGTCTACAATGCCGCCATGCGCGACCAGAAGCTGCCGCGGAAATACTTCGACGCCAACGCGCCGGCGCCGCAGCGCGGCCGCAGCTAGAAAATTAAGAAAATTAGGGGGACACGATACCTATTTCCTAATTATCGGTGCCGGCGAAAATAGGAAATAGGTATCGTGTCCCCCATTTTTTAGAACGGATTCTCCGTCGGGTAGAGCATCCCGGCCGGGCGGTTGAAGCCGATGTCCTCGACCCCGAGCATGCGCATGGCCGCCCACAGGGTCTTGCCGGCCGGGGCGAAGGCCACCGCCGTGTGGTGGGGGAAGCGCTTCTCGACGAGGACGTGGCGGTAGAACCGGCCCATCTCCTTGACGGCGATGACCCCGATCCCGCCGAACGACTTCGGATCGACGTCCAGGACCTCGCCCTCGGCCATGTAGGACCGCAGGACAGTGTCGGCGGTCGACTGGAGGCGGAAAATGGTCACGCCGCCCGCCTTGATCCGCCCCTCGACCGTCCCCCGGGTGATGTCGGGCTCCTTGCCCGGCTCCTGGAGCCGGTGCATGATCAGCTGGTAGCCCATGGCCGGGTTGACCAGGCACCCGGCCGGCGTATTGCCGCAGTGGAAGCCCATGAACAGGTCGGAGGGCTTGTAGCCCTTGATCGCCTTCCTGGCCCCGGCGATCATGTCGTAGGGGACGGTGTTGTTGATGTCGAGGATCGTGGCCGGCAACTCCGTGGCGCAGGTGGCGATGTACTCGCTCAGCGCGCCGTAGATGTCGACCTCGCAGGCGACCGGGATGCCCCGGGCCGCCAGCCGCGAGTTGACGTAGCAGGGGACGAAGCCGAAGAAGCTCTCGAAGGCCGGCCAGCACTTGTCGGCGAAGATGCCGAACTCCGAGGCGCCGAGGTTCCCTTCCATGAACTTGAGCAGCGCGACTTCGAACTGGGCCAGCTTGTTCAGGATGCCGGGATAGGCGTTCCCGGCACCCAGCTCCCTGGCTATGTCCGCCGCGACCGCCTTGACCTTCGGATCGCCCTCGGACTTGCGGAAGATGTCGTAGAGGTCGAGCTCGCTGTTCTCCATGATCTCGACGCCGAGGTCGTAGAGCGGCTTGATCGGGGCGTTGCAGGCCAGGAAATCCTGCGGCCGCGGCCCGAAAGAGAAGACCTTGAGCTTGGCCAGGCCGAGCAGGATCCGGGCGACAGGCACGAAATCGGCGATCATCCCGGCCGCTTCCTCGGGCAGGCCGACCGGGTATTCCGGCACGTAGGGCCGGAGCCGGCGCAGGCCCATGCTGTAGGAGTTGTTGAGCATGCCGCAGTAGGCGTCGCCGCGCCCGTCGACGAGGTCCTTGCCCGACTCCTCGGCGGCGGCGACGACCATGACCGGGCCGTCGAACTTCTGGGCCAGGATGGTCGTCGGCGTCTCCGGGCCGAAGTTGCCCAGATAGATGACCAGGGCGTTGATCTTCTTGTCCCGCAGCTCCTCGAGCGCCTGGAGGGCGTCCTTCTCGTTCTCGACGACGGTCGGGATGCGCGTGACGGACACGCCGAGCTTGCGGCATTCCTCCGCCACGCGGAGGGAGCGCTTGCGGGAAAGCTCGATGGGGAAGCAGTCGCGGCTGACGGCGACCAGGCCGAGGCGGACCTTCGGGATGTTGGTCATGATCATTCCTCCTTCTTTTGTCCGTAATAGGCGTCGGGCCCGTGCTTCCTGCGGAAATGCTTTTCCTGGAGGCACGCGTCCAGGGGGTCGAGCCGGGGCTCGATGATGACCGAGCCGAAGGCCGTGTGGGCGACCTGCTCGAGAACGATGGCCGTCTCGACGGCCTCGGCCGGGGTCCGGCCCCAGGTGAAGGGCCCGTGGCCGGCCACGAGGACGGCCGGACACTCGAGCGCCTCGAGCCCGGCGAAGCGCTCGACGATGACCTGGCCCGTGTTCCGCTCGTAGGCCCCGGCGATCTCGGGCTCGCCGAGCGGCCTGGTGAGGGGCACGGGGCCGTGGAACTGGTCGGCGTGGGTCGTCCCATAACAGGGGATCTCCCGCTTCGCCTGGGCGAACATGGTCGCGTAGGGGCTGTGGGCGTGGGTGATGCCCCCGATCCCCGGGAAGGCCCTGTAGAGCTCGACATGCGTCGGCGTGTCCGACGAGGGGCTGAGCCAGCCCTCGACGACGCCGCCTTCGAGGTCGACGAGCACTATGTCGTCGGCCTTGATGGCGTCGTAGGGGACGCCGCTCGGCTTGATGGCCACGATGCCCCGGCGCCGGTCGATGCCGCTGACGTTGCCGAAGGTCAGGATGACCAGGCCGGACCTGGCCAGGTCCAGATTGGCCTTCCAGACGGATTCCTTGAGCTCGGCCAGCATCGGCTACCTCCTCTGGAGGTCCTTGAGGGCCAGCAGGTCCTTCATCACGTTATAGAGGCTGCCGCTCCAGGCCTTCGTGCCGAAGGCGTCGTGGAGCTCGCGATAGAGGGCGAAGAGCTCGAGGTAGACCTTGTGGCGGGCGCCGTCGGGTTTGTAGACCGTGCGCTTGATCCCGCCCATGGCGGCCTGGGCCTCGGCGAAGGTCGCGTGGCCGCCGCCCGGGCGTCCGGCCGCGACGGCCCCGGCCATGGCCGCGCCCAGGGCGCAAGTCTGGCTCGAGCGGGCGATCTTCATCTCCAGGCCGGTGACGTCGGCGTAGATCTGCATGACCAGCGGGTTCTTCTCGGCGATGCCGCCGCAGTTGACGACGTCGCGGATCTGGACGCCGTACTCCTCGAAGCGCCGGATTATGGTCAGGGCGCCGAAGGCCGTGGCCTCGATGAGGGCCCGGTAGATCTCGGCCGGCGTGGTGTGCAGGGTCAGGCCGACGATGAGGCCCGTCAGGCGCTGGTCGACGAGGACGGTCCGGTTGCCGTTGAGCCAGTCGAGGGCCAGGAGGCCCGATTCGCCGGGCTTGAGGGCCGCCGCGCCCCGGGTCAGGACGGCGTGCGAGCCCTTCTTCGGACCGCCGGGCTCGATGACGTTGACGAACCAGTTGAAGATGTCGCCGACGGCGGACTGGCCGGCCTCGAGCCCGAGGTAGCCGGGCAGGACCGAGCCGTCGACGATGCCGCACAGGCCCGGGATATCGGGCAGCTTCTTGGAAGCGGGCCAGACGCAGATGTCGCAGGTGCTGGTGCCGATGATCTTGACGAAGCGGCCGGTCTCGACGCCGGAGCTGATGCCGCCGAGGTGGGCGTCGAAGGCGCCGACGGCCACGGCGATGCCGGGGCGGAGGCCCAGCTTCCTGGCCCAGTCCTTGGTCAGGCCGCCGGCCGGGACGTCGGACGTGAAGGTCTTTTGGTAGAGGCGGTCGCGGAGCTCGCCCAGACGCGGATCGAGCTTGGCCAGGAAGGCCTTGGCCGGCAGGCCGCCCCAGGCGTCGTTGAACATGGCCTTGTGGCCGGCGGCGCAACGGCTGCGCTTCATCCGGAGAGGATCGGTCGAGCCCGTCATGAGGGCCGGGATGTAGTCGGCGCATTCGGCCCAGGAGTAGGCGGCCGCGGCCACCTTGGGATCCGTCCGCAGGCAGTGGAGGATCTTGCTCCAGAACCACTCGGAGGAATAGGTGCCGCCGCACTTGGCCAGGTACTCGGGGTGTTCGGCCGCGGCCAGGGCGGTGATCTCGGCCGCCTCGGCGTGGGCGGTATGGTCCTTCCACAGCCAGGCCTGGGCGTTGAGGTTCTTTCGGAATTCCTTATAGAGAGCGAGGGGCTTGCCGGCCCGATCGAGCGGCAGAGGCGTCGAGCCGGTCGTGTCGACGCCGACGCCGACGACGGCCGCAGGGTCGAAGCCCTTGACCTTCTTTTTCGCCGCGGCCAGGGCGGCCGGGACGGTCTTCTCGATGCCCAGGATCCAGTCGGCCGGGTTCTGCCGGGCCAGGTTGGCGTCTTTCGGATCGAGCAGGATGCCGGCGGAGCCGCCGGGGTAGTCGAAGATCGCCGTGCCGACCTCGTCGCCGTTGCCGATGTTGACGACAAGGGCCCGGACCGAGTTTGTGCCGAAGTCGAGGCCGAGGGCGTACTTCGCGGCTTTCATGGGCATGGACCTCCGCTCGAACTTGGACCGGCTACTGCCGGCTTCTATTATACTCAGGCCGGCTCCGGGAGCAACCCGTCTGCGGGAACGTCCACGCAGGATTCCCCTGGGGGCCGGCCCGAAAGGATGGGGGACATGACGCCCGTTCCCCGGTCTTCCCCCGACCCGGATCGGGCCTGAACGCCGAAAGCCGGGAAAACCGGCCGGAAAATGCTATGATATCATTCCGGGAGGATCAGGAATCGGCGTCATATCCCGCCTTTTCGACAGGCGAGAAAACAGGAAACGGGTATCATGTCCCCCATTTTAGGAGGCCGAAGATGACGAGAGTCCGAGCGACAGCGGCCCTGGCGATCATCCTTGCCCTCGCCGCGGCCTGCGACCAGGCGCCCCAGGCCGACTACCCGGCCGCGCCCGTGCCGTTCACCGACGTGCACCTGACGGACGCCTTCTGGGCGCCGCGCCTGGAGATCAACCGCACCGTGACCATCCCCCATATCTTCAAGATGTGCGAAGAGACGGGCCGGGTCAGGAACTTCGAACTGGCCGCGGCCGCCCTGGCCGGGGCCAAGGGCGGCCAGTACCGCTCCAGCTTCCCGTTCGACGATTCCGACGTCTACAAGATCATCGAGGCGGCCTCCTACGCCCTGGCGACGCACGCCGACCCGGCGCTGGCCAAGTACGTCGACGGCCTCGTCGCCAAGATCGCCGCGGCCCAGGAGCCGGACGGCTATCTCTACGCCGCCCGCACTATCGGCGGCCCGCCGCCCCAGCCCTGGGTCGGCCGGGAGCGCTGGTCCTACCTCTACATGAGCCACGAGCTCTACGACCTCGGACATCTTTACGAGGCCGCGGCCGCTCACTACCAGGCCACCGGGCGGAAGAACCTGCTCGATGTCGCGGTCAAGAGCGCCAACCTCGTTGCCCGCGAGTTCGGACCCGGCAAGCGCGCCAATCCCCCCGGCCACGAGGAGATCGAGATCGGCCTGGTCAAGCTCTACAGGGTCACCGGCGCGCGCAAGTATCTCGACCTGGCCAAGTTCTTCATAGACGCCCGCGGCCGGGCCGAAGGCCGGATCCCCTACGAGAACGAGGGCCGGACCGAGCTCCTCTACGGCGAGTACGCCCAGGACCACAAGCCCTTCGTCGAGCAGACGGAGGCCGTCGGCCACGCCGTCCGGGCCGGCTATCTCTACGCCGGGGCCGCCGACGTCGCCGCCCTGACCGGGGAGGCCGCCTACATCGCCGCCCTGGACAAGATCTGGGCCGACATGGCCGGGACCAAGCTCTACATCACCGGCGGCATCGGCGCCGCCGGCGGCTGGGAGGGCTACGGCCCGCCCTACCGCCTGCCGAACGCCAGCGCCTACGCCGAGACGTGCGCCAACATCGCCACGTTCCTGTGGAACTCGCGGATGCAGCGCCTGGAGCTCGACGCCAAGTACGCCGACGTCATGGAGCGCATCCTCTACAACGGCGTCCTCTCGGGCATCTCGCTTTCGGGCGACCGGTTCTTCTACCCCAACCCCCTGGCCTCGTTCGGCCAGCACGAGCGGGTGCCGTGGTTCAGCTGCGCCTGCTGCCCGCCGAACGTGGCCCGCATCCTGACCTCGGTGCCGGGGTATTTCTACGCGGCCGCGAGCGACCGGGTCTACGTCAATCTCTATGCCCAGGGGACGGGCCGGATGAAGGCCGGCGGCACGGACCTAGAGCTCGTCCAGACGACCGAGTATCCCTGGAAGGGCGACATCCGCATCGAGGTCCGGCCCGCGAAAGACGCCGCATTCACCCTGGCCGTGCGCATCCCCGGCTGGGCCCTGAACCGTCCGGTGCCGACCGGCCTCTATTCCTATCCGGAGCCGCCCGCCGGCCAGCCGGCGCTCAAGGTCAACGGCGCGCCGGCGGCCTTGGCGCTCGACAAGGGCTACGCCCTCGTCAACCGGACCTGGAAGGCCGGCGACGTCGTCGAGTTGTCGCTGCCAATGCCGGTCCGCCGGGTCGCGGCCAACGAGGCCGTCGAGGCCGACCGCGGCCTGGTCGCCGTCGAGCGCGGCCCGCTCGTCTACTGCGCCGAGGGGCCTGACAACGAGGGCCGGGTCGCGAACCTCGTCCTGCCCGACGGCGCCGCGCTCAGCGCCGAGATGAGGCCGGAACTCCTCAACGGCGTCGTCGTCATCACCGGCGCGGCCGAGGCCGTCAGCGAAAAGGCCGGCAAGATCGTGACCGAGAAGAAGCCCCTGACCCTCATCCCGTATTACGCCTGGGCCAACCGGGGCCGGAGCGAGATGGCCGTCTGGCTGGCCCGCGACCCGTCCAGGGCGCGCGTCGCCCGCGAGCCGGGCCTCGCGGCCAAGGCGGCGGTCACGGCCTCGGAGGGCGCGGTCAGCCCGAAACGGATCAACGACCAGTTCGAGCCCGAGAGCTCGGACGACGCCGCGGGCTACATGCACTGGTGGCCGAAGAAGGGCACGTCCGAATGGATCGATTACGCTTTCGAGGCGCCCGTGCGCGTCTCCGAAGCGTCCGTCTACTGGTTCGACGACTCGGGCGCCGGCGGCTGCCGCGTGCCCGCCTCCTGGCGCATCCTCTACAAAGCCGGCGAGGACTGGCTCCCGGTCAGCCCGGCCGGCGCCTACGGCACGGCCAAGGACGCCTGGAACACGGTCAAGTTCGCGCCGGTGCGGACCAGGGCCCTGCGCCTCGAGGTCCGGCTCCAGCCGGACTGGTCGGCCGGCGTCCACGAGTGGAAGATCAAATAGCCCGGGACAGGGATCTTTTGTTCGGCGGCCGGGATGCCGCAGGCCTTCAGATCCGGAAGTGGCCGGCTTCGAGGAGCTTGAAGAAGGCCCGGGCGCAGGCGCCGATGTCGTTGGCCGCGTCGTGGGCCCCTTCGTAGGAGTAGCCGAAGCAGTAGCAGTGGAGTTCGTCGAGCGTCGGCCACTTGAGGCCCCCGCCCGGCCGGCGCAGGCCGCAGAGCTCTGTCGTCCCCTTCATCGTGCAGATCGACGGCAGCTCCAGGAAGCGCAGGGACTTGCGCGCCCGGACCAGCTCGCCTCCGATGACGCCGCGGTCGTAGTCGAAATTGTGGGCCACGAGCGTCGTCGCCGGCCGCTCGGCCTCGGCCAGAAAATCGTCGAGGACCTCCCCGAGGGCCCGGCCCTCCCGCCTGGCCTGGGCGTCGGAGATGCCGTGGATGGCCGTTGCGTCCTCCGGGATGCGGAACCCCTCCGGCTTGACGATATGGCAGCGGGCATCCTCGGGATCGCCCCCGGGATCGTAGCGGGCCCAGGCGATCTGGACGAGGCGGGGCCATTCCTCCGCGACTTCCGGCGCAAAATAGCGGACCCGGGGCAGGCCGGTCGTCTCGCAGTCGAAGAACAAGAGCTTCGGACGTCGCGGTGTCATGATATCGTCTTCCGGCGATAAGGGTTACCCAGATCGCGGTCGGATGTCAAGGCGTTGACAGGGGGACAGGGGCGAGGTAAAGTTGCCGGCGGCCGTCCCAATCCCGAAGGAGGAACGATGACCGCCCACCGCCGCCGCCCGTATCCCGCCCTGATCGCGATCGCCGCGTGCGAGCTGGCCCTGGCCTGCGCGGCCTGCCGGCCCGGTCCCGGAAGGCCCGAGGCCCGGGACGAGCTTGCCGGGGTGACCCAGTTCGTCGCCAACGGCTCGTTCGAGGAGATGCAGGGCGAGAGCCCGAAAGGCTGGACCTCCCGGAGCTGGCAGGACCGGAGCGACGCCTCCTTCTCCGTCGAGCCCGCCGGCCACGCGGGCGCCCGCAGCGTCGCCATCTCGTCCGGGAAGGGCGCCGACGCCTCGTGGGTCGCGACCGTCCCGATCCGGCCCTACTCGCGCTACCGCCTGAGCGGCTGGATCAGGACCGAGAACCTGCTGGCGGGCTCGGGCCGCGGGGCTCAGATCAACGTCGACGGCCAGGAGGAGTGGCGGACGCCGGCGCTCACGGGCACGCGGGACTGGACGCGGGTCGAGGTCGAGTTCGAGGCCGGGGCCAACGACGCCCTGCCGGTTTCCTGCCTCTTCGGCGGCTGGGGCCGGTCCACCGGCAAGGCCTGGTTCGACGACGTCGAGCTGGTCCGCCTCTCCGGCAAGGACCTCGGCCGGCCCGCCGTCAGGATCGACGGCGGCAAGACGGCCGCGCCCATGTCCAGGTACATCTACGGCCAGTTCATCGAGCACCTGGGCCGCTCGATCTACCAGGGCGTCTGGGCGGAGATGCTCGAGGACAGGAAATTCTTCTGGCCGGTCGGCGAGGGGGAATCGCCCTGGCAGGCCGTCGGTGACAAGGCCCTCGTCAAGATGGACGCGGCCAAGCCCTTCACCGGCGCGCACGCGCCGCGCGTGACCCTGACCGGCAAGGGCCCCGGCGGCATCGTCCAGAATGATCTGGCCCTGGTCGCCGGGAAGGAATACTCCGGCCGGGCCGTCCTCTGCGGCGACGCGTCCGCGGCCCCGGTCGAGGTCAGCCTCGTCTGGGGCGACGGCCCCGGGGCGCGCCAGACGCTCGCGGTCAGGGAACTCGGCCGCGGCTACAAGACCTTCCCCTTCGCCTTCAAGGCCGGGGCCTCGACCGGGAAGGCCCGGCTCGAGATCGTCTCGTCCGGCCGCGGCGCGTTCGGGATCGGCACGGTCTCGATCATGCCCGCGGACAACGTCGACGGCTTCCGGCCCCAGGTCCTGGCCCTGCTCAGGGAGCTCGACGCGCCCGTTTACCGCTGGCCCGGCGGCAACTTCGTCAGCGGCTACGACTGGCGCGACGGCATCGGCGACCGCGACCGGCGGCCGCCCCGCAAGAACCCGGCCTGGACCGGCGTCGAGCACAATGACGTCGGCATCCACGAGTATATGGACCTGATGCGGCTCATCGGGGCCGAGCCCTACGTCACGGTCAACAGCGGCCTGGGCGACGCGGCCATGGCCCTCGAGGAGCTCGAGTACGCCAACGGCGGGCCCGGCACCAAGATGGGCCGGCTCCGGGCGGCCAACGGCCATCCCGAGCCCTGGGGCGTCAAGTTCTGGGCCATCGGCAACGAGATGTACGGCGACTGGCAGCTCGGCCATATGCCGCTCTCCGACTACGTCAAGAAGCACACCCAGTTCGCCGTGGCCATGAAGGCCATGGACCCCTCGGTCCAGGTCGCGGCCGTGGGCGCCGTCGGCCCCTGGAGCGAGACCATGCTGGCCGAGGCCTCGAACCACATGGACCTCATCAGCGAGCACTTCTACGTCCAGCACAAGCCGGGCCTTCTCAGCCACGTCAGCCAGATGCCGGCCGCGATCCGCCGCATCGCCGAAGCCCACCGGAAGTACCGGGCCGAGATCCCGACGCTCAAGGCCCATCCGGTCCCGGTCGCCCTGGACGAGTGGAACTACTGGTACGGCCCGGACATCTACGGCGAGATCGGGACGCAGTATTTCCTCGAGGACGCCCTCGGCGTGGCCGCGGCCTTCAACGAATTCGCCCGCCAGACCGACGTCTACTTCATGGCCAATTATGCCCAGACGGTCAACGTCATCGGGGCCATCAAGACCTCGAAGACGGCGGCCGTCCTCGACTCGACGGGCGTCATCCTGGCCCTCTACCGGCGCCACTTCGGGAGGATCCCCGTCGCGGTCGGAGGCGCGCCGGAACCGCTCGACGTCATGGCCTGCTGGAAGGACGACGCGAAGACGGTCCTGACGCTTTCGATCGTCAATCCGACCAGGCGGCCGATGGAGCTCCGGCTCGACGCCGGACGGCTGAAGCTGCCGAAGGCGGCCCGGCTCTTCCTCGTCGACGGGCCCGACCCGAGGGCCTGCAACGTGCCCGGGAAGGAGCCCCAGGTCGTCGTTCGCGAGACCGCGGCCGCCCCGTTCGGCAAGAAGCTTACGGTCCCGCCGATCAGCGTTTCCCTTTATGAGATCGAGATCCCCGGAGCGAAATGACGGGGCATTGAGCGGACCCGGGCTCCGATCCGGCCGGGCCGCATCCGATCCGCAAGCATTACAAGGAGGTCGAGCGTGCAAAAGAACGGTCGAGCTGGCAGACACCTGATCCTGATCCTGGCGTTGGTCTTCATCGCCGGGGCGGCAACGCGCCCGCTTCCGGCCCAGCAGAAGGTCGACGCGGAATACACCAAGAAGATCCTCGAGTTCACGACCGATCCCTGCTTCCTCACCCAGTACGTCAACTACCTGCCGTCCGCCCCGGGCATCCCGACGCCGTTCGAGGTCCTCGGCCACATCGCCGGGGCGCGGGACGTCCTTTCCTATACCGCCGACGTCACCACGTACATGCGGGCCCTGGCGGCGGCCACGCCCCGGGTCAAGGTCTTCGACGTCGGCAAGACCGAGGAGGGGCGCGACTGGATCGTCGTCGCCGTGGCCGACGAGGGGACCATCAGGGACCTCGACCGGTACAAGGGGATCATGGCCAGGCTGGCCGATCCGCGCCGGCTCTCCGAGGCCGAGGCCAGGACTCTCCTGGCCCAGGCCAAGCCCATGTACTGGGCCACGGGCGGCCTGCACTCGTCCGAGACGGGCTCGGTAGAGATGCTCATGGAGCTGGCCTACCGCATCGCGGTCGACGACTCGCCCTTCGTCAAGGCCATCCGCGAGAATGTCATCACCCTGATCACGCCCGTGCTCGAGCCCGACGGCCGCGACAAGCAGGTCGACCTGGCCATGGCCAAGCGCAAGGACCCCAAGGCCAACGTCCCGACGCGGCTCGTCTACTGGGGCAAGTACGTGTCCCACGACAACAACCGCGACAACCTCGGCCTGGCCCTGAAGCTCAGCCAGAACATCACCAAGACCTTCCTCGACTTCCATCCCCTGGTCATGCACGACCTCCACGAGTCGATGTCCTACCTCTACATCTCGACCGGCACGGGGCCCTACAACGCCTGGCTCGACCCCATCACCATCGACGAATGGAACCTGCTGGCCTACCGCGAGGTCGACGAGCTGACCAAGGCGGGCGTTCCCGGCGTCTGGACCCAGGGCTTCTACGACGGCTGGACGCCGAACTACGCCTTCTACGCGGCCAACGGCCACAACGCCATCGGCCGCTTCTACGAGACCCAGACCGCGGGCGACGGCTCGACCCGGGTCGTCTCGGCCTCCCCCGACCGGGCCTGGTTCCGGCCCAATCCGCCGCTGCGCTCGGTCCTCTGGTCGCTGCGCGACAACGTCAACCTCCAGCAGAGCGGCGTCCTCGTCGCCCTCAACCATGTGGCCGCGCTCAAGGACAAGTTCCTGGAGAGCTTCTATCTCAAGGGCAAGCGCTCGATCGCCAAGGCCCGGGCCGAGGGCCCGGCCGCCTACGTTTTCCCCGGCGACGACCCGCGGCCCGGCCAGCAGGCCAGGCTGCTCCGCCAGCTCCAGACCCAGGGCATCGAGGTCCAGCGGGCCGACAAGCCCTTCAAGGTCAAGGACGCGGAATACCCCGCCGGGAGCTATGTCGTCCGCATGGACCAGCCCTATTCGCGGCTGGCCGACATGATGCTCGACCGCCAGTACTTCAACGTCAACGATCCCGCCCCGTACGACGACGTCGGCTGGACGCTCGGCCCGCTCTACAACGCCAAGTCCGTGCGGGTCGAGGACGTCGCGGTCCTGGACGCGGCGATGACCCCGGTCAAGGGCGAGGTGGCCGCTCCCGGCGGCGTCACCCGGCTCGGCAAGGGGGCCGTCCAGGCCTACCTGGTCAATCACAACGCCGACACCGTCCTGGCCACGTTCCGCTACGCCCGCAGGGACCTGAAGATCCGGGCGGCCGAGAAGGACTTCGAAGCCCAGGGCCGGAAGTTCCGGGCCGGGTCGTTCATCCTCAAGCCGGGGGATAACCCCAGGGACCTGGAAGGGATCCTCGACGAGGCCGGCCGGAGGCTCGGTTTCGCCGTCGCCGCCGTGCCCGCCGTCCCCGACGTGCCGGCGCACGAGGCGGACGCGCCGCGGCTGGCCGTCATGCACACCTGGCAGAACACCCAGAACGAGGGCTGGCTGCGGATCGCCCTGGACGATTGCGGCATCCCCTACGACTATATCGATGTCCACGCCGTCCGAGACAACGCCAGGCTCCGCGACAAGTACGATGTCATCATCTTCGGGCCCTCGTCGCCGGACCCGTTCAGCATCGTCAACGGCCTCGAGGGCGACAGGCCCCTGCCCTGGAAGAAGACCGACCTGACCCCGAACATCGGCGCCGAGGACTCGACCGACGACATGC
The DNA here is from genome assembly GCA_039683095.1 of Acidobacteriota bacterium. NCBI lineage: Bacteria > Pseudomonadati > Acidobacteriota > Acidobacteriota bacterium. The sequence continues at coordinate 967,008 of JBDKSB010000012.1, read as the reverse complement.
GCGGCGGCCTCGAGCTCGACGGCGTCGTGCACCTGCGCGATTTCGTCCGGGACGGCGGCGTCTTCGTCACCATCGGCAACAGCTCCGGCCTGCCTATCCACTACGGCCTGGCCCGGGGGCTGGCCGTCCGCGACACGACCAAGCTCTGGGCCCGCGGCGGCGTGTTCCTGGCGTCCGTCGGCGACCGGACCAGCCCGCTCGCCTACGGCTATGACGACCAGGTCGGCATCTACTTCAGCCAGTCGCCCGTCTTCACCCTGGGCGGCATGAGCGGCCGGAGCCGGAGCCTGGCGGCCCCGGCGGGCGGGCCGGCGGGCCGGGTATCCGGGCGCGGCGGCGTCTCCGACCCGGACATCATCCAGGGCCGGCCCCGCGACCTCGGCCAGAAGGCCGTCGAGGAGTTCCGCAAGGCCGAGAAGGGCGCGGCCGGGACTGAGGCCGAGGACGAGCTGCCCCGGCCGCAGGTTTCGTCCGTCCGGCCGCGGATCGTTCTGAGCTTCGCCGCGAGCGCCGCCGACCTTCTGATCAGCGGCGGGCTGGCCGGGGGCGAGGAGCTGGCCGGCTCGCCGGCCCTGGCCGACGTCACGATCGGCAAGGGCCACGTCGTCCTGTTCAGCTTCAACCCCGCCTGGCGGAGCCAGACCAGCGGCTCTTATTTCTTTATATTCAACGCGTTGCTTAATTGGAAGGCCCTGGACGCCAGGCCCAAGTGATCAGGCCGCGTCCTTGACGCGGACCGGCCGGAAGACTATATTCTTTTTCCGGCCGGGGCGGGTGGAAGAGCAGGACAGAGGAGTCTTCGTGTTCAGCACATCCGATCTGAAGAAGGGCGATGTCGTCAGGATCGACGGCGACCCGCATATCGTCGAGACCATCAAGGTCCAGACGCCGTCGGCGCGCGGCGCCGTGACGCTCTACAAGATCCGCTTCCGCAACCTCAAGACCAGGAGGAAGATCGACCAGTCGCTCCACGGCGACGACATGTTCGAGGAAGCCGATTTCGAGCGGCGGCCGGTCCAGTACCTCTTCGGCGACGCCTCGAGCATCACCTTCATGGACCTCCAGGACTACAGCCAGTTCAGCCTGACGAAGGAGGAGATCGAGGAGGAGTGGCCTTACCTCACGGAGGGCGTCGAGGGGCTCATCTCCATCTCGTCCGAGGGCCGCGTCCTCGGCTTGGAGATCCCGACCTTCATCAACCTCGAGATCGTCGAGACCCGGCCCTCGGTCAAGGGCGGCTCGGTCACCGCCCGGACGAAGCCGGCCACGCTCTCGACCGGGCTCGTCGTCCAGGTCCCCGAATACATGGCCGTCGGCGAGATCATCCGCGTCGATACCCGGACCGGCGAATACGCCTCCAAGGCCTAGGGAAGATCAGCCGGACGCCGGGCGGATCCCGGACGATGAGAAACCACGGCTACGATTATCCCGACCGGATCTCCCGTCCGGACGAGGGCTCGTCCATTCTGAGCTTTTATTCCCGGCGCTATCGTCATTCGACCGAAGCCGAATGGCGGGAGAAGATCGAACGCGGCGAAGTGACGCTCAACGGCCGTCCCGCTTCGCCCCACGACCCGCTGTCCGCCGGCGACCTCCTCGTCTACCATCGCCCGCCCTGGGACGAGCCGGAGGCCCCGACGGACTTCGGCGTCCTCCTCGAGGACGACGACATCCTCGCCCTGGCCAAGCCCTCCGGCCTGCCCGTCCTCCCCGGCGGCTTCTTCCTGGAGAACACCCTGCTCTATCAGGCCCGGCGCCGCTTCGGCCCGGCCGTTTCGCCGCTCCACCGCCTCGGCCGCGGCACCTC